>PNJO01000051.1 GCA_013821905.1 Sphingopyxis sp. | reverse complement strand
GGGCTGCAAGAGCACCGGGATGATCCAGATCGCGGACAGGATGATGATCACCGCGACCATCGAGAAAGCGAGCACATAGCGGACATTATGTCCCTTCACGCCGCTGCTCGCCTCGGTCTCGGTTACTTCGACATGGTCATCGACGACTTTCATGGTGCGTCTCCTTCCGGTCCGCATGGAACGCGGGCCTGCGGCACGCGGTTCCCCGCGCGCCGCTGTCGGGAGAGATGCCAGAGGGTCTGTAAGCCGGGTTCTGTCCACCCCGTTTCCGGGGATAGGCGATCATTCCTCTAGGCGGACGGTTACCCGAACGCTCAAGCAGTCAACCCGGACGGCGGGGCCGGAATCAGCCCTGAGTTGCCTCTTGCCATCCCTATTCGACCTTGCTCCCGGTGGGGTTTGCCGTGCCGCGTCCGTTACCGTCCGCGCGGTGCGCTCTTACCGCACCCTTTCACCTTTCGCCGGGCCGAAGCCTTGGGCGGTCTGCTCTCTGTGGCACTTTCCCTGAACCGGCCCGAAGACCGGCCCGCCGGACGTTATCCGGCACCGTGATTTCCGTGGAGCCCGGACTTTCCTCCCCCGCTTGCGCGGCGGCGATCGCCCGACCCTCTGGCGAGAGGGAGTATAGCGTGATCGGACGGCCTTTACGAGCGATTGTAGGGGATGGCGGTTTGGGGGGAGCTGCCCTGCAATTTCGTCATGCCGAACTTGTTTCAGCATCCATGGCCCGAACTCTCGTTGGACGCCGCGCTGAAGGAACCGGCGGGCCATGGACCCTGCAACAAGTTCATGGTGACGATGAAGGAGGCGTCGGTTTCCGGTCGAAAACCGTCTTCCAAATATTTCGCGCAGAGGCGCAGAGAACGCAGAGAGCGAGCGTAAAAACCTCGGCGATCTCTGCGCCTCTGCGCGAATCTTCACAATGGCCTGACGGCAGATTCCGGCCGGTAGCGGACCGACGGTATTTGACCCAGCCGCGGGATTTCGGTCTAAGGCTCGGTTCCGGGGGCGCATTCATGCGGGCAAGCATGCTGTATGGACATATTTGGCGGCAGCCCCCGGAATGGTCGGGGGGCATATCTATGACGTCGTTGCGGAAGAATTTCCTGGTTACGGCCGCGCTTGTCGGCTTCGCGCTTGCGGGCAGCCCGGCCTATGCCTCGGACACCGATATTTTCGCGAGCTGCGACGCGATGGGCAAACCGGGCAAATCGCCGACCGGGCTGAGTTCCGCCGCCAATAGCGCGAGGTTCAGCGATTTTTCACAGGCCTGGATGAGCGTGGTGTCGGCCTGCGACGCGGCACTGGCCCATCCGAAGCTGCTGCCGGCCCAGACGTTGCGGCGCGCCCATCTGCTCCGCGCCAGGGCGATGGCCCATGTGCGCGGCCAGAAGTTCGAGGAGGCGCTGAAGGACATCGACGCCGCAGAGGCCGCGGCCCGCACGAGCGAGAGCGATCCGCTCTATGCGCGAAGCTTCGATGTGTCGCTGGACCTGATCCGGGCGCTCATTCTCGACCGGACGGGCAAGGGCGACGAGGCCCTCCTTCTCGCCCGCCGGAGCGCCGCCGCGCGGCCGCTCGCCACCGAGGTGCAGCGCGTCGCGGCCCATCTGCTGATGACGCATCGCCAGCAGGATGATGACGCAAAGGCCGTGATCGCCGCCGCCGGAAAGCTGGACCCCGACTTTCTCTATTATCAGGCCAGCTTCTTCACGGCGGTGAGCGACTTTCGATCGGTGGCGAATATCGGATTCCCCGATCCGGTGCCGAGCGAACCCACGAGCAAGAAACAGGATCCGTCCGCGCTCGTGCTCGCGGACCTGAACGTCGTGCGCGCGCAGCTCAGGAGCCGGTTCACCCGCGCATATGCAAAGGCGGCGACGGGCGATGTCCCGGGTGCCCGGGCGGAACTCGCCAGCACCAAGGAGCGCTACGACGCCCTCGTATCGGCGCTCCCCACCACGGTTTCCGAAGAGGCCCGCAAGCGCATCCTGGGCGGAGACGGGACATTGATCGACGCCTACGAGGCGCGGATCAACGCGCGGATCGCGCTGGCCGAGGGGCGGCGGCAGGATGCCGGGACGCTCATCAACGGGAAAAATCTTCCCCTCGACCCGATCTCGACCGATCTTTTCCTCGCCATGCAGGACAAGCCTCCCGTTCCGGGCACCGGCGCGGGCAGCGCGGCGCCCATCATCGCGCTCCCCACCGAACCGGCACCGGACGACAAGACCGGCGTGGTTCGCAAGCTGATGTTCGACAATATGATCTGGCTTGCCGTGCTCGCGCCCGAGACCATCAAGACCAATTCCGTTTACAAGCGCTCGAGACCCAATCTGCTCGGCGCGCTTGCCGGCGCAGCGGTGACGATGGGGATCTCGCTTCTGCAGGGGGTCGAAAATACCGACGGGTTCAGCGCAAAGCTGAACAAGGACGGCAGCGTGCGCGTATCGCTGACCGGCGCGACACCCGCCCCCGCCGTCGTGCGCGAAATGACGCTGCTGCGCGCGGCCGAACTCGCGACCGAAAACAAGAAGCCCGCATTCGAGATCGTCGAACGCGACGATTATGCACGTTATCAGACCACGAGCCGCGACGGGTTCGAGATCAGCCGCGTCGCGACCGGCTACAAAAGCGATGTCGTCATCCGGTTTGTCGATGCCGGGTCAGCGAACCCCCGCGCGCTCGATGCCCGGAAGATCGTCGATGCCCTCGGCCCCTTCTACTATAAGGACGACAAGAGGTAGGCTGGCACGGCATCCTCCCTAGCCCCTCGTTCCCGGCCCATATACGCTGCCGAGGCTTTTCGCCCGCAAATGGCCGAGGCCGCAGTCATAAAAAAGGGGCGCCCCGCGGGACGCCCCTTTCCTTGTTCCTATCGCGGTTCCGAAGATCAGAACGCGAAGCCGACGCCGGCGACGAAGGTGTCGAAGTCGCCGAAGTTGTTGATGAACTGGTGGCGATATTCGCCCTTGGCGTAGATGTTCTGGCCCAGCTTGTGCTGGTAGCCGGCACCGACATAGGGATCGTCGATGTCACCGAAGGTGTAGCCGCCGGTGGCATAGAGCTTGCCGTTGGTGCCGATCTTGGCACCGGCGCGGCCGCCGGCCGAGAACTGGACGTTCGCGCCGTCGACGAGCACCTTGTCGCCCGCGATTTCGGCACCGACGAAGGTCGTGCTGCCGAGGTCGAAGTCATAACCGGCGGCGACGCCGAGCGTGCCTTCGTCCTGGCCATTGCCGGTGATCAGACCGCCGCGAACTTCCACGCGGCCTTCGCCGGCGGGGGCCGCAAGGGCGGGGGTGGCAACGACCGCGGAGAGGAGAGCGGCTGCAACTGCGAATTTTTTCATTTTTCGTTCCTTCATTCAAATCAGGACCACGCCCTTTGGGTCGCGGCCCGTCTCCAAAATGGGGTTCGCGCCTGTCGCTTCAATGAACGGATCGTTCAGAATATGACAATTTTCTTACCTGTGTTATTTTTACCACACGGTATAGAATAGCTATGCAGGATCGCATCCGCGGAACCGCGGATTCCCGGTGTTTTTTCGACGGGAAGATTCGGTGCCGAAGCGCCGGTCAGCCGAGCGCGGCCTGTTTTTCCTCGGCGATACGGTCGAGTTCGGCGCGGCTCGGCTTGGTCGCGGCACTCTTGAGCTGGCCGCAGGCGGCCATGATGTCGCGCCCGCGCGGGGTGCGGATCGGGGCCGAGATGCCGGCTTCGAAGATGATGTTGCTGAACGCGCGCACCCGCTCGGGCGACGAGCATTCATAGGGCGCACCGGGCCACGGGTTGAAGGGGATCAGATTGACCTTCGCGGGCAGCCGGTACTGCTTGATCAGCCGCACCAGCTCGCGCGCATCGGCGTCGCTGTCATTCTTGTCCTTCAGCATCACATATTCGAAGGTGATGCGCCGCGCATTGTTCGCGCCGGGATAGGCGGCGCACGCCTGCAGCAGTTCCTCGATGCCATATTTGCGGTTGAGCGGCACGATCTCGTCGCGGATTTCCTTGCTGACCGCGTGCAGCGAGACCGCCAGGTTCACGCCGATCTCGTCGCCCGCGCGCGCCATCATCGGCACGACGCCGCTCGTCGACAGGGTGATGCGGCGCTTCGACAGCGCGAGACCGTCGCCGTCCATCACGATCTTGAGCGCGCCCTTGACCTCATCGAAATTATAGAGCGGCTCGCCCATGCCCATCATCACGATGTTGGTGAGCATCCGGCCGTCGGCGGTGTAATGGCCGGCGTCATCGTCCTCGTCGTCGAGGTCGGCGCTCGACGCCATCGTCCCCTTCGGCCATTCGCCGAGCGCGTCGCGCGCCAGCAGCACCTGCCCGACGATCTCGCCCGCGCCGAGGTTGCGCACGAGGCGCATCGTGCCGGTATGGCAGAAACGGCAGTTCAGCGTGCACCCCACCTGGCTCGACACGCAAAGCGTGCCGCGGTCGGCGTCGGGGATGAACACCATCTCATATTCCTGGCCGTCCGCCGCGGCGAGCAGCCATTTGCGCGTGCCGTCGTTCGACACCTGCGCCTGCCGCACCGTCGGGCGGCCGATGATATAGCGGTCGGTCAGCCACGGGCGCATCGCCTTCGCGATGTCGGTCATCGCCTCGAAATCGGTGACGCCGCGGTGATAGATCCAGTGCCAGATCTGCTTGGCGCGCAGCTTCGCGGCTTTCGCGTCCAGCCCGGCCTCGACCAGCTCGGCGCGGATCGCATCGCGGGTCAGCCCGACGAGGTCGATGCGGTTGCCACCGCGCAAGGGAACAGTGCCCGTGGTGACGGGGTCGATATGGCCGGGAATCTGCATGATGCGCGGCCATATAGTGGCGAAGGCGGAAAAGCGCAATTGCGGCTAGCGGCAGTGGAGGATGGCGCGCCTATGGCGCTCAGCAAGTGCGCCCCTTGTTCTGCGAACAGTCACCTGCGTGGGTGGACCCGAAGAGACACGAATATAGATCGACCACACCGGATTGTAGAGGGATAGGCCATTGTAGAATGGATCAACAATTCGGCCAAATCCTGCTCGCTTGGGTTTGCGGAGAGGCAGAGACTCCAGATCATCTGCCGCCAAGCAGGTTACAATGTCCTTTTCTGAACGCGCACTGCCGAATTGCAAAACGATGGGAGCTTGGAGATCCGCGGTCCGTTTTGTCCCGCCGATCAGCCAGATCGTCCCGACCAGCAGTATGAAGACCGGCATGGATATTGCCATTAACCACCGCATGGAAGCCTTCCCACGCCTGAGGTCGGCGGCCCGTCGATCTTCGTTCATGCGACCGATATAGGACAACCAGGCTTCCGGAACCAGCGGCGCCGGAAGCCTTGTTGTTTGATGTGGGGCGCTCTAGAGGCTTTTCAGATACGCCAGCTTTTCGGCAACTGTTCCGTCCTTTTCCGCGTTCCGGAGCGGCAGGACGTTGTTGACCAATATCTCCTCGGGCGTCGGCTCGGCGGCGAACAGCGCCATCACCTCGTCGGCGAAATCGTCGAGCGGCATATAGCCTTCGCGCGTCGACTGGCCGGGGGTCAGGTCGGTGCGCACCGCGGGCGGCGCGAGCTCGATCACCTCGACCTTGCCTTCGAGCTGGACGCGCAGCGCCTGCGTATAGCTGTGCACGGCCGCCTTGGTCGCCGAATAGGTCGGCGCCTTGGGAAAGGGCACGAAGGCGAGACCCGAGGTCACGTTGACGATCGCGCTGTCCGGCTGCGCGGCCAGCTGCTCGACCAGCGCGTCGGTCAGGCGGATCGGGCCGAGCAGGTTGGTGACGACCGTATCCCCGGCGGACGAAAGGTCGCGCGCCGCGGTCGCGTCTTCATAGGTCATGATGCCCGCATTGTTCACAAGCACGTTGAGCGCCGGAAACTTGCTGACGATATCGGTCGCGAACGCTTTGATCGCACCGGGATCCGTGACGTCGAGCTGCGCCGCGTGCATGTTTGCGCGCCCCGCGACTGCGTCTTCGAGTTTCGCTGCGTTGCGTCCGGTGACGATGACGACATTGCCCGCATCGTGCCAGCGCTGCGCGAGCGCGAGCCCGATGCCCGAGCCGCCGCCGCTGACGAGGATGGTGTTGCCGCTGGTCTTCATGGAATTTCTCCTTGGGGGATGTTGAGGAGCCCTGAATATCCCTATACTCTCCAAAGGAAAGAAGGCACCTAAAAGTGCTATAGTTACCATAAAGAGAGAATTGGATTTTCTGCGATGCCGTCACCCGAAAAAAAAGCGCACACGCCGCCGGAATCGCTCGATCCGCGGGTCGAGGCGCTGGTCAACGAACTCATCGGCCGAGTCGCCGACAAATGGACCTTGCTCGTGCTGGAGGCGCTGGAGGATCACGGCATCCTGCGGTTCACCGAACTTGCGCGGCTGGTTTCCGGCATCAGCCAGAAGATGCTGACGCAGACCCTTCGCCAGATGGAGCGCGACGGGCTCGTCCACCGCACCGTCCACCCGGTGATCCCGCCGAAGGTCGAATATCGGCTGACCGAATTGGGCCGCAGCCTGGGCGAGGCTTTTTGCGGCGTGTGGCAATGGGCGGAGGCCAACCTCGACCGTGTCGAAAAGGCGCGCACCGCGTTCGACGGACGCTAGTCCGCGCGGACAATCCCCCTGCCGACTGCAACGGCTGATTGGGGTGGTTGGCCGACATGCGCGAACCTCTCCTCTTCAGAGGAGGGGTTTGGAAGCGGCCATTAGCTGTCCTGCCGTGATCCCCGCTCAACTACCCTCGGGCTGCGGCAGCAGCAGCGCGAGCAGGATCGCGCGGCATTCGCCGCAGATCGTGCCGTCGATCAGTTCGGGACGGAAGCGGCGCTGAAAGGCGACGGTCGCCGCGAAACCGTCGGTCACGTCATAGCCGAAGCGTTCGAGCGCGAGCAGGAAGCCGGCATCGGTCCACAGCGGATCGGTCAGCTTCTTGGTCGGGCGCGGCAGCGCGAGGCGGCGGCGTGCCAGTTCCTCCCACGGGAAAAGTTCGCCGGGGTCCTGCTTGCGCGTCGGCGCGATGTCCGAATGGCCGACGACATTGCCGCGCGTGATCGCGTGGCGGTCCTTGATCTGGTGGACGAGCCGGACGACCGAGGCGATCTGCGGGTCGGGGAACGGCACATAGCCCCATTCATGCCCCGGATTGACGATCTCGATCCCGACGCTCGCCGAATTGATGTCGCTCACTCCGCGCCAGTGCGACCTGCCCGCGTGCCACGCGCGCTTGTCCTCGGGCACCATGACGGTGATCTGCCCGTCCTCGGCAACGACATAGTGCGCGGACACTTTGGATTCAGGATTGGCAAGCCAATCAATGGCTTCGGCACCGCTCTTCATGCCGGTATAGTGAAGGACGATCATCGAGACCGGCAGCGCGCGTTCGTCGAAATTCGGCGACCAGCGTTCGATAAAATCGCTCATGCGCTTCGGGGGTCCGTCCTGTGCTTGCCTGTCCGTCGATTGCGCCAGCGGGGCGCAAAAAGCAAGGCAGAGCCTGTCCCGCGGGGACAGCTAGGCCGCCGCCGCGCGGCGCACCTGCTGGTCGGCGGGCTCGTAAAGGCCGCGCAGGCGCGGGCTGGCGACGAACTGGTCGGTCTGGCCGAGCACCGTTTCCCCCGCCCCGAGTACGAGGAAGCTATGCGGCGCCGCCATCGCGCGCAGCCGCGCGAAAGCCTTCTGCCGCATCGGCGCCGAGAAATAGAGGAGCAGGTTGCGGCAGAAGATCAGGTCGGCGGGGTCGATCAGCGGCGGCCGGTCGGTGAGCATATTCTGCACCGAAAAGTCGATCCGGCGGCGCAGGTCCGCCTTGGCGAGCCAGCCCGCCTCGGTCTGGTCGAACCAGCGCACCATGCGCTGCACGGGCAGCCCGCGCTGGATCTCGAACTGACTGTAGAGGCCGACGCGCGCGCGCGAAATAGCGTGGTAGCTGACGTCGGTGCCGACGATATGGACCTGCCAGCCCGCCCATTTGTCGCCCTGTTCGGCGAGCAGCATCGCCATCGAATAGGCTTCCTGCCCCGTCGAGACGCCGCAATGCCAGATGGTGAGACGCCGCTGGCGCGCATTGATCGTGCGGATATGTTCGAGCGCATTGGCAGCAATGTCGTCGAAAACACTATATTCACGATAGAAATAGGTCTCGTTATTGAGCATTGCATCGACCGTGTCATCGAGCAGTTGGCGGCTGTTCGAGGTGACGAGCGCCGCGACCAGCGCGTCGAGATCGGCGATGCCGTGACGCTGCATCACGGGCTTCAGCGACATTTCGATGCGCCAGATGCGGTTCGGCGACAGCGTCTGCCCGGTCCGCGATTCGAGCACGCCCATCAACACGCGATAGGCCGACTCGCTCGCGGTCCCGCCCATCATGGCCGCGACCGTCCGGGCAGGAAGCTGCCGAGCATCAGCGCGATCGCGTCGGGGTTGAGCGTCGCGGCGGCGATGCCCGCCTTGGCGACCGCACCGGGCATGCCCCAGATCACGCAGCTTTCGGGCGCCTGCGCGAAGATGGTGCCGCCTGCCTGTTTCAGCCGCGCCGCGCCGTTCGCGCCGTCGCGGCCCATGCCGCTCAGGATCACGGCGACCCCGCCGCTGCCATAGGCTTCGGCCACCGACGACAGCATCGGGTCCGCCGACGGACAGCAGCCATTGTCGACCGGCCGGCGGTCAAGCGCGATTTCGCGGCGGCGGCCGTTGGCGACCACCATCAGATGCGCATCGCCGGGCGCGAGATAGATGCGATTCGCCTCGACCGCCATGCCCGCAGCAGCGACGACGACCTTGCGCGCGGTCATCGTCGCGATCTGCTTCGCGTAGAATTCCATGAAGGCGTCGGGCAGATGCTGGGTCAGCAGGATCGGCGCGGTGACGCGGGGGTCGAGATTGGTCAGGAAATTGGTGAAGGCGGGGATGCCGCCGGTCGATGCGGCGACCGCGATGCACTCGATCGGCTGGTCGGTATCGACCGCGACGGGCGTGGGGGGCACCGGCGGACGATAGGCGACGCGCGCCACCGCCGGCATTTCGCGCTGCTGGCCGAGCGACAGGATGCGGTCGGTCAGGATTTCGGCGAAACGCCCCGAAAAGCTGCCGCGGCCGGGCTTGGCGAGCGTATCGCTCGCGCCGAGCGCGAGCGCCTCGATCGCCGCGGGACCACCCTCGACGCAGTTCGACGACAGGATGAGCACGCGCGCATTGGCGGCGCGTTCGAGGATGTGCGGCAGCGCGTCGATGCCGTTCATGCCGGGCATCTCGATATCGAGCACGACGACATCGACGGGTTCGGCGGCAAGATAGGCGAGCGCGTCGTGCGCCGAGGCGACCGAGGCGCAGACCATCAGGTCGGGGCGCTGGTCGACGATCCGTTCGAGGATGCTGCGCACCACCAGGCTGTCGTCGACGAGCATGACGCGGACGGTGCGTGCGGCGGGTACCGTATCGCCGCTTGCGGGCTCCTCGATCCTGGGTTGCGGCCGGGTCATGGTTGCAGCCTCAGGCGACGCCGACGAGCTGCAGTTTTCCTTCCAGCGTTTCGCGGTCGAACGGCTTCATCACATATTCGTCGGCGCCCGCCTCGATCGCGGTGCGGATATGGTCGATGCTGTTCTCGGTCGTGCAGAAAACGACGCGCGGCCGTTCCTCGTTGCCGAAGTCGAGGTCGTTGAACGCGCCGAGAAACTCCATCCCGCTCATCACCGGCATGTTCCAGTCGAGCAGGATCACGTCGGGGCGGTGGGCCCGGCAATAGGTCAATGCCTCCTGCCCGTCGGCGGCCTCCTCGACCGCGAACGACATGCTTTCAAGGATATGACGCGCGACCTTGCGAATGACTTTGCTGTCATCGACGACCAGACAGGATTTCGACATCAAATTAACTCCGACCCCCGGGATTTGGTCTCGTTTACGGCGAAGGGGTATTCAGCCCGTTAATGAACGACAGGATTCATGCTACCTTGAGCATCGGCAGCGTGACGAAATGAGCGGGGTCGACGACGAGCAGCGAGGCGCCCTGATGCTCGATCATCGCTTCGGCGACACGCGCCCAGCCGGGCATCAGCTGCCCGGTGACGCGCGTTTCGGGTGCGTCGATGAAACAGACGTCCTCGATCTCGTCGGCGAGCAGCGCATAGCCATGTTCGGCGACGTCGACGACGATCACGCGCTGCCCCTGCGCGACGAGCACCGGCGGCAGGCCGACGACGACATGCGGGTCGATCAGCGTAAAGACGCGGCTGCGCAGCGCGAAGAGTCCGGCGACGTGCGGCGGGGCGCCGGGAACCTCGACCGGGGTGCCGACGGTGACCACCGAATTGATCGCGCGGCTGCGCAGCGCGACGCGCGTGTCGGCGATGCGCGCGACGAGATAGAGTTTTTCCATCATGGGCGGCCTCCCCCGACCTGGCGGCGGAGCGCGTCGAGCAGCGCGCCGCGGTCATAGCGATAGACGGTCTCGTCCTCGGGGCCCGCCGCGGCGACCGAAGCGCGCAGACGGATCATCGGCACGTCGCCGCTTTCATGCGCGCAGGCGCCATTCTCGTCGGTCAGGCAGAGCAGCACGTCGGGCGTCTCGTCGGTCTTTTCCGAGGCGACGCGATAGCCGGCGCCGCGCAGGATCGGCGCGAGGAAATTGTCGCCCCAGCCGTCACGGTCGTCGGCGAGGCGACAGAGCGGCTGGCGCGGCGTCGGCGCAGGCGCACCCGCGGCATATTGTTCCATCAGCCAATAGGGATCGATCAGCTCGACCGGCTCACCGCCGACGAGCAGGACGCCCGCGATCAGCCCCGGCGCCGCCGCCGGCTGCACGAGGTCGGGCAGACGCACGATGTCGATCACCTCGGCGATCGGGTAGCAGAGGATCGACTGGCCGTCGTAAAGGCGCAGCAGCTTGATCGCGCCATGCCCTTCGGGGACGCGGGCGGCGTGGACGGGGAAGATATGGTCACCGATCTGCGCCTGCACCGTGCCCGCGCTTTCGAACAGCGCGAGCGCCGGGACTTCCTCGACCCGCTCGATCACCGACAGGCGCACGCCGCGCGTGCGGCCGCAGATATCGCGGAAGAGCAGAAGCTGTGCGGCGTTGCGCGCGGCGGTCGCTTCGGCTTCGGCCTCGGCCGCCTGATCGACGCCGCGACCCGCCTCCGACGCGTCGATGTTCGCGGCGGCAAGAATACCCTGGACGTCGAGCAGCAGCACGGGGCGGCCATTGTCGGGGAGCGTCGTGCCCGCATAGAGACCGGTCGCCATGATCATCGGCGCCGCGGGCTTGATCACCAGCTCCTCATGGTCGTGGATCGCGGCGACGCTCAGCGCATAGCTCTGTCCCTGCCCCGGCCGGATCAGGACGAGCGCGCGGTCGTCGGCATCGTCGCGATGATCGCGCGCGCGGCCGAGCACCTGTTCGAGGCGGAGCAAGGGATGCTGTTCGCCGCGCACGGTGACGATCTCGCCGCCGCCGAGCTTCTCGATGCGGACGCTGTCGCTGCTTTCGAGCAGGATTTCGCGGACAGCGCCGCGCGGGATGGCGAAATACTGGCCGGCGGCGCGCACCATGAGCCCCGAAATGATCGTCAGCGTCATCGGCACGCGCAGCAGAATCGCAAGGCCGCGGCCCTCGTCGTTGCGCAGTTCGACAACGCCGCCGATCTTCTCGACGTTCGATTTGACGATATCCATGCCGACGCCGCGCCCCGACACCGATGTGACCTTCGACGCGGTCGAAAAGCCGGGGCGGAAGATGAGTTCCAGCTTGTCCCTCGGCGCCAGCGCGCGCGCTTCGGTCGCGGTCAGGATGCGCGCCGCGATGGCCTTGGCGGCCAGCGCGTCGGGCGCCAGGCCGCGACCGTCGTCGCGGATCTCGATTTCGATCTGGTTGCCCGACTGACGCGCCGAGACGGCGATCGTCGCGGTGATATCCTTGCCCGCCGCGACGCGATCATCGAGCGCCTCGATGCCGTGGTCGATCGCGTTGCGGACGATGTGGATCAACGGATCGCGGATATTTTCCATCATCTCGCGGTCGAGCTCGACCTCGCCGCCGCTGGTGGTGAAACGGATTTTCTTGCCGAGTTCCTGCGCAAGATCGCGCACGATGCGCGGTAACGGCGCGAACAATTTGTCGATGCGCTGCATCCGCATCTGGCTGACCGACTGGCGCATCCCCGCGATCGAATCGGACAGGCGGTCGAAGGATGCGATCACCGACGGGTCGGCGCCCGATTCGCGCAGCATCCGGGCGAATTCGTTGCGTGCGAGCACGATGTCGGTGACGCCCGTCATCACGCTGTCGAGCAGCGGGAGCGGCACGCGGATCGAACGCCAGTTCTGGATGTCGGCGGCCAGATCGTCCTCGCGCCGCATCGGGATACCGGCGACTTCGGCGGCCGGTTCGGGTTCGGGCGCGGGGGCGGCATCCCCGATCGCAAAGGCCCCGATGACCGCGCTGTCGTCGCCCACCGGTTCGGCGCCATTGCTGCCGAGCGCAGCGCAGATTTCGGACAGGCGGTCGATGATGCCGAGCACCGCCGTGACGAGCGCGGCGTTGGCGGGACGGTTGCCCCGGCGAACCTGGTCGAGCGCTTCCTCGGCGGCATGGGCGAGCGCGGTGACGCGCGGCAGCGCGAGGAAACCCGAGCTGCCCTTGATCGTGTGGACGAGGCGGAAAATCGCGTCGAGCCGCTCGCGGTCGGCGGGGTCCGCTTCCCACGCGACGAGCGCCCCGCCCGCTTCGGCGAGGATTTCCGCCGTTTCGGCCAGAAAGTCGTTCAGAAGATCGTCCATTGCCCCGTCGGTGCGCCCCAGAAACTGAGGCTTCACCATGACGGACAATGGTTAATGGAGGGTTTGTGCTTGGAGAAATGCGAAAGATTCTCGCAGCCTGCCAACCCCGGTCATTCCCGCTTTTGCGGGCACGACGAAGCCGATGCGCCTAGCGGCCCTTCAGCACCGCGCCGACGAGCAGCGAGGTCGGCGTTTCGCGCGCCAGCATGACCGTGCCCTCGCTCTGCCGTGCCACCGCCTGCACGAGCACCGCGGGCGCCGTCCGCGAGGTCATCGGGCTGGCGCCCTCGCCCTCGGCCAGGATGCGCTCGACCTCGGCATCGAGGAAGATGCGCTCGGCCTCGACATGCAGCGCGATTTCGATCCCGCCGCCCGCCTGGTTTTCGCAGCCGACGTCGAGCCGGCCGCCGCGGACCAGCGCATCGACGAGGAGCAGCGACAGGTTGAGGATGATCTTTACCGCGGGTTTGGGCAGCGGATCGGTCCCGATCATCCAGTTCAGGGTGATCGCGCGGTCGCCGATGATGCCCTGGATCGCCGATTTGGCTTCATCGGCGGGAACAAGCTCGCCGAACCCGCCCGCCGACCCGAAAGCGAGGCGAAAGAATTTGAGCTTGTTCGCCGACGTGCGCGCGCTCTGTTCGAGCAGTTCGATGCAGCGCGCCCGCATCTCGGGATCCTTCTCGTCCGCCAGCAGCTCAAGGCCGTTGGCGAAGGCCCCGACGGGGCTCAGCAGATCGTGACACAGGCGCGAGGCCAGCATGGAGGCGAAATCGACGCGATCGTCGGACATGGACTTATGGGCTCCCCGCAGGCCGGGCGCTCCCGGCTCGCACCGCTCCCTAAGGCAGGGATATGGTTAAGGGCAAGCGTGATACGCCGAAATCCCCTCGTATCGAGCGAAGTCGAAATACGCCGGGGTCGCACGGCCCGATGCGCCTCCCTCCCGACCCGGCCGTCATCCCGGCCCTTCGACTGCCTTGGCAGGCGCTCAGGATAAACTTCAGCCTTTAGCTGAAGGCCGGGATTTCGCGCTGAAACACACACGCACCGGTAAGATCCCGGCCTTCGCCGGGGTGACGGATGGAGAGGGGGGAGGAGTCGCCCAGCCCCTTGAAAAGCGGCATTTCGGACCCATATCGCGGACAATGTTGGGGGACGACGAGATATTGACTGTAACGCTTTCGGACGGCGCGGCCGGGCTGCGGCTCGACCGGGCACTGGCCGAGGCCCTCCCCTCGCTTTCGCGCGAACGGCTGAAGACGCTGATCAAGGGCGGCCGCGTCGCCGATGCGAGCGGCGCGATCCTGTGGGACCCGTCGGCGAAAACCGCCGCGCCCGCGACGATCGCGGTCCGCCTGCCCGCCGCTGCGCCCGCGCACAATGTCGCGCAGGACCTGGATCTGGTCATCGCGTTCGAGGACGAGCATCTGATCGTCGTCGACAAGCCCGCGGGCATGGTCGTCCACCCCGCCGCGGGCAATCTCGACGGCACGATGGTCAATGCGCTGCTCCACCATTGCGCGGGTCAGCTTTCGGGCATCGGCGGCGTCGCGCGTCCCGGCATCGTCCACCGGATCGACAAGGACACGAGCGGGCTGATAGTCGCCGCGAAGCACGACAAGGCGCACGAAGGCCTCGCGAAGCAATTCGCCGCGCACAGCATCGACCGCCGCTATCTGGCGCTTGCGACCGGGCGCCCGATGCCCGCGAACGGCACTGTCGACGCCGCGCTCGGGCGGTCGAGCACCAACCGCAAGAAGATGGCGGTGGTTGCCGAAGGGCGCGGCAAGCACGCGATCACCCATTACCGGACGATCGAGCCGCTTCAGGGCGCGACTTTGGTCGAATGCCGGCTGGAAACCGGGCGCACGCACCAGGTGCGCGTCCATATGGCGCATATCGGCCATCCGCTGGTCGGCGACCCCGTTTACGGGCGTCAACGTAAACCTTTGTCTGATATACTGCGGGCCCGGAATTTCGTACGCCAGGCGTTGCACGCGGCCCATTTGGGCTTTATTCATCCGGTGACCGGTAACAGGATCGCGCTCGACAGCGAACTCCCAGCGGACATGCGGGAACTGATCGATGAATTGCGCGTTTAGGTTTCGAATGAAAATCTATTTTGACCGCCGGAGCCAACCGCGGCACATTTCTCCTCCGATGTTTAGGGAAGACGACTACAATGGCTAATAAAAGCAATGTTCCGGCCGTGGTGCCCGCGCTCGGCGGCGAGGCGAGCCTGAACCGCTATCTGGCCGAAATCCGCAAATTCCCCCTTCTGACGCCCGAGCAGGAGTATATGCTCGCCAAGCGTTTCCAGGAGCATGGCGACAATGAGGCCGCAGCGCAGCTCGTGACCTCGCACCTCCGCCTCGTCGCGAAGATCGCGATGGGTTATCGCGGCTATGGCCTGCCGGTCAGCGAACTGATCAGCGAGGGCAATATCGGCCTCATGCAGGGCGTGAAGAAGTTCGACCCCGAACGCGGCTTCCGCCTCGCCACCTATGCGATGTGGTGGATTCGCGCCTCGATCCAGGAATTCATCCTCCGTTCGTGGAGCCTCGTGAAGATGGGCACCACCGCGGCGCAGAAGAAGCTGTTCTTCAACCTGCGCCGGATGAAGAACAACCTCGAAGCATTCGAGGACGGCGATCTGTCGCCCGAACATGTCGCGAAGATCGCGACCGATCTCGGCGTCACCGAGGACGAGGTCGTCAGCATGAACCGCCGCATGGCGATGGGCGGCGACACGTCGCTCAACGTGCCGATGGGCGAGGATGGCGACAGCCAGTGGCAGGACCTGCTCGGCGACGAAGGCCCGCTGCAGGACGAGCGCGTCGCGGAAGCGCAGGAACGCGACGTGCGGCATTCGCTGCTCAACGAAGCGCTCGAAACGCTCAACGAGCGCGAACGCCACATCCTGACCGAACGCCGCCTGACCGACGATCCCAAGACGCTGGAGGATCTGAGCCAGCTCTATGACGTCAGCCGCGAGCGCGTGCGCCAGATCGAGGTGCGCGCATTCGAAAAGCTGCAGAAAGCAATGCTCAAGCTCGCCGGCGACCGGCGGCTGGTGGGTGCCTGATCCATTGACCTGACCTGCTGCTCCCGCCAAGATGCGATCGTTCGCATCCATTGGGGGGATTGGCATGAGCGATACGGGGATTCCGGGCACGGCAGCGGCCGCAACGGCGACGGCCGCACCATCGAAAGAGACCAAGGGCGGCTTCAGGCTCGGACTATGGGAAGGCCTCGCCCTGTTGCTCGGACTCGCGGGCGATATCGCGGCCCCCATCGGCAATTATTCGCTGTGGCTGATGATCGGTGCGGCGGCGCTGACCGGACTGCTCTTCCTCTTGCGACGCTTTGCGCACGCGCGGACGGCGATGCTCCACAGTGGATTTGCCACGGCGCTGATGGCGGTCATCTGGCTGACCCAGACATTCGCGACGCCGCAAGGCAGCAACCTCCAGGAACGCGGCGCGCTGGTCAGCTTTGCCCCGGTTCTCGCTCCTTTCCAGACGACGATCCTGCCGCTTTCCGACGATCGCAAGGCGTTGATGGCCTTTCAGGACGCGATCGCATCGGGCAGCGACAATGAACGCGTCGCAGAGGCGCGCGACCAATATGCAAACACGCAGGATCGTGCGGTGCAACGCGGAATGATCGAGGCGATGATGGGCAGCGGCAACGCGGCACTCCAGCAGACCGCGACGCTGATCCGCTTTCAGGAACGCGAGCGCGACGGACTGGTGCTCGCTCCGATCAGCCGCGACGCCACCGATGCCCTGTCGCGGCGGCTGCTCTCCTACAACTTCCGGGTTCGCGAGGCCGACATCGACAGCGGCGGACTTCGCCTGCTGGGCGACGGCTTCGAATCGAGCGGAACGGTCAGCCGGCAGGGCACGGTCCTGCAGCTTTATATCGACATGCCGGACAGCCCGCGCCAGCTGATGACGGTCGATCTTGCGCCCGGCGCCGATCTCCGGCTCACCGGGACCGCGAGGCTCGACAATGGCGCCAAGGCGGCCGTCGAACTGCCACTATTCTGAATGCGTTGATCGAGCCCCTTGCCACCTTCGGGCAAGCGGCTAATTTGCCCGCATGGCAACCCGATCGCGCGCAACGAAGCGCAAGCTCCCCTGGTATCTGCGGCCCTTCAAATGGCTGCTCTGGTTCGTCGTCATCTCGGCCCTGTGGGTGCTGGTCTATGCCGTCCTGCCGCCGCCGGTGACCTTCACCATGCTGGCCGACGGCAACGGCATCACCAAGGACTGGGAGGGGCTGTCGCGCATCGACCGCAACATGGTGCGCGCGGCGATCGCCGCCGAGGACGGCAAATTCTGCAGCCACGACGGATTCGACCGCGACGCGATCGAACAGGCGATCGAGCGCAACGCCAAGGGCAAAAGGATGCGCGGCGGATCGACGATCAGCCAGCAGACTGCGAAGAATGTCTTCCTGTGGCAGGGCAGCGGCTGGACGCGCTATCTCCGCAAGGTGCCCGAGGTCTGGTTCACCTTCCTGATCGAGAAGATCTGGGGCAAGCGCCGGATCATGGAGGTCTATCTGAACGTCGCCGAGACCGGAATCGGAACCTATGGCGTCGAGGCGGGGGCGCAGCGTTATTTCAAGCATGGTGCCGGCAAGCTGACGCCGGCCGAAGCGGCGCGCATCGCGGCGATCCTGCCGCTGCCCAAGAAGCGCGAGGCGGTCAGCCCGTCGGGCTTCACGCGGCGCTACGGCAATTCGATCCGCGCGCGGATCGGGGTGGTCCAGCGCGACGGGCTGGATAGCTGCATCTACAAATAAGCGCCGGTCACTCCGAGGCGTCGCGCGCCGCATCTGCGACCAGCAGGACGCCGCCGACCAGCACGACCCCGACGCCGATCGCGATCCAGCCGGCGGTCGAAACATTGTTGCGCTGTTTCGTGTCGACAACGCGGCCATTGACCAGCAACCGGTTGTCGCGTTCGAGCGACAGGCCGATCCGCGTCTCCATCCGGTCGGCGTCGGTCGCCGACTGGCGGCTGCCGTCGAAATTCACCCGGTCACGCGCGATGCGTAGTTCGACGCGGGGCGGCTCTTTCTGCCGTGCCGCGCCGAACGGAACGGTGAGCCCGATGCCGACGACGCCGTCGGGTCGGCTGAACGCTGCATCGCGGAAACCGGGCGGGTCGGCCAATACCGGCATCGTCAGTGCAGCGCTGATGGCGATCGCAATCGCGGCTCGTTTCATCATCCCCTCCCCCTTGTCGCCGGTCAGGCCGGCTTCCAGCTCTTTCG
>PNJO01000050.1 GCA_013821905.1 Sphingopyxis sp. | reverse complement strand
TGTTCGGCGCCGGCTGGTCGGCCTGCTTCCTCGGCGCGATCGGCAAGGCCGCGATCGAGATCGACCAGCGCCTGCCCGATGACGCATCGATCGACGCCGAAGTCGATCTCGTGCTCGACGAGGCGGAGGGCTATCTTCTGACCGCCCGCCTCAACGTCAGCCTGCCGGGCATCGACCGCGCAACCGCCGAAGCACTCGCGGCGCGCGCGCACCAGATCTGCCCTTATTCGAAGGCGACGCGCGGCAATATCGCCGTCGACATCGCCATCGTCTGACGGCCCCATCGCGCGCGGCTCCCGGCGGCCGAGAGGCTTGTTCTCGCATCCTCCGACTGCCGTGCGCGATCTCCACGACCTATTCCGGTGCCGAAAGGAATTTCGCATGACCCGATTGCTCCCCAGTCTCGCCGCCGCCGCGCTCGCCGCGGGTGCCGCCGCGTCCCCCGCTGCCGCCAGCCCCGCCGAAATCGGCTATGTCGCGCTCGACCGCGGCATCACGCTCCGGCACATGGTTGCCCGCCCCGACGAACCGAAAGGCGTCGTCCTGCTGCTCCACGGCTTTCCCGAAACCCTCTACGCCTGGCGGGACGTGTCCGCCGCGCTCGCCGGGGACTATGAGGTCCGCGCCTTCGACTGGCCGGGGTTCGGCCAATCTTCGCGGCCCGCGATCGACGCTTTCGCTTATTCGCCGCGCGGCTATGCCGATGTGCTGAAGGCCTATATCGCCAGCACCGGCATCGACCGCTCGCGGCTCACCATCTACGCGACCGACATCGGCGCGCTCCCCGCACTGCTCGCCGCGATCGACGATCCCGAAATCGCGCGGACCATCGTCGTCGGCGACTTCGCGCCCTTCGACCGCCCGCATCATATGCAGGAACGGCTGCAGGCGCTGAAATCGCCTGCGACCAATGCCGCCGTCCGCGCCCAGCTCAACGCCGGCCGCGACGAAATCCTCGAAAACGCCATGCGCCGCGGCCTGACGCCGGAAGAACAGTTCGAAATCGCCCCCGCGTTCAGGGCCGATATGGCCGCCGGCTGGACGCATGGCGCGATCACCAGCGCCGACGCCTTCGCCGCCTATTATGCGCAGTTCACGCGCGACCAGGACTATCTGGAGACCCATGTCGCGCGGCTGAAAACCCCGGTGCGAATTGTGTGGGGCGCGCGCGACGTCTATATTGCCAAGGACATGGGCGCCGAGCTTGCCGGCCGCATCAACGCCCGCTTCACGCTGCTGCCCGGCGTCGGTCACTATCCGCATCTGCAGGCCCCCGACAGAACGGTCGCCGAAATCCGTGCGACCTTTGCCGAGAAGGAGTGAATGATGACGACGCTTATGCTCCCGACCCTGCTCGCGACGCTGCTCGCCTCCGCGTCGGCGACGGCCAACCCGGCACCGGCAGGCGTGACCCGCACCGACCTGCAACGCCATGACCTGTCGATCCCGGGCCGCGAAACGGTGCAGGCGCGCATCGACATCGCGCCGGGCGCGGTCGCGCCGTGGCACCGCCATCCCGGCGAGGAGGTCATCTATATCGTCGAAGGCACGCTCGAATATCAGCTCGAAGGCCAGCCGCCGGTCACGGTGAAGGCGGGCGACGTGCTCTTCGTCCCCGCCGGGGTGGCGCATATGGCGCGCAACCGCACCGACGCCAACGGCGCGGAGCTTGCGACCTATATCGTCGAAAAGGGCAAACCGCTGCTCGTTCCCGCCCCGGAGATCGCGCCATGATCCGCGCACTTGTCCTGGCGGCGGCGCTTGCCCTCGCGCCCGCAGCGTCGGCACAGTTCACCCCTGCCGACCCGAAGGCCACGCCCTTCCTGCCGGTCGCCGACGAGCCGCTGCCCGAATTGTTCGTCGACCCGCCGCTCGCCGAACCGCTGGCGCGCGGGGCGGTCATCATCCCCTATCGCACGCGCCATTTCCGTATCCTGCCGATCTTCGGCGCGGGCGCCGCCGACGTTTCGCCGCGCGCCGGGCATCTGCATGTCGGCGTCGACGACCTGCCGTGGCGCTGGGCCGATGCCGGCGACAATGAGAGCGTCGTCGTCGTCGGCCTGCCGTCCGGGCCGCACAAGATCAGGATCGAACTCGCGACGCCCGAGCACCGGGTCGTCGCGGGACAGACGGTCAGCTTTATCGTCCCCTGACCGCTAGCCCCTGTCGGCCAGCAGCACGTCGCGGGCCACGGCCTGCAGCGCGGCCGCCTGCGCGTCGGAAAGTCCCAGTTCGTCGGCCCCCTTCTCCTTCGCGCCGAGCGTCGTCGGATCGATGCCGGTGATCGCGCCGAAGGTGACGAGTGCCGACAGATAATAGCCCGCGACGCTGGCATGATAATGGTCATAAGCCCACAGATCGAGCTGCCCATAGCCGATCCCGTCATAGGGATCGGGGTCGGCGACCCCCGTCGTCATCGCGCGGTTCCAGGCCTGGCCAACCGGCACGATCCCCGCCACGGACGGATTGGCGGCGCGTGCGCGGTCGGCGGCGGCGCGCAGATCGTCGGCCATCGCCGTCACCGGTTTGCCGTACCAATGTCCCCCGCTCTTGTAGGTCTGGTCGGCACGCGTCCAGGTCGCCGCGAGGCGGATGTCAACCGCGGGATTGCGCGCCTTGAACAGCGCGGCCAGCCGGTCGACGTTGCGCATATATTGCCCGGGGTCGCCCGGCTTGTCGCGGTCGAGCGTGCTGAATTCCTGCAGCACCACGATATCCCACGGCCGGTCGAACAGCTGGCGCCGCTCGTCGTAGTGGAAGCCGAGCGACTTGCCGCCCTGCGTCTCGAGGCTGACGTCATAGGCGAGCCCCGCCTGCTGCGTGAACAGCTTGAACAGCGCCGGCACGCCGCCATAGCCGGCGTTATTGAGGTCGGTGACCGACCCCGCGCGCCAGTTGCGCGCGGCCGAATGCGCGCCCTGCGTAAAGCTGTTGCCGATGAACAGGATCGTCTTCGGCGCCGCCTTTGCCGGCGTCGAGGGGGTCGCGCCGGCGGCGGTCGGCGCGGGCGCGCTCTCCTTGGCCGAAACCGCCGGCGCGACGGCGAGCGCGGCAGCGCCGATCAACAACCAGATGCCGTGCCCGTATTGCATATCAGAACTCCGTGGTGACCGAGGTGTACCAGTAGCGGCCATAGGGATTGTAGAGCGAGCCCAGATAGCCTTCGGACGACAGCGGCGGCTTTTCGTCGGTGATGTTGCGCACCCCCACCCGCCAGCGCATGTTGCCGCCGATACCGCCCGCATCCTTGATCCGCACCTGCGCATAGAGATTGCCGGTCAGCTGCGACTTGATGCGCCACGGATTGCCGTTGGCATCGACGAAGGCCGTTTCGTCGACCGCGCCGGTGTAGCGTGCGAAGGCGCCGATCTGGAACTCGCCCAGCGACCAGGTCAGCGACGCCGTGCCGCGCCATTTCGGGCGGCCGTTGGCCTCGATCAGATCCTCGGTCTCGGGCAGCGGGGTCCCGGCGTTGATGTCGCCCGCGGCGCGCGCCGCGACGAGCATGTCGACGGCGTCGCCGGGCGCGCGCGAGAATTTGAGCAGCCGCGTCGCGTTGACCGAGAAATCGAACTTGCCGACATCGGTCTTCGGCGATTGCCAATAGAATCCGAAATCGAGCCCGCGGACGGTTTGCGGCTGCAGGTTGATGAACTGGTCGCGCACCGTCGTGATCGCGCCCACCGGAGCGATGCCCGTCCCCGCGAACTCGGCGACGTCGTCGGCATCGGGCGCAGCGCGAATGACATTCGGATTCGACGATCCCTGCAGGCGCAGCAGATAGTCGAGCGCCACCGCGGTGTCGTTGCCGAGGATGCCGACGATCCCCTTCTGCTTGATCGACCAATAATCGACGGTGAAGGTCATCCGCCCGAAATCGGCCGGAACGAAGGTGGGCTCGAACACCGCGCCGAGATTATAGTTGGTGCTCTTTTCGGGCTTGAGGTCGGGATTGCCCGACACGCGGCGCGAATAGCCGACATTGTTGCCGCAGGCGGTGAAATCGGTGATCCGTCCGGCGCGCAGGTCCACCTCGCAGCGCAGGAAATCCTGGCTGGTCGCGAGGCGGGCATATTCGACCGCATTGACCTGTTCGAGGTTCGGCGCGCGGAAGCCCTGCGAGAAGGAGCCGCGCAGGCGGAACCCGTCGACGACGTCCCACGCCGCCGCGATTTTCGGCCGCGCGACACCGCCGAAATCGCTGTAATGTTCGTAGCGGCCCGCGAGCTGGAGGTCGAAGCGGCGGACCAGCGGAATGTTCATGTCTTCCGATACGAGCGGCACCGCAAGCTCGGCATAGGCCGCCGCGACGGTGCGCTTGCCATAGGTGTCGGGATTGTCGCTGACCGCCGCGGCGTCGCTGATCGTCACCGCGCCGCTGACCGCGTCGATGAAGGGGCTCGATCCGTCGACCGCGGAGTCGCGGTCGTCGCGCTGCGTCTCGCGCCGCACCTCGGCGCCGAAGGCCACGCCGACCTCGCCGCCCGGCAGCGTGAAGAGGTCGGGGCGCGAGGCGCGGAAGTCGCCCATCGTCAGCGTCGTCTTCGACCGGCGCTTGAGCTGGAAGGTGATCGCGTCGAGCGCCGCCTGCGAACTCGGCGTGCAGTCGCCATAGCTCAGCGTGTCGATGCAGCCGCCGTTGAACGGGTTATAGGCGTCGGGGGTCGCGAGCGCGAGGCTCTGCTGGAGCGCCGAGCTGCGCACGGCGACGCTGCTGTCGACCGCCGAGGCCTCCGAATAGACGAAGGCGCTGTCCCATTTGAACCCGGCGGTCTCGCCGCGGACGCCGATCAGGCCGCGCAACTGCTCACCACTCACCTTCACGGTCTGCGGGCCGGTATCGACGAAACGATAGGTGGTGAGCAGCACCGGCAGGCCCGCGGCGGGCACATTGGTCAATCCCGCAATGCGATTGGGATTGGGCTGGCCGTTGATCGTCGTCGCGCCGAAGGGATTGTAATAGTTGCTCGCCGGAATCCAGATCTGGTTGAGGTTGATCACCGGCGGCTGGATGCGCACCGTGTCCGACCGGTAATAGCCGAACTCGCCGAACAGGGTGAGGTCGTCGGTTAGGTCGTAATGGCCGTTGGCAAAGGCGTTGTAGCGCTTCACGCTGGGCATCACCGTGGTGCCGACCGCGGTGTCATAGCGCAGGTCGCGAAACGCATTGTTGGTCGCGAGCGCAGTATTGACCAGGCAGAGGTCGGCGGTGAGCGCCTGCGTGCATCCGCCGAGCCGCGTCGGGCGGACGGTGAAGGCCCCCGCCGCCGTGGTCAGGTTGGTCGAGCCGCGGCGCGGCCGGCCACCGGCGACGGGGACCTGAAGCGCCGGCCAGGCGCCGCGCGTCGCGCGCGCGTCGGGGGTCGTCGAGCTGGCAAAGTCGGGATAATCGGCGAACAGCGGCCGCAGATTGGCCGATGCGGTGAAATCCTGATCCTCGGCACGCAGCGCCGCGCGGTCTGTATATTCGAACGACAGCGTGATGTTGCCGCGATCGAAGCTCTTGCCGGCGAGGATGCTGCCCTGGAACTCGCGCAGGTGCGTCCCCTCGGCGCCGCCATATTGAGCCTGCATCCGCAGCCCGTCATAGTCGTTCTTGAGCACCGTGTTGACGACGCCTGCAACCGCGTCCGAGCCATAGAGCGCCGCGGCCCCGTCAAGCAGCACCTCGAGCCGATCGAGACCGGTCGTCGGGATCGCGTTCGAATTATAGCTCAGCACCGGCACCGTCCCGGTATCCGACAGCCCCTGGCTGGCAGGGTGGGTCACGATACGCCGACCGTTGAGCAGCACCAGCGTGTTGCCGACGCCGAGCGAGCGGAGGTTGACCGACCCGACGTCGCCGCGCGCCGCATTGCTGGTCTGCGCGTTGTTGCCGGGGTTGAAGCTGACATCGCCCATCTGGGGAATGTTGCGGATCAGTTCGTCGCCGCTCACCGCGCCGATCGCGTCGAGCTTGTCCTGATTGACGACCACCACTGGCAGCGCCTCGGTGATGCGCGCGCCCTCGATACGGGTGCCGACGACAACGATTTCGGATGCCGCCGCCTCTTCTTCGGTCTGCGGCGCATCGGCGGCTTCGCTGGCGGCCCCCGCCGCGCCTTCTGACTGCGCCTGCGCCGGCGAGCTTGCGAGAAGGCCGATTGCCGTGCTCGCAAGAAGCATTGTTCCAACTGTGCGCCTCATTGTCATTCTCCCCAATTTTTTGTCGTTTGAATATTTGCCGCCCGTTGGCGCCACCTGTGCGGCGTCAGTCGGCGTCGGTTTCGGTCGGCGGCGCGGCGAGCGCTGTCGGCCCGCCGGCGAGCACGCGGCGCAACTGGTCGCGGTCGAGCGCATTCTCCCACCCCGCGACGACGATTGCCGCGAGCGCATTGCCGATGAAATTGGTCAGCGCACGGCATTCGCTCATGAAGCGGTCGATGCCGAGGATCAGCGCGAGCCCCGCGACGGGAACCGACGGAACGATCGACAGCGTCGCGGCGAGCGTGATGAAGCCCGCGCCGGTGACGCCCGCCGCACCCTTCGAGCTCACCATCGCGACGAGCAGCAGCGCGATCTGGTCGCCGAGGCTGAGATCGACGCCCACCGCCTGCGCGATGAACAGCGCCGCGAGCGTCATGTAGATGTTGGTGCCGTCGAGGTTGAAGCTGTAACCGGTCGGCACGACCAGCCCGACGACGGGCTTGGCGCAGCCCGCCTTTTCGAGCTTGTCGATCAGGCTGGGCAACGCGGCTTCGGACGAGGACGTGCCGAGCACGAGCAGCAGCTCGGCCTTCAGATAGGCGATCAACCGGAAGATCGAGAAGCCGCAGAGCCGTGCGACGGTGCCGAGAATGACGATCACGAAGAAGAGCGAGGTCAGATAGAAAGTCGCGATCAGCGCGCCGAGATTGGCAAGCGATTCCACCCCATATTTGCCGATGGTGAAGGCCATCGCGCCGAACGCGCCGATCGGCGCGAAGCGCATCAGCATCGCGACGAGGCCGAAAAAGACGACCGACACCTTGTCGAGCAGGCCCAATATCTCCTGCCCCGGCTTGCCCGCCTTGGTCAGTGCGAGGCCGAACAGGATCGCGACGAACAACGCCTGCAGGATCGACCCTTCGGTCAGCGCCGACACGAAGGTCGTCGGGATGATCTCGAGCAGGAAGCCGGTCAGCGTCGCCTCGTGCGCCTTCGCCTCATATTGCGCGACCGCGCCGGCATCGAGCGTCGAAGGGTCGATGTTCATCCCCGCGCCCGGCTGCACGACATTGGCGACCACCAGCCCGACGATCAGCGCCAGCGTCGAGAAGAAGAGGAAATAGGCGAAGGTCTTGCCGACAACGCGGCCCAGCGCCCTGGTTTCGGTGATCGAGGCGATGCCCGTGACGACGGTCAGGAAGATCACCGGTGCGATGATCATCTTCACCAGCTTGATGAAGCCGTCGCCGAGCGGCTTGAGTTCGACCGCGAGCGAGGGCCAGTAATGGCCCAGCAGCACACCCGCGAGGATGGCGCCGAGCACCTGCACATAGAGGTGCGACCACCACGGCCCGGGCTTCGCGGGCGCGGCCGCCGCATTCAGATCGATCGTGGCTGCCACCAGCCTCTCCCCTTGTCAGGCGCCCGTTTCGACGCGCTCCGGCCTCTCGGGCCTTTCGTCACCGAAAATAGGGGCCTGCCGAACTCGGGGTCAAACCGGCGAACAAGATCAATCAACACACTGTATTTACATGATATATTAAAAGAACCTCGCCGCCACGGCGTAAATTTGTGCGATTTTTCACATGCAATTGTCCATGAGTGTGCAATATTTCGCACATGGCAGTATCCGACGATTCGCACGATCCGCGCGCGCCGTTCGGCCGGCGGCGGCTGTTCGTTGCCGCCGTCGTCGGCACCCTGGTCCTGCTGGTCGCCGCCTTCGCCCTTGCGCAATGGGCCGCCGGAAGCGCGCGGGCGCGGGCCGACGCCGAAGCGCGGCAGAATGCGCGCGCGCACGCCAGCCTGCTCGAAAGCGAATTGCAGAAATTCCGCCTGCTGCCGCGCGTGCTCACCGAATTTCCCGACGTCCGCGCGGCGCTCGCCGACAAGAGCGACGCGGCGTCGCGCCGGCTCGACCGCGAGCTCGAACAGCTTGCGGCGCGAACCGACGCCGCCGTCCTCTACGTCATCGACGCCGACGGGACGACGATCGCCGCGAGCAACTGGCGCGCACCGACAAGTTTCGTGGGCGAGAATTACCGCTTCCGCCCCTATTTCCAGGGCGCGATGCGCAGCGGCCAGGCCGAATTGTTCGCGCTCGGCACGGTCAGCGGTCGCCCGGGGCTCTATCTCGCGCGGCGCGTAGATGTCGGCGGTCGCCGGCTCGGCGTGATCGTGCTGAAGGTCGAGTTCGACAAGCTCGAAGCGCGATGGGCGGACTCGCCCGCGACGACGCTCGTCACCGACGCCGCCGGCATCGTCGTGATGAGCAGCGAGCCCCGCTGGCGCTTTCGTTCCTTCACCCCGCTGTCGGCTGCGGAACGGCAGCGGCTGCGCGCGACGCGCAGCTATGGCACGGCATCGCTCGCCCCCCTGCCCGTCCGCCGCAGCGACGGCGACATCGATATCGGCGGCGCCCCGTTTCGTCAGGCCGACGAGCGCGTCTCGCTGCCCGGCAGCACGCTGCACCTGCTCCAGCCTGCGGAGCCCGCGCGCGACAGCGCCAATGCGACGGCACGCGTGATCTTCCTGGTCCTGCTGATCCTCGTCGGCGCGGCGATCGTGATGCTCCTCCGCCTCGTCGAGCGTCAGACGCTGCGCCAGGCGGCGCACGATGCGCTCGAACGGGAAGTCGCCGCGCGGACGCAGGACCTGCGCGCGGCGAACGACGAACTGCGCCAGGCGTCGGACCGACAGGCCGAGGCCGACCGCCGCTACCGCGCCGCGCGCGAGGAGCTGGCGCAGGCGAGCCGGCTCGGCTCGATCGGCCAGATCACCGCCGGTGTCGCGCATGAAATCAACCAGCCGATCGCCGCGATCCGCACCTTTGCCGAAAACGGGCTGCGCTATCTCGACCGCGAACAGGCCGACAAGGCGCGCGGCAATCTCGACCATATCGTCGAACTCACCGCGCGCGTCGGCGCGATCACCGGCGAACTGCGCAACTTCGCGCGGCGGACGCCCACCCCGCTCGGACCCGTCTCGCTCCAGTCGGCGATCGACGGCACCTTGCTGCTGATCGGCGACCGGTTGCGCGCGCAGGGTATCGCCGTCGATGTGTCGCTGGAAGATCCCGCCACGCAGGTCCACGCCGAACGCGTCCGGCTGGAGCAGGTGCTCGTCAACCTCCTCCAGAACGCCGCCGACGCGGTAAAGGCCACCGACAAACCGCGCATCACCCTAACCGCCCGCGGCCGCGATCCGGTGCTGATCGACATCGCCGACAATGGCCCCGGCGTGCCCGCCGACCTCCGGCCGCAACTCTTCACGCCTTTCGTCACCGGCCGCCCCGACGGGCTCGGACTGGGCCTTGCGATCGCGAGCGACATCATGGCCGGATTCGGCGGCGCGCTGGCGCTGATCGACTCGCCGCTCGGCGGTGCCGCCTTCCGCCTGACGCTGAGGCCGGCATGAGCTTCTTCACCGCCGAACAGACGATCTTCTTCGTCGACGACGATGCCAGCCTGCGCACGGCGAACGCGCAGACGCTCGACCTCGCGGGCCTTCCCGTCGAGGCCTTTCCCGATGCGGCGGCGGTGCTGCCGCGCATCGCCGCCGATTTCCCGGGCATCGTCGTCACCGATATCCGCATGCCGGGCATGGACGGGCTCGAACTGCGCGCGGCGATCCACGCGGTCGATCCCGACATTCCGGTCATCCTGATCACCGGCCACGCCGACGTCGCGATGGCGGTACGCGCGCTCCACGACGGCGCCTTCGATTTCCTGACCAAGCCCTTTGCGTCGGATCATCTGGTCGGCGCGGCGCGGCGCGCGCTCGCGCATCGTGCGCTGATCCTCGACAACCGGCGGCTGACCGCTGCTGCGGCAGCGATCGACAGCCCGCTGATCGGCGAAAGCGCCGCGATGGACCGGCTGCGCGAAACGATCGCCCAGCTGGCGCAGGCCGACATCGATGTGCTGATCGAGGGCGAAACGGGCACCGGCAAGGAACTGGTCGCGCACATGCTCCACCGCCGCAGCCGCCGCAGCCCCGCGTCGCTCATCGCGGTAAACTGCGCCGCGCTGCCGCATGAACTCGCCGAGGCCGAACTGTTCGGCAGCGACTTGATCGACCGCGCGACGGGCAAGCTCGGCCAGGCGGGGCGCATCCGCAGCGCGCATCGCGGCACGCTGTTCCTCGACGAGATCGACACGATGCACGCCGCGGTGCAAGCCAAGCTGCTGCGCGTGATCGAGGAGCGCGAGGTCCAGCCGATCGGCGCCGCGGCACCCGAACCCGTCGACCTGCGCATCGTCGCGGCGTCGAAGATCGACCTGATGGAGGCGGTGCGCGCCGGCGCGTTTCGCGAGGACCTCTATTACCGCCTCAACGTCGTAAAGCTGCGCCTGCCGCCGCTGCGCGAACGGCGGTCGGACATTCCGCAAACCTTCGCCT
This sequence comes from Sphingopyxis sp., assembly GCA_013821905.1. GTDB lineage: Bacteria > Pseudomonadota > Alphaproteobacteria > Sphingomonadales > Sphingomonadaceae > Sphingopyxis. Next base: position 7,653 of record PNJO01000050.1, on the reverse strand, counting down.
TCTTCCTCGACGAAGCCGCCGCGAAGATCGGGGTCGAGGGCTTCCGCATCGACGACGGCGTCCGCCGCCATCTCGTCGAGCATGACTGGCCGGGCAATGTCCGCGAGCTGCGGAATTTCGCCTATAGCGTCGTGATGAACCTCCCCTCCGACGTCGGCCTCGCGGGCGTCGCGACCGAACTGACGCTCGCCGAGCGGGTGCAGCGGTTCGAGGCGACGATCATCCGCGACACGCTGGCGCAAACGCGCGGCAATATCGCGGACACGATGCGGCACCTCGGGCTGCCGCGAAAGACGCTCTACGACAAAATGCAGCGCCTCGGCATCGACCCGAAGGGCTTTCGCGCCTAGTAGCGCTCGCGCGATGGGCGGCGGGTGGCGCTCCCGGCATCGGGGGGCGGCAGGCGCCGCCAGCGCTCGGACACCTCGACCGTCTCCCACAGCCCCGACCCGGCGAACAGCAGCGCGCTGCCCGCGCCGGCGCAGAGGAACAGGATCGCGGCGAGCAGCAGCATGAACGACGTCGCCTCGCGCGCCGGCACCGCCAGCGCGAGCTGGTGCAGCCGCGCGGCCAGCGGCCAGCCGAGCCCGAGCAGGGCCAGGCCGCCGGCGCGCAGGCCGACATCGGCCGCAGGATTTTCATGCCATTTCTTCATGTGAAACCTCCAGGGGAGGTCGTTCAATTACGCAGCGCGGCGTAGGATTTCGAGACCGGCGCCCCGCTCTTCGCATTGAGATTGCATATGATCGCGGCCATGTGCCCGGGCGGTGGTCCGCGGATCAGCGCACGACGTCGGCCACATAGGCGACGAGCGCGACGGCCGCGCACATATAGACGGTCAGCAACAGCGCGCCCTGCGCGCCGAGCCAGTCGACGATACGGTCATGCAGGCGCGCGGGCGCGGTGGCGGGGCGACGGAATTCATGTCTGGTCATCGCCAAGATTTAGGCGGGGCGCGCGTTCGAAATCGAGAGGAGCGCGAGGCATCCTCCATAGGAATGTCATATGATCGGCGCCGCGGACGGGGCCCCTGCCGTTAGCCGCCTTCCGCCACGCCCTCGGCGGCGGGCCGCAACCGGTAGCCGATGCCCAGTTCGTTGCTGATGATTTTCGGTTGTTGGGGATCGGTTTCCAGTTTCTGGCGCAGCGTGCGGATCAGGACGCGCAGATATTCGACATGATGCTCATGCTCATGCGGCCACACCTCGTTCATGATCTGCTTGTGCGTGATGACGCGGCCCGGAAAGCGCGCGAGCTGTGCCAGCACCGCATATTCCTTGGGCGTCAGGTGCACCTCCCTGCCCGCCTTCGTCACCGTGCGCGCGATCAGGTCGATCGTCACGTCGTCGACCGCGAGCGCGAGATTGCCGCCGTCGCGCGTCAGCCGGTTGCGGAGCGCGACACGCACGCGCGCGAGCAGCTCGTCGGTGTCGAAAGGCTTGGTCAGATAATCGTCGGCGCCGAGGTCGAGCGCGGCGACCTTTTCCTCGGTCGCGTCGCGCGCCGACACGACGATCAGCGTCGTGTCCGACTGCTGCTTGAACAGCGGCACCAGTTCGAGCCCGTCGCGGTCGGGCAGCCCGAGGTCGAGCAAGCTGATATCGGGGCGCTCGGTGCGCAGCAGCTCGGTCGCCTCGCGCGCATTTTCGGCCTCAACGATCGCATAATCGGCGCGTTCCAGCGCCGCGCGGATCAGGCGGCGGATGTGGAGTTCGTCGTCGACGACCAGGATCTTGTGACGCACTTTCATGGATGTTCCTCGGGGGCAGGGTGCGTGATGATGAGCGTTTCGGGAATGCGGATGGTGAAGCAGGCCCCGTGCGGATCGCTGTTGTTGCCCGCCTCGACCGAGAGGCCCATCGCCTCGGCGAAGCCCTTGACGATGGCAAGGCCGAGGCCGGTGCCGTGCTTGGCGCGGTCGCTGCCTTCGAGCCGGGTGAAGGTTTCGAAGACGCGCTTTTCGTTGCCCGGCGCGATGCCGGGCCCCCGGTCGATCACCGACAGCTCGATCGCATCGGCGGTGCGGCGCGCCCGGATGGTGATCGGCGTCTCCGGGTCGGCGTAGCGGCCGGCATTGTCGAGCAGGTTGATCAGACAATGGTGCAGCAGGACGGGATCGACGCGAACGAGCGGGATGTTCGGCGAGATATCGACCTTGACCTCATGCCCCGCCAGCGACGCCCGCGTGTCGTGCGCGGCGCTCGCCGCCGCGTCGAACAGGTCGGTCGCCTCGGCCTTCATCGGCAGCGCCCCCGCCTCGACGCGCACCATGTCGAGCAGGTTCGAAACGAAGCGGTTGAGACGCCGGGCCTCGGCCTCGACCGTCTCGGCCAGTTCGGGTGACGGATGGCGTTGCATTTCCTGCGCCGCCGTCAGGATCGTCGTGATCGGCGTGCGCAAATCGTGGCTGACCGAAGACAGCAGCGCCGAGCGCAGCCGGTCGCGCTCGTCGACCTGTCGCGCGCGCAGCGACGCTTCCTCCAGCTCCATGCGATCGAGCGCGATCGACGCCTGGTCGAGCAGGCTCATCAGCAGCGGCACCTGATCCGACCGCACCGGCTCGCGCGCGTCGTCGCGGGTCAGCCCAAGCACGCCGAGCACGCCGCGCGTCGTGCGCAGCGGGTGGAACAACCAGTCCGAGGCGGTGAGCGTCGCCGATCCGCGACCCGCGGGCTGTTCATTGTCCATCGCCCATTGCGCGGCAGCGCGTTCGATCTGTTCCAGCCGGTCCTCGGGCGGCACCGCGGCGCGCAGCGTCGGACCGTCGGCCGACGGCAGCAATATGACGGTGCGCACGTCGAGCAGGCGTCCGACCTCGGCGCAGATCGCCTGCATCAGCGCGTCCTGATCGGGAGCGGCGGTGAGCTGGCGCGAGAAGCTGGCGAGCGCGGCGTTCTGGCGCGCGCTCGATTGCGCCAGATCGGCCTGCGCGCGTACCCGCGCGGCGAACTGGCTGGTGACGATCGCGACCCCGAGCAGCACGAGGATGCTGATGACGTTCTCGGGGTTGTTGACGGTCAGCGTGCCCGTCGGGGGCAGGAAGAAGAAATTATAGGCAAGGCTCGACGCGAGCCCCGCGAACAACCCAACGCGGAGGCCGAAGGTTGCCGCGGCGAACATCACCGGAACGAGATAGAGCAGCGAGATATTGCCGAGGTCGATGACCTCGATCAGCAGCCGCCCGAGCGCGGTCATCGCCGCGACCATCGCGAGCGACCAGACATAGTCCGAGCTCTTGCCCCAGCGCCCGGGGACAGCGACCGCGCGGCGCCCGGGCGCCTTGGCCTCGGGCTCGCCCGGCAGGACGTGCACCGCGACATCGTCGATCGTGCGCACCAGCTGATCGACGACCGAGCCGTGGCGCATCTCGAACCACCAGGGACGCGCCGACTTGCCGATCACGATCTGCGTCGCGCGCGCATCGCGCGCGAACGCCTGCAAGCCTTCGACGACGCTGGCAGCCGGCACGGTCGCGGTCGAGGCGCCGAGGCGCGAGGCGAGCGCCAGCGTGTCGGCGAGCTGCTTTCGGTCGTCGTCGGTCAGCGACTGGCTGCGCCGCGTCTCGATATAGACAGCGGTCCACGGCGCCCTCAGCGCGTCGGCGAGCCTTTTGCCGGCGCGGACCAGTTCGGCGGCGACCGGCAGTTCGCTGACTGCGACGACGATCCGCTCGCCGACCGCGAAGCTGCCTGCGAGCGCGTGGCTGCGGACATGGTCGAGCATCTGGGCGTCAACCGCCTGCGCGGCGCGGCGCAGCGCGAGTTCGCGCAGCGCGGTGAGGTTCGACTTGGAAAAGAAATGCGTGAGCGCCCGCGTCGCTTCCTGCGGAATATAGACCTTGCCGTCACGCAATCGCTCGATCAGCTCGTCGGGCGGAATGTCGACGACCTCGATCTCGGCATTTTCGAGGATCGAGTCGGGCACCGTCTCGCGCACGCGGACCCGCGTGAACGACGTGACGACGTCGTTGAGGCTTTCGACATGCTGGATGTTGAGCGTCGAATAGACGTCGATCCCGGCATCGAGCAGTTCCTCGACATCCTGATAGCGTTTGGGGTGCCGGCTGCCCGGCGCGTTGGTGTGCGCGAGTTCGTCCACGAGGACGAGCTGCGGCCGCCGTTCGAGGATCGCGTCGATATCCATCTCGCCGAGGCTGTGACCCTGATGATCGACCTGGCGCCGCGCGACGATCTCATGCCCCGCGACCAGCGCCTCTGTTTCGCGGCGGCCGTGCGTCTCGACGACGCCGATCACGACATCCACCCCTGCCTCGCGGCGGTGACGGCCATCGGTCAGCATCTCCCACGTCTTGCCGACGCCGGGCGCCGCGCCCAGAAATACCTTGAGACGGCCACGGCCTTCCTGCGCCGCCTGGCGCAGGAAGGCCTCCGGTGATGGTCGATCCTTGTCTGTCACGCGGCGGGTTTAGCGCCAAAAGCATCGAGTCGTCGATTGAGCTCGAACAGATTCACGCGCGGCTCGCCGAGGAAGCCGAGCAACGGCTTTTCGACGCTCCGTTCGACGATCCCCCGGACCGCCGCCGGATCGAGCCCGCGCACGCGTGCGACACGCTCGACCTGAAACAAAGCCGCCTCGGGGCTGATATGGGGGTCGAGCCCCGAGGCGGAAGTCGTCACCAGGTCGGATGGAACGGGTTCACCCGGTGATGTTTCGGAAAGTCTGGCGACGTCGCCCTTCACCCGATCGGCGAGCGCCTGCGACGTCGGCCCGAGGTTAGAGCCCGACGAGGCGAGCCCGTCATAGCCGTCGCCCGCCGCCGACGGCCGCGAGTTGAAATAGCGCTCGCTGGTGAAGGCCTGTCCGACGACCGTCGAACCGACGACCTTGCCATTGTCGCGCACGAGGCTGCCGTTCGCCTGCGCCGGAAAGAGCGCCTGCCCGACGCCGGTGAGCGCGAGCGGATAGGCAATCCCGAGCAGCACCGCGAACAGCAATGTCATGACGAGCGCGGGGCGCAGCGAGCTGATGAGATCCTTGTTCATTTCCTTATCCTCAGACCAGACCCAGGCCGCCAACGGCGAGGTCGATGAGTTTGATGCCGACAAAAGGCGCGACGAGACCGCCAAGCCCATAGACGGCAAGATTGCGCGCGAGCAGCGGCCCCGCCCCCATCGGACGATAGGTCACGCCCTTCAGCGCCAGCGGCACGAGCAGCGGGATGATCAGCGCGTTGAAGATGATCGCCGACAGGATCGCGCTTTCCGGGCTGGTGAGGCCCATGACGTTGAGCACGCCCAATCCGGGATACAGCACAATGAACATCGCCGGGATGATCGCGAAATATTTGGCGACATCGTTGGCGACCGAAAAGGTCGTGAGCGCCCCACGCGTCATCAGCAGCTGCTTGCCGAGCCCGACGACCTCGATCAGCTTGGTGGGGTCGCTGTCGAGATCGACCATATTGCCCGCCTCGCGCGCCGCCTGCGTGCCGGTGTTCATCGCAACGCCGACGTCGGCTTGTGCCAATGCAGGCGCGTCGTTGGTGCCGTCGCCGCACATCGCGACGAGGCGTCCGCCCGCCTGTTCCTTGCGGATCAGCTCGAGCTTGTCCTCGGGCGTCGCCTGCGCGAGGAAATCGTCGACCCCCGCCTCGGCGGCGATCGCCGCGGCGGTGAGCGGATTGTCGCCGGTGATCATCACGGTGCGGATGCCCATCGCGCGCAGTTCACCGAAGCGTTCGCGGATGCCCGCCTTGACGATGTCTTTCAGGAAAATCGCGCCAAGTAGCTGGCCGTCCTTCGCCACGGCAAGCGGCGTCCCGCCCGCACGCCCGATCTCGTCGGTGACACGGCGAAGCTCGGTTGCTGCGGCGGTTGCACCCGCGCCGGGGTTGGCCTTCAAGACCGAATCCACAGCCCCTTTCTGGATGACGCTTTCGCCAAGCTTGATGCCCGAGATGCGGGTTTGCGCGGTGAAGGGAATCACCTCGGCCCCCGCAGGCAGATCGGTCATCGTCTGGCCGAATTTCTCGCGCGCGAGCGCGACGATCGAGCGCCCCTCGGGGGTTTCGTCGGCGAGGCTGGCGAGCAGCGCGGCTTCGGCGAGCACCGACATCGACTGGCCACCGACGGGACGGAACTCGGTCGCCTGACGGTCGCCGACGGTGATCGTGCCCGTCTTGTCGAGCAGCAACACATCGACATCGCCCGCCGCCTCGACCGCGCGGCCCGATTTGGCGAGCACGTTGAAGCGGACGAGGCGGTCCATGCCCGCGATGCCGATCGCCGAGAGAAGCGCCGCGATCGTCGTCGGGATCAGCGTGATGAGCAACGCCGCAAGGATCGCGACCGGAATGCTGCCGCCCGCGTAGGAGGCAAAGCCCGGGATCGTGCCGACCGCGATCAGGAAGATGATCGTCAGCCCCACGAGCAGCAGGGTCAGCGCGATTTCGTTCGGCGTCTTCTGCCGCTCGGCGCCTTCGACAAGCGCGATCATCCGGTCGAGGAAGCCCTGCCCCGGATTGACCGTCACCTGGACGCGGATCTCGTCCGAAATAACGCGCGTGCCCGCGGTGACCGCGCTGCGGTCGCCGCCCGCCTCGCGGATCACCGGCGCGCTCTCGCCGGTGATTGCCGCTTCGTTGACCGAGGCGACGCCCGCGACGACTTCGCCGTCCGACGGGATCAGGTCGCCGGTTTCGACCAGAACGATGTCGCCGACCTTGAGCGCGCTGGCCGGAACGCTTTCATAGGCATTCCCGTCTCCCTTCAGCTTCTTGGCGGTCAGGTCGGCCTTGGTCGCGCGCAGCGAGGCGGCCTGCGCCTTGCCGCGCCCTTCGGCGAGCGCTTCGGCGAAGGTGCCGAAGAGCACGGTCAGCCAGAGCCAGATAACGAGTTGCAGCTTGAAGCCGGTGGCGAGCCCATCGTGACCGACGACAAGGAGCACCGTCAGCAACGTCGCGACGACCGCCGTGGTGAACATCACCGGATTGCGGATCAGCTCCTTCGGGTTGAGCTTGCGGAAGGCGTCGCCGATCGCCGGGACGATCAGGTCAGCCGTGAAGAGAGACTTGGTTTCGGACCGAGCCATTTGCATATGTCCTTAGAAGAGCTGGCCGTTGATCATCGCGAGATGATCGGCAATGGGACCAAGCGCGAGGCTGGGCAGGAAGGTCAGGCCGCCGACGATCAGCACGATGCCGATCAGAAGGCCAGTCCACAGCAGTCCGGTGGTCGGGAAGCTGCCCGCCGTCGCCGGCGTGTATTTCTTCGCCGCGAGACCGCCCGCGATCGCCAGCATCGGAATGATGATGAAGAAGCGGCCAAGCCACATCGCGACGCCAAGCATCCCGTTGTAGAATGGTGTACCGGCGGTCAGGCCGGCGAAGGCCGAACCATTGTTGCCGACCGCGCTCGTGAACCCGTACAGGATTTCCGAGAAGCCGTGCGGACCCTTGTTCAAGGGGCCCGCGAGCCCCGCCTCCGTCACCGACGCAATCGCGGTGCCGCCGAGGATGATGAGCGGCAACACTGCGATCGCGAGCACCGCGAGCTTGACCTCGCGCGCCTCGATCTTTTTCCCCACATATTCGGGAGTACGCCCGACCATCAGGCCGGCGACGAACACCGCGAGGATGGCGAAGAGCAGGAAGCCATAGATGCCTGCGCCGACGCCGCCGATCACGACCTCGCC
>PNJO01000049.1 GCA_013821905.1 Sphingopyxis sp. | reverse complement strand
CTATTTCCACATGGGGAAGTTCGGCGACCGCTGGGTCATCGTCAACGCGATGTGGCACATGAAACCGCGGGCGGCGGCAAAGTGAAGGCCGCGCTAGCCCTCGCCGCGGCGCTGCTGCTGACCGCGCAAACCCCGGCGGCGGCGCCCGACCCGCGGCGTCCCGCGCCCACCTTCGACCGCGTCGCGCCCGACCTCCCCGCGCTCGGCCGCCCCGCGGTGCTGATCGTCAGCAAGACCAACGGCTATCGCCACGACAGCATCGCTCAGGCGGTGCCCGCGATCGCGGCGCTGGTGAAGGCGCGCGGCTGGAGCAGCTTCGCGACCGAAAACGCCGCGGTGTTCAACCCCGAAAGCCTCGCCAAGTTCGACGTCATCGTCTTCGCCAACGCCAGCGGCGACATCTACACCCCCGAACAGCGCGCTGCCTTCCAGTCATGGATCGCGAAGGGCGGCGGCTTCGTCGGCCTGCACAGCGCGGGCGACGACAGCCACCCCGGCTGGTTCGTCAGGATGCGCGGCAACGGCCGCTTCACCGGCCACCCCGGCGGCGCCGACCAGTTCCAGGCCGCCGATCTGGTCGTCAAGGGCCGCGGCCATCCCGCGACGCAGCACCTGCCGCAGCGCTGGCGCTGGACCGACGAATATTACAGCTGGGACGCCCCGCCCGCCGCCGACGCGCACGTCATCGCCTCGCTCGACGAAAGCACGCTGCGGCTCGAACCGAAATACCGGATGGGCGACCATGCGCTGATCTGGTGGCGCTGCGAGGGCCGCGCGCGCATCTTCTATTCGGCGCTCGGCCACCGTGCCGAGGCGTGGAGCGACCCCGACCATCTCCGGATGGTCGCGGGCGCGATCGGCTGGGCGGCGCGAAAGGAAGGGCGCGGCTGCGACTGAGCGGTCATCGCGGCACTGGCATTTGTTCCTTCTTTGTTCTATTCACGGTCGTCCCCGCATCATTGATTCGCCATCAGGAGGACCCCCACCGTGCCCCGCAGGATGTTTGCCCGACGCCCCCTCTATCTGATGGCCAAGCCGCCCGCCGCCATCGCCGCGCATATTCATGGACTGCCCCGGGCCGACCGGCGCCGCGCGGCGGACCTGCTGCATATGACACTCGCCGCGTTCACCGACCTGGCCGAAGCGCCCGCCGGCTTTCTCGAACTCGTGATCCGCGGGCTGGATGATTTCGGCGCCAGCGCCTTCCCGCTGCGGTTCGACCGCATCGAATGCCGCAAGGCGACGACGCTGCGAAGCACGACGCCGTTTGCCGCGGCGTGGGAGTTTCAGCGCCAGCTTGCCGAATATTTCCAGCAACATGGGTTCCGGGATTTCAACCTGCCGCCCGAACTGCATGTGACGATCGATTATCGCGGCGACGGGCTGGGCAGCGAAGCGATCGACCCGATCGGGTGGACCGTCGCCGAGATATTGCTGATCGAAAGCGTGGTCGGCGAGGCACGCCATGTCGTGCACGGCCGCTGGCCGCTGTGCGGCGGCGAGCCCGGCTTCTGCCGGGCGGCCTAGCCCGCGATCTCGGCGGTGGCCGCCCGCTCGATCGCCCGGCGCCAGCCGGGTTCGGAGGCGAGCAGGAAGATGTCGCGCAGCGCCGCCTCGATCCCGTCGGCGGACAGGTAGCGCTGCTCGGTGCTGCCGTCCGCGTGGCGGATCGTCAGCCGGTTGTCGCGCAGGCCGTGCCGCGCCGCGGCGGTCGTGCGCGCCGCGACCAGCCGGTGGCGGAAATGCGAATCGGGATGCTGCGACGTGAACCAGTTGCCCACCTCATAATCGATCGCCGGCGCCGCGCGCTCCTCGATGTCATAGAGCGTGCGCCATTCGCCCGCGACCCCGGCCGCGACGCGGTAACCGCCGGGGTGCGGCGCGACGCGATACGCCTCGTGGCGCGTCGGCTGCCGGACGCCGGGCCGGTCGAGCGCGAGCGGCTGCGGCGGCACCGCCGATCCGAAACCGACGTCGGCGAGCCACGGGCGTCCGTCGATCCGCACGCGCACCGCCATATGCGTGCGCGGCGTCGGCGGGCTATCGTCGGGCAGCATCCAGCGCACCCGCCCGATCAGCCCCTCGGCATCGAAGCCGAGCGTCTGCAGCACGCGCAGGAACAGGCCATTTTGCTCGAAGCAATATCCGCCGCGGCGGCGCCCGATCAGCTTCGCCTCGACCGCCTCGGCGTCGATATCGACGCTTTCGCCGGTGAGCGCGTCGAGGGCCTCGAACGGGATCGCGGCGATATGCGCCGCCTGCAGCGCGGCGAGCCCGTCGAGCGTCGGCGCCGGAACCGCGGCGAGGCCGATCCGCGCCAGATATCGCGAAACGAAGCTGTTTCCCGGTGCCGCGGCGGGCGCATCATCGCCGAATACCGGTGGCGGGCTGTCGTGCAACATCGGCAAAGGCTCCTCGCGAATCATCTGCCGCCCTTATGGAAGCTCAAGTCCGGTTGAGATCAAGCGAATCGAAAAGCGGGCTCCGCTTGCCCGAAAGCACCATATTCCCTGCAACTTAGCCGTTGCAGCGGCGCCGCGGCTGCGGCAGACCCGGTGCACAAGATAAGGTCGCGCAGCCATAACAGTCCAGGAGCCCCCATGCGAAATCTTCGCCCCACCCGTCATCTTGCCCTTTGCCTTGCCCCTACCATCCTGCTCTTCGGCGGCGGCACCGCCAACGCCGCGACCTGCGAGGAAGCCTTCGTCAAGAAGGGCAACCCTGTCACCGGCCTCCGCTTCACCGCCGCGGTGACCGTCGCCGACCTGCCCCCCGCCATCGCGATCGGTCAGATGCGCGGGATCGTCGCCGCCAAGGGCTATGACATCATGGCTGACGAGGCCCAATATGGCTCGATGCTGATCGAACAGCCGATGACCGGCGGCGCGCGCGCCTTTCCGATCCAGATTACCGCGACCCAGACCGGCGGCATCGGCACGGTCGTGATGGAGGCGAAATTGCGTGCCGGCCAGTCGGTCGGCAGCGATCCCGCCAAGGCCGAAATGTGCGGCATCCTCAACCAGATCAAGGGCGGCAAGGCCGGCGCCGCCGCGGCGAAGAAGGGCGCCACCGCAACCACCGTCGCCGCCGCGCCGCTCAAGATCAGCGCCCTCGGCTTCTCGCAGCAGGTGTCGAAGGATACCGAGCGCAACGCCGCCGGCGTTCTCACCCGCTACAAGGGCAAGCAGTTCACCGTCGACGGCACCGTCGATTATGTTACCAAGGACGGCAACAGCTTCCGCGTCGGCTACAAGGTGCCGCAGCCCTACGAACAAGCGATCCGCCTGCCCAATCAGGCGCCGTTCAAGACCGATATCGTCTGTTACATGGCGCCCGGACAGGCCGCTTTTTCGCTTCAGCTCAAGCCGAACAAGGGCATCAAGCTGACCGGCACCGTCGAGGATTTCGACGAATATCGCCACGTCATCTGGCTGAAGGATTGTCGTCCGGCGCAGTAGGGCGCCGGACGGTCAGCCGCCGCGCGACCAGACGACATCGACCGCCCCGCCGAGCGCATCGAGGGCATAGATGCTCGCCGCCGACCCTGCACGCGCGCCGAATAGCCAGAGCAAGGCATCTCGCCGTCGCATTGTCGCGCGGGATCGCAGGTGCCTAGCGCGCGCGATCCCGGTTTTCGGCCTCGACCGCATCAAGCAGCGCGGCGGCAAGTGTCCGGGGATCGCCGCTCATCCTTTCTTCGCGCGCGCCGGCTTCGCCTTGTTCGCCTCGACCGCGGCGCGGACCAGCGCCTTGAACGCTGCCGCGTCGACCGCGGCCCCTTCGGCGAAGTCGATCGCGCGGCGGACATTGCCGTCGAGGCTCGCATTGAACAGCCCCGCGGGATCGGCGACCGCGGCGCCCTTGGCAAAGGTCAGCTTGACCTTGTCCTTGTATGTTTCGCCGGTGCAGATCACGCCGGCATATTCCCATGTCGGCACCCCCGACGGGTTCGACGGCTTGCGCCATTTGACCGTTTCCTCGATGCCCGGGTCAGCCTCGCGGATCAGCGCGCGCAGCTTCGCCAGCGTCGCGCCGCGCCAGTCGCCAAGCCCGGCGATCTTCGCATCGATCAGATCGGAAGCATTTTCGTCGGCCATCGGTTGTCCCTTCACATCTTCTCGCCGGGCAGCGCACTGGCCTGTTTGATCCAGGCCGCGAACTGCGCCTCGTCGACGACATCCTCTTCATGGATATGAAAATAGCGCGTGTTGCCGCTCTTCGACGCGACCGGCGGCACCGGATCGAGCAGCTTGCCGTCGAAGAAGGCCACTTTGATATATTTGTCGAAGCAATGGATGCTCAGGAACCAGTGGCTCTGCGCCGCATCGGGCGCGGCATAGAGCGGCGAGTTCCATTTGACCGCCTTGCGCACCCCCGGCACCGCCCGCTCGATCAGCCGGTCGAGCCGCGCCCATGCCGGCGACTTCCACCCCGGCATCGCGGCGATATAGGCCTGCACCGGCGCATCGCCGTCGCCTTTCGGGATCTGCGGGTTGCCGCCCGACAGCAGGACGACCTTGTCGGCCATGGTCAGCGCTCGTCGCGATAATAGGGCCGGTCGCCCGCGATCGTCACGCGCTCCATCCGCCGTACTGCGGGGAAATAATCCGACGCCGCATAATGCTGCGCGGCGCGATTGTCCCAGAAGGCGATCGAGCCCGGCCGCCAGTGAAAGCGGCACTGGATTTCGGGCACCGCCGCCTGCGCATAGAGATGCGCGAGCAGCCACTCGCTTTCCTTCGCCGAGAGCCCCTCGATATGGCTGGTGAAGGCGGTGTTGACGTACAGCGCCTGCTCGCCGGTTTCGGGGTGCGTGCGCACGACCGGATGGACCTGCGGCGGATATTTTGCGCGCAGCTCGTCGGCGCTCTTGCCGAGCCGCCCGGCAAAGACGCGCGCGATGTCGTGCACCGCGTTCAGCGAACGGCACCAGTCCTGCATCGCGGGCGACAGCGCGCGGAACGCCGCCGCCATGTCGGCGAACAATGTGTCGCCGCCGACCCCGGGCACCTCGACCGCGCGCAGGATCGACCCCAGCGACGGCTCGGCGCGCCAGGTGACGTCCGAATGCCACGCATTTTCGCGGCCGCGCGAATCGGGGCCGTGCGCGATGTGCAGCACCTCGGGATCGGGCTGGTCCTTCGGGGTCGCGGGATGGATTTCGAGCGTGCCGAAGCGCCGGGCAAAGGCGATATGCTGCGCCGGCGTGATGAACTGGTCGCGGAAAAAGACGACCTTGTGCGTCAAAAGCGCCGTGCGGATCTCCGCGATCACGGCATCGTCCTGCTCGATGCCCAGGTCGATGCCCGATATCTCGGCGCCGATCGCCGGGGTCAGCGGTGCGACCGTCACCCGCGCGAAGCGGCTTTGCGGAGCGACCAGATTCATGGCGTCCCTCTCCTTTTTGCGTCGTTCGCGGCATTAGGCCGGTCGCGCCGGACCGAGTCAAGCGGCGGGCGACGGGAGCAGCCCGCCGTCCGCCCACTCGTCGGCGGCGCCCGGCGCCTTGTCGAACCGCCGGCGACAATTGGGCCGCCCTGCGGCATAGCGCTCGAACCCATTGTCCACAGACGGGATATCGTGATGCGCACCGCTCCCTTTCTCGCCGCTCCGCTTGCCGCTTTTCTGGGGCTCGCGAGCGCTGCTCCCGTGGCCGCCGAAGAACAGGACACGACGCCGATCGTCGTCACCGGACAAAAGGATCTGGAAAAGCAGATCGACAATTTCATCGGGGCGCTGACGCCGTCGTCGCCCAGCGCCCAGATCGGCCGCTACGAGGATGAAATCTGCCCGCGCGCGCTCGGCTTCAACGATGCGCAGCGCGCGACGGTCGAAGAACGCATCCGGCTGGTCGCGGAGAATGTCGGCCTGCGCGTCGGCGCCGCCGACTGCAAGATCAACATGCTCGTTATCGCGGCCCCCGACAAACAGGCGCTGCTGAAGGAGATCGGGCGCAAACATTATTATCTGTTCGGCGACCGGACGCCGACCGAGGTCCGCAAGATCATGGCGCAGCCGGGCTCGGCGACCGCCTGGCAGGTCGAGGGACAGGTCAATGCCGACGGCAATGCGCTCACCCGCCGCGAGGGCGTGCCGGTGAACCGCACCATCAACAGCCCGTCGCGCATCACCGCCGGGGCGCGGCCCTATGTCGCCGGATCGGTCGTCGTCATCGACAGCAAGGCGCTCGACGGCCTGTCGACGACCCAGGTCGCCGACTATGCCCTGATGCGCGCGCTCGCCAGGATGGACCTCGACAAGCTCCAGACCACCACGGCGCCGACGATCCTCCGCGCGCTCGACGCACCCGCCGATGCCGAAGTGCCGCTCACCCTCACCCAATGGGACTTCGCTTTCCTCAAGGGGCTTTATTCGGGTCCGAACAATCTCTACGCCCCGTCGCAGCGGTCCGAAATCGGACGCGCGATCGAACAGGATGTGGGCGGCAAGGGCGATGGCGGCGACAGGGCCGCGACCGACCGGCCGCGGGGGTAGGCCGGCACCGTCGGCGCCCCGTCGAAAGGGACGCAGGACGGACGTGGAACAACTGGATATCGAATCGGCGCGCGAGCGGCTGCGCCTCGGCCTGCGTCCGCGGATCGCGCTGGTGAACCTCGCCGCCGCCGCGCTCGGCCATCCCGCCGACCCCGAAGACCGGATCGCGGTGACCGGCCGCATCGCGCACAATGATGCGAACGGGCCGCTGTACGAGGTCTGGCGCGCCAGGATGGTCGCGACCGTGACCGCGCTCGATGCCGACGCCGATATCCGCGCGCTGCGCCAGCGGCTCTTTTCGGCCGGGATCGCCTCGGCCTTCGGCCCGCACGACGACGGCGCGGGGCTGCAGGCGTGCCTCGTGCTCAGCGCCAGGCGCCCGGCGCTGCACGCGCTCGAAACGCTGGCGGCCGACGACGCCGGCATCCTCGACCCCGCCGAACGCGCGGCGGCGGCCGAAAAATTCCGCACCTATATGCTGCGCAACCATCATCCCGAATGGGAGGAAAAGCGCCGCCAGCATCCCGATGTCGGCGACAGCCCCTATACGCCGCGCGAGGAATGGACCCTGCTCGGGACCTGACAGCCCGATGATGCCCAGCTTCACCATGATCGACGATTTCGTCGCCGATCCGCACGAATTGCGGCGGCAGGCGCTCGCGCTCGGCTATGAAACGAAGGACGGCCGCGCCAATTATCCCGGCATCGTCTCGGAGCGCGCGCTGCCGATCAAGGGGCTCGACGACTATGTCTCGCGCATCGTCGGCACGCCGGTGGTCGGCGCGCCGGACACGCTCCACGGCCATTGCCGCCTGACGCTGAAGGGCGATCGCGGCAAAAGCGGCGTGCATATCGACCCCGCCTATTATTCGGGCATTCTCTATCTCAGCCTTCCCGAACATTGCCGCGGCGGCACCGATTTCTACCGCCACCGCCGCACCGGCCTCGACCGCGTGCCGGCCACGCGCGACGGGGTCGCCGCCGCCGGCTATGCCGACGTCAACCGGCTCGTCGAGGATGTCGTGAACCGCGACACGCTGATCCCGTCGCGTTGGGAAAAAAGCTTCACCGCGCCGATGCGCTGCAACCGGCTGATCCTGTTCAGCCCGTGGATGTTCCACAACAGCGCCGCCGGCTTCGGCACCACGCCCGAGGACGGGCGGCTCGTCTATCTGATGTTCTTCGCCGCCGCGCCCGCGGCTTGAGGCGCCCGCGCCCAACGCCTATGCTGCCGCCTCGCAGGCGGAGAGCGTGATGGCAACCTGGATGATCGTGGCAGCCCTGTCGGCCGCCCAACCCGCCGCCACCGAACCCGCCGACATCGTCGTCACCGGCGAGCGCGACCGCGCGCGACGCAGCGAAAATTTCGTCGATGCCATCGTGCAGCCTTCGGCCAAGGGCCAGCTCGCACGCTTCGAGGATCCGCTCTGCCCGGCGAGCATCGGGCTCGCCGGCGGCGACGGCGCAACCGTCGAACGCCGCCTGCGCCGCGTCGCCGAGGCCGCGAGGATCCGCACCGCCGGGCCGGGCTGCCGGACCAACCTCGTCATCCTCGTCGTCGACGACCGCGCAAAGGCGATCGCGCATTGGCAAAAGAGCCGCCCCGACTTTTTCGAGGGCCTGACCCGGCGCGAGATCGACGCGCTCGCAAACGGCGACGAGCCCGTGGCGGCGTGGCAGATCCTCGCGCTGAAAGGCGCCGACCGCCGACCGGTCGGACGCACGCAGGAGGGAATCGTCGACTACACCGTCCACAACCAGGTCGTCCCCACCCGCATCGGATCGACGATCCAGTTCGAATTCCACGGCGCCTTCCTTCTCGTCGAGGCCTCCGCCCTCGGGGACATGACGTTGATGCAGCTCGCCGACTATGCCGCCATGCGCACCCTCGCCCGCACCGACGCCGCGGCGGCGGGCGCGCAACCGGCGCCGACGATCCTCTCGCTCTTCGACGCCGGGGGCGGCGCCGACGCGCCGCCGAGCCTGACCCATTGGGACCTCGGCTTCCTCACCGCGCTCTACCGGATCGACCCCGCGTTCGACGAAAAGGCGCAGCGCCGGGCGATCGCGCACATCGTGCGCGAACAGGTCGCCAAGGCCCCCGACGCCGAGCCCCGGGAATGACGCGATTCGACTCGCGCACCGAATGAGAACATAATGGGAACATAGTCCGATTCGGAGGATGGATGATGGACCCGATGTTCCGCTATTTTCTTGGTTTCCAGATTCCCGCCGACCGCGCCGGCTGGCTTGCGCGGCGGCTGCCTGCCGGGACGGGCGACCTGTTCGCCGGCCTCAAGCCCCAGCATTATCATCTCACGCTCTGCACGATCGAGGAAAGCGGGGCGCCCTTGCCCTTCCTCCGCCAGCGCGTGTCGAACGCCTTCGCCGCGGGGCTGCCCGCTGCCGCCACGATCCCCTTCGGCCGCATCGTCGCGCGCGACATGGGGGCCGAGCTGGTGACCGCCGGCCGCGTCGCGGCGATCCGTTCGCTCTACGAAAATATCGTCGCGCTGCTCGCCCCGCACGGGATCGAGCCGATGCACCGCACATCGGGGCTCCGCCCGCATGTGACGCTCGGCTATGGCAAATGCGATTTCGCTCCACTGCCGACGGCGTGGAACTGGACCCCGCGCGATCTGGCGCTGATCGAAAGCCATGTCGGCCACCGCCGCCACCGCGTGCTGCAAAGCTGGACGCTCGCCCCGCCGGCGCAGGCCGCCTTTGCCTTCATGGAAGACGCGCTGCCGCCGCCGCTTCGTTTTGCGGCCTAAACCTGCAGATTATGTTCGAGCGTGATCTCGCAGTTGAGCAGCTTCGACACCGGGCAATTCTTTTCGGCCTCGGCGGCGAGCGCCGCGAATTCGTCGGGCGCGATGCCGGGGACGTTACCGGTCAGCACCAGCGCCGACCTGGTGATGGTGAAGCCGCCGTCCTGCTGCTCGAGCGTCACCGCCGCGCTCGTCTCGAGCGTGTCGCCGCTATAGCCCGCGCGCGCGAGGCCGAAGGACAGCGCCATCGTGAAACAGGCCGCGTGCGCCGCGGCGATCAGCTCCTCGGGGTTCGTTCCCGGCAGCCCCTCGAAGCGCGTGCCGAAGCCATAGGGCTGTTCGTCGAGCACCCCCGACTTGGTCGTGATCGACCCCTTGCCTTCCTTGCCGAAGCCTTCGTAGCGGGCGGATGCGCGATTGACGGTCATGGTCGAGTCTCCTGTCAGGGGTGCCCGTTCACTCTACACGAACGGCGGCGCCGCGGCAGTCACACATTGGTATGACGCCGCGGTTGCACGCTCAGCCGAGCATCGGCCGCCGCGCGGTCACGCGCTTCCACGCCTTTTCGTGAAAGAAGAAGGCGACCGCGTTGATGCACGGCTCGATGATGGCGATTCCGCCCGCGAGCGCGACCGAACCCGTCAGCACATAGGCGACGCTGAACCCGATCGTCAGGTGGATGGTGAGGTAAGTGAAGGTCTTGATCAGATCGAGGGGCATGGCCTGTCTCCGGCAATGGCGAATACGCTCAAGTTAAGAACGATTCGCAACAAGTGCCAGATATAGCTTTGGGTCAGTCTGATCGATTTTCCCGCACGACCCCCGCGCGGTCCAGTTCCGGGCCCAGCCGTCCGCTCAGCCACAGCCCCCACATCCTGAAATCGGCGGCGAGGCTCCACAACGGATAGGTGAAGGTCGCGGGCCGGTTCTTCTCGACCCCGAAATGCGCGACCCAGGCAAAAAAATAGCCCGCGAGCGGCAAGGCGATCAGCCAGCCCCAGCGCCCGGTGACCACCGCCGCGACCGCGATGCCCACGACCAGGCTCGTCCCGACATAATGGAGCGCGCGCGTCGACGCCTTGCTATGCTCGCGCAGGTAAAAGGGCCAGAAATCGGCGAAGCTCGTATAGTCGCGTGCCATGGCGCAAGGATGCGCCCCGCTTGCGGCGCGGTCAAGCCGCGCTCACTCGCTGCGATTGACCACCACGTCCCAATGCTCCTCGACGAGCGCGAAACGCTTCGCCTCCTCGGCCTTGAATTTCGCAAGGTCGGGAAACAGCCGCGCGCCGACCGCCTCGGCGACGGCGTCATAGCCGGTGCCGTTGCCGACCGCATCCTCGGCGCCGCGATAGGTGATGGTGACGCGCAGGTCCCAGCGTTCGTCGCCCGCCATATGGGTGAAGGGGGTCGCCGTCTCGATCCGCGTGATGAAGCCCCGCCGCTTCATCTCGTCGAGGATCGGCTGGTGGTTCTTCGCATAGAGCGCGCGGAATTCGTCCATGCCGCCCCAGCGGATGCGGTAATAATATTCGATCGTCACCGGCGTCGCCGTGGCGCGCTCGCTCGCCGCAGCCGCGGCAGGCGCCGCCGCATCGGGCGCCGCGGCGATCAGAAGCAAAGGCACTAACGACAGCATGGCCGGCCTCCCCGTTCACGCCAAGTCTAGGCGCGACACGCGGGACCTTCAAGCCGAAGACCCTCCCGCCGTCATCGCACGGCGGGAGGGTCGGTCCTGCGCCAGCCTGTCGGCGCGCAGGGACGAAAAGCTTTCGGGCTTACAGCCGGTTCGCGGCTTCGCGCACCTTCTGCACCGCGGGGAGCAACAGGCCGATCAGGATCTGCACCGGCCCGGCGCTGATCGTCATATTCTGCTGCGCGGGCTGTGCCGACTGCGCCATGGCGGGAGTCGCCGACACGAGGGCGGTGAGGGCCAGCACGGGGGCGAGGAGCATCTTCTTGGTCATCGTCTCTTCCTTTTCACGCTATCTTGTTCCGGGGGGTCGGGGCGTTCCCGATGACCTGTTTATGCCGCGCGGCCGCGCGCGCCGCCGTGATCGCCGTCACTGGCGCGAAAAAATCTCACAGGCCACTGAAAAGAAAGGAAAGAAACTTATGCCTGACGCTCAAGCCGCACCAGCGCGCTGTCGAGCGCCTGCAGGAATTGCGACCGGTCGGCCTTCGAAAAGGGTGGCGGCCCGCCCATCCCGTCCCCCATCCCCGCGCGCAGGTCGGCCATGATAGCGCGCGTCGCGATCGCGGGGCCGATCGACGCCATCGTAAAGGGCTTGCCATTGGGCGCCAGCACCGTCGCCCCCGCTTTCAATGCACGGTCGGCGAGCAGGATATCGGCGGTCACGACGACGCTGCGCGCATCGGCCGCCTCCGCGATCCAGTCGTCGGCGGCGTCGAAGCCGTCGGACACCACGACCCGCTCGATCAGCGGATGTTCGGGCACGCGCAGCCGGCTGTTGCTCACGACCTTCACCGGCACCTCGTGCCGCCAGGCGACGCGATAGATTTCGTCCTTCACCGGACAGGCGTCGGCGTCGATCAGGATTTGCGGGACGGCAGCCATGGCAAAAGGGTCAGCCGACCGCGACGCCCTTCCAGAAGGCGATGCGGTCGCGGATCGCCTCGGCCGCCTCCTTGGGCTCGGGATAATACCAGGCGGCGTCCTCGTTCACCTGCCCGTCCACCGTGACATGATGATAATGCGCCAGCCCCTTCCATGGACAGATGCTCGTCGTCGCGCTGTCGGACAGCACGCCCGCCGCCACCGCGTCGCGCGGGAAATAATGATTGCCCTCGACGACCACCGTATCGTCGCTGTCGGCGATCACCGCGCCGTTCCAGACCGCCTGAACCATCTTCCCGCCTTCCCTAGCCCGAAAGCCCGTCCCACAGCAGCTTCGCGCCGAGCGCGACCATCAGCAGATAGATGATAACATAGAAACGCGCGCCGTCGATGCGCCGCAACCAGCGCACCGTCAGCAGCGTCGACCCGATCGCGAGCGGCATCAGCAGCAGCGCCCCGACGATCACCTCGTGCGGAAAGGCGCCGAGTGCCAGATAGGCGGGCACCTTCATCCAGTTGACGATCGCAAACAGGATCGCGCTCGTCCCGATGAAGGTCAGGTGCGGCAGCTTGCGCGGCGTCACCCACATCTGGAACGGCGGCCCGCCGGCATGCGCGATCTGGCTGGTCAGCCCCATGAACCCGCCGAAGATCGTGCCGACCCAGCCCGGCGAGGTCGAGGCCGCGACGACGCGTCCGCCGCGCTCGATCCAGAGCCGGTAGAGGCCGAAGCCGAGCGTGATCGCGCCGAGCGCCGCCATCAGCTGCGCCTCGTTCACGCGCTCGGCATAGAACCAGCCCGCCAAGATGCCGACCGCCGCGCCGGGCAACATCCAGCCGATGATCCACCCGTCCCACGTCTTGCGGAACGACCACACGCTGATTACGTCCTGCACGATCAGGATCGGCAGCAGCAGCGCCGCCGCGGTCGCGGGCGGCAGCACCAGCGCCGCGACCGGCGTCGCGAGCGCGCCGACTCCAGCCAGCCCGCCCTTCGCCATGCCGAGCAGGATGACCGCGAGCACCAGCGCCGCCAGCGTCAGCGGGTCGGCCAATAGGCTCACGCCGCGGCGATCTCGGGCGCTTCGGGCAGCCGCCAGTCGATCGCCCCGCGCCCCTGCGCCTCCAGAAAATCATTCGCCTGGCTGAACGGGCGCGAGCCGAAGAAGCCGTTGTGCGCCGACAGCGGCGACGGGTGCGGCGCGCGCAGGATCAGATGCGGGCTCCCCGCGCCCAGCCCCGGCACATTCGCCGCCTTCTTCTGCGCATGGCTGCCCCACAGGATGAAGACTTTCGGCGCCGGATCGGCGGCGACCGCGGCGACCGCGGCGTCGGTGAATTTCTCCCACCCCTTGCCCTGATGCGACGCGGCCATCCCCGCCTCGACGGTCAGGCAATTGTTGAGCAGCAGCACGCCCTGATCGGCCCAATGCCCCAGATAGCCATGCGATGCCGGCGGGATCCCGAGGTCGCTGCGCATCTCCTTGTAGATGTTGACGAGGCTCGGCGGCGTGCGCACCCCCGGCTGCACCGAAAAGCACAGCCCATGCGCCTGCCCCGGCCCATGATAAGGGTCCTGCCCGAGGATCACGACGCGCACATCCTGCGGCGGCGTCGCATCGAGCGCCGCAAACCAGTCGCGCGGCCGCGGATAGATCGTTTTCCCGCGCGCGCGCTCGTCGGCCAGAAACGCCTTGAGCTGCGCCATATAGGGCTGCGCGAACTCGCCGCCGATGCGCGCGAGCCAGTCGGGATGAAGCTTGACCTCGGCCATGCTGCGCGCTTCACCAGAGCGGGCCGGGCTTGTCCAGTGTGCAGTTCACGGCGGTTCCCAGCCGGAATAAGACGTCGCCCCAGCGGAAGCTGGGGCCGCTAGCGGTTTACGAGGCGGCGCAGGAAAAGGCCGATAGCGGCCCCAGCTTTCGCTGGGGCGACGTTTTTCTCCAACGGCCACTCCCCACCCCAATCCGGACAAGCCCGGCTCTACAACATCCCCCGCAGCGTCAGAAACATCCGCCGCCCCAGATAGTCATATTGCGTCCCGAACGCCGGCACCTGCCCGACCACGACCGGCGTCCCGTTGACGAAGGTCGACACGCGCGGCGGCGCCCGATCGAACAGGTTGGCGACGCCCAGCGTCACGCGGAAGCGGTCGGCGACCTCGTGCGACACCGACAGCGAATGATAGAAGACCGCGGGCACGCTGACGTTGGGGCAGAAGCGCCCGCCGGGGCGATAGGGCGAGGTGCGGCACGGATCGCCGCCCTGCACGCGCAGGATGTCGTCGCGGTTCGACGCCGCGCCGATCACGTCGAGGCCATAGAAGAGCGACCACGGCCCCTTGCTCCACGACAGGTTGAAATCGCCGACCCACTTCGGATTGCCGATCTTGCCATTGTCGTCGACCAGCGTGCCGGGGAACAGCGCGACCTTGTCCTCGATCTGCCAGGTCATCTGCGCGCTGAACGCCAGCGCGCCCAGATCGCCCAGATCCTGATCGATCGCCAGCGACAGGTCGACGCCGCGGTTCCGCTGGCGGCTGATGTTGATGTAGCGGTCGGTGACCGTCGCGACACTCTGCGCCTCGGGTCCGGCCGGCGCGCGCGCGAACAGGTCGCACAGCGGCTCGTCGGGAAAGATGTCGGAGCTGTAGCAGCCCTGCAAAATCGCCCCTGCGCCGAGCGGATTGATCTCGTCCTTCACCTTGATGTCGAAATAATCGACCGCGATCCGCGTCCGCAGCCCGCCCCACAGGCCGAGCTTCGGCGTCAGGATGAGGCTCGCGGTCTTCGCGGTCGAGGTTTCGGGGCGCAGCGTACCGAGCCCGCCGCCCGACGCGACCGCGACCGGCGACACACCGCCCGCGAAATCGGGGGCGATGCCGTCGGCGGCGCAATTGTCGAAGACGCGCTGGCCGATGACGCCCGCCGCGAGCCGCGCCGCGGTCTGGATGCACGGGTCGATATCCTGCTGGCCGAGGAAGCCGGTCTGGTTCTCGAGGAACAGTTCGAACAGCGCGGGCGCGCGGAACGAGGTGCCCCAGGTGCCGCGCAGACGCAACCAGTCGGTCACCGCCCAGTCGACCCCCGCCTTCCACGTCGTATCGCTGAAACTGTCCTCTGCCCCGTCGCGGCGCATCGCTTCGACATGCGTGTAGCGCGCGGCGCCCGACAGCGTCAGCCGATCGATCAGCGGCGCACCCTCGATCAGCGGGATCTGGATTTCGCCGAAGACCTCTTTCGACACCGTCCGCCCCGCGGTGATCCCCGCAGTGGTGAAATTGGCGACATTGCCGCTGCGCGTCGCCTCGCCCGGCGTGTCGTTGATCGCGTCGCGGCGGATCGTCGCGCCGAACGCGGTGCCGACCGGCCCCGCGGGCAAAGTCAGCAGATTGCCGGTCAGGATCGCCTCGGCCGACGTCTGCTTGAACAGCGTCTTGCCCGTTTCATGCCCCATCAGGAAGGCGCGTTCCTGCGGCGTGAAATCGCCGCGCAGCACGCGCGGATCGGTAAAGTCGATGTCGATGCACGGCACCCCGCGCACCAAAGTCACCGTCCCGGCGCACGACCGCGTGCGCAGGCTCTGCGACGCGATCGCGTCCTGATAGATGACGTCCTGCCCGTAGGTGGCGTCGGAGCGGCTATGCTGGCCGTAAATATCCCATTTCCATCCCGACAGCCCGCCGCCGAACTCGCCGCGCAGCCCCAGAACCCCACGATAATAATCGACGTCGGCATCGCTCCGCGACGGCACGACGATGCGCGGGCGCAGCAGGATATTGCCGCCGAACTCGCTATTGAACGGGTCGCCCGCGTCGAACGGGTCGCAATTGCCCGCCGCCGGATCGCAGAAGAAAAAGGGCAGCATCGACGCGCCGGTGAATTGTTGCAGCGCCATCAGCTGCACGCCGTTGTTCGCGGACTTGCGATTGCTGAACAGCCCCTCGCCATAGATTTCGATGCCATCCGATATCTCGAACGCGGCGTCGAGATAGCCCGTCAGCCGCGTGACGCGCGAGAAGACGTCCGATGCCTGCTCGGCGGGTTCGAACTGGTTGAGCGCACCCGCCGAGGGGCCGTCGAAATTGAGCCCGAAGAAATCGGCCGGCCCGAACACGCCGATCGGCGAAAAAACCGACAGCGGCACGCCGACGGCGGCGAACTGGTCGCCATATTGGCCCGACGAGACGAGCTGGCCGATCGGGCCGAACAGCCCGGGGCCGAAGGTCGGAAAGCCATTCTCGTCGACGCCGCTGAAATCGCTGAACTGGATCGCATTGCCGAAAATGCCGTTGCATGTCGGGCGGCCGGTGCGGAAATCGACGATGTCGGCGCGGCTGCCGTCGCCCTCGCGCTTCAGATATTCTTCCTGGCAGAAGAGGAAATCGCGGTCGGCGCGGCGCAGATTCTGCTGCTGGAAATAATCGACCGTCGCGGTCACATGGCCGCGGTCGAATGTCTTGCCGAAGGTCAGATAGGCGCCATAGCTTTCGCCGCCGCCCTGCCCCGGGATCGCGGTCGATCCGCCGGCCTCGAAACCGTCGACGTCGGTGCGGGTCAGGATATTGACCACCCCCGCGACCGCGTCCGAGCCATAGATCGACGACGCGCCGGTCTTCAGGACCTCGGCCTGGCGGACGACCGACAGCGGCAGGACATTGAGGTCGAACGACGCCACCGACCCGCGCACGCCCGCGGGACCGGCGCGGCGGCCGTTGACCAGCACCAATGTCCGCTCCGCCCCCAGTCCGCGCAGCGACAGCGTCTGCGTATCGGCGCCGCCATTGGCGACGAAGCGATTCGAGAGGGCCGAGGTGATCTGGATCGACCCCTGCGCCGCGGGCGCCGAACGCAGCAGTTCGACGAGTTGCGTCTGGCCCTGCTGCTCGGCATCCTTTGCGTCGATAATCTCGATCGGGTCGGCGCTGGTGAACTCGCTCTTCGCGATGCGCGACCCGGTGACGACGATCTCCTCGCCGTCGGCCTGCGCGGCGGCGGGGCTCGCGGTCAGCGCGATCGACGAGGCTGTCGCGCTCAAAAACACCCAGGGATTGGTGCCCGATTTCATGTCTTTATTCCGATTCAGAAAATTGACCTCGCCCCCCGGCGCGCGAAAATTACGGTAATCCGCGTTTCTGAATGGTTACCGGCGCATAAAATTCTGCCGGGCGTGTCCTTTACGCCACAGCGGCGACCACCTTGCCGCCGCGCCGCCCGCCAGCTAGGCAAGCCGCGCAAGGAGGCGCGTGATGAGCAAGGCAATGGGCGAAACGCTGGGACGGCTCGAGGGCGTCATCCACGACCGGCTCCGCGCGGGCGCGGCCGAAGCCTCCTATGTGGCGAGCCTCGCCGCCAAGGGCCGCGGCAAGATCGCCCAGAAACTCGGCGAGGAAGCCGTCGAGGCGGTCATCGCCGCGGTCAGCGAGGACGATCCCGCGCTGATCGGCGAAGCGAGCGACCTCGTCTTCCACCTCTCGATCCTCATCGCCGAGCGCGGGCTGACATGGGACATGATCGCCGCCGAACTCGACCGCCGCCACGGCACCTCGGGCCACACCGAAAAAGCTGCCCGCCAGTAAGGACTCTTCCCATGCCGATCGACGCGACGCTTCCCTATGACGACAGCAATATCTTCGCGCGCATCCTGCGCGGCGAGCTGCCGTCGAAGACGGTTTACGAGGACGAGTATGCGCTCGCCTTCCACGACATCAACCCGCAGGCACCGCTGCATATCCTCGTCATCCCCAAGGGTGCCTATGTGAGCTGGGACGATTTCTCCGCGCGCGGCAGCGATGCCGAGATCGCGGGTTTCGTCCGCGCCGTCGGCCATGTCGCGCGCGAACAGGGTCTCGTCGCGCCCGGCTACCGCCTGCTCGCCAACGTCGGCCTCGACAGCCATCAGGAAGTCCCGCACCTCCACGTCCATCTCTTCGCAGGACGCCCGCTCGGACCGATGCTCGCGCGCTGAACTTCACCGCTGTCTATGACGGCGGTCACAGCGCTTTCCCCGAACCCGATTAACCGTGCGCGATGCGCGGCAACGGGTGGACTTGGGCCCCTGTTTCCAGCAGGATAGCATTCGGATCGAACCGGGGAGACGATGATGGGCAAGGGATGGCGCGCGCTGGCTAACCGGCTGGCCGGAAAGGCGAAACTGGCGCTCATCCTCCCGCTCGGCATCGCGATGGCGGCGACCGCCACCGCCGACACGGTCCCGCAGGTGACGCTCGCCACGCCGGGCAGCAGCGGCACCGGCCACGGCACGATCACCCGCTTCACGCTCCGCTTCTCCGAGGACATGGTCCCCCTCGGCGATCCGCGCGCCAGGGCGCCCGCCACCAACGACTGCAAGCAGCCGTCCTCGGGCCGCTGGGTCGACACGCGCACCTGGGTGCTCGAATTCGAAAAGCCGCTCCCCGGCGGGCTGCGCTGCCATGTCGACCTGCGCGACGACCTCGCGACCGCGCGCGGCGTCCGCGTCGTCGGCAACGACCGCTTTGCGCTCGACACCGGCGGCCCCTCGGCGCGCGCGGTGCTCGCGGGCGGGATGGACGGCGATATCGAGGAGGATCAGGTCTTCCTCGTCGCGACCAACGTGGCCGCCGACCGCGCCTCGGTCGGCCGCTTCGCCTATTGCGCGGTCGACGGCATCGGCGAGAAGATCCCCGTCGACGTCCTCCCCCGCGACACCGCGGCGCAGATCCTGACCGGGCTCGGCGACAATGACTGGAACCGCCAGTCCTTCACGCAGGACGCCGGCCTGCCGCTCCGCCTGCCCGCCGCGGGCGCCGACCGCGACGC
>PNJO01000048.1 GCA_013821905.1 Sphingopyxis sp. | reverse complement strand
AGGCGCATAGCAGCCGTAAACGATGGCTTAGCCACCCAGCGACTATTCGATATTTAGTCCGACATGGTGTCAACCGCGCTTGCGCCGCCCGGCGCTCTCGCGAGTTGGCCGCGCGCCGCGCATGCAAACGGGTAGCAACCGGATTTCTACGGTATCTTGCAGATGGGCGGTCACTTTGGGTATCTGGTTCACGACATCAAGCAGGATCTGGAGGCGTGTGGCGCTCGCGTATCGGTTGGCATTTTCGCCGCCATGCTTCTGACCGAGAAGATCCGACCGAAATTCTTCGAATGTCTGCAACATCTTCAATTCAGTGCTGACCATATGCCGACCGCTGTGAACCGCCTGTCCCGGCTTTACGAGTTTCAGACGTGGCTTAATGTGAAGCCATATATTTTTGAAAAATACATCTCCCAGCGCACGCCCTGTGCGACCGGGTTGGATTTCTGGAAAGAGGTACTGCTCGCCAGCTTCCTTCATGGCTTGGACATAATGCATGAAGCCCAAGCGACGCAGCTCTTCGCAAACAGGAATCTTACGAACGCTGGTCGCGTTCTTGACGCCGCCCGCAGAAGTTTTCCTGATGTTGACAAAAAAGATACCGTCTTCTTCGCCGATATCATCGACCAAAAGCTTACAAGCTTCCTCGCGCCGCATACCTGAATACCAGACCAGCGGCATGACCCAATAGGCTGCGTCGTGCCAAATCGAGCCTCCCGGCGTCACGGACAAACGCTGAGGCAAATCGACGCCCGTACCGCCGGTCCAGATGCCGAGACGAAACAATTCTTCACCCTGCGCAATCGTATAGGGGTCGCGCTCGTCGCGCTCGTCCCTGTCGTCCTCATCGAGGATAAAATCTGAAAAATCGAGAGGCGCCATTGGCGTTTTCGTCGCAAGCCACGCACACAATCTCTTGAGGTTGGCGAAATGACGATTGATGGTTCCTACGTCGAGGCCAATCGCGAACGAGATTTCTTCGCCGCGCTCCTCTTCTTCAGTAAGACGATCGAGCGCCTCGCTGCAAATTTCCTCCAGCGACATCGCTTCGTGTCGAGGCGACTTATGATGCGACGACGGTAACCGGTTCAACAGGTCGTAAAACTGGTTCAGGTCTTCCTGGCATGTTGCTGCCATGGCCTTGCCATTATTTGACTTGCCGAACAGAAAGGGCGCGGCCTTGAACTGGCGCTTCTGGCTGGCGCCCCAGACCTTCGGCTGCGACTTGCGCTTTTTGGGGTTCGCACCCTCGGCCAGGACCGGCGCATCTTCCCGTCCGCGCGCCTTTGGTTTCAGCTCCATATATTTTTCTACTGCCTGCACCGGGCTAAGGGTGGCATAATGGGTCTGCACATCGGTGAGTGTCGACGCTGACGCAGGCACAATGGTGCTGGCGTTCCACGCGTTTGGAGGCGCAGGGGCGGAGATCGGGGGAGGCATCGAAGTCAGCAGAGGCGCTCGCCCGAGCGCGTTCATCAGCGCCAAGCTGTGTTCGATCGCCCGAACCTCGGGGCTGTCGTAGGTTGCCGCGGCCGTCAACCGTGCCCCACACATGACCTGCCGGGCAATTTCGATTCGGTCAGCCGCTGGCTCGATGCCGAGCCGCTCCAGCAATGCCTTTGCCTCATTCAGCAAATTGCCGGGAACATCGCCGGCTTGGGAAAGCATCGCATAAAGATTGGCGCGGGCCTCTTCGTCCAGCGACGGAAAGCGCTTGTCGAATGACCCGATGTAATCGATGCCCATATAGTCGTCGAAGCCATTTGCGATGAAATCGCCGTTAAACGCTGCATAGATCGAGAGCATCTGGTGGAAGCGAGCGGTGACATTGCCCTCACCGTCCTTCTCGATCACCGCCAACTGATGCGCCAGCATGTTGCGATACCGCACCATCTCCTCTCGAAAGAGATGGTTCACCTGCTCGCTGGTCAGTCCTTCCTGCTCGATCCGTTCGTATAAGCTCATTCGCACAACCTCGCTTCGGCTGGTCATCGCGACCGCGCGCCGTCGCGCGACCGACTGGTCCTTCGTCAAAAGGCTGACCGTTGTTACGATGGTTATAGGACGTTCAAGCCGTCCAACGAAGCGCACCCGGCGACGCCACCAGTAGGTGGCCCCGCGACGGTTCACATTTTCGATTGCTGGCATCAGGCACTGGCTCCACCCACTGGTAGCAATTGATGCCACTGCGATGGTCGGCCTTGCTCAGTTAAGGGAGAAACCTGGGGTTTTCCGTCCCTTGGCTGAGGCACAGCACCGGCTGGCTGGGGCGGCAGGATTCGAACCTGCGCATGGCGGTACCAAAAACCGCTGCCTTACCGCTTGGCTACGCCCCAACGGCCGGTGCGAGCGCGTCTATAGCGCCCGCCGCATGAATGGCAAGTTGGCGCCTTACAGCCGCGTGACCCATCCGTGCGGATCGGGCGCAAGGCCGCGCTGGATGCGCACCAGCTTGTCCTTGAGCCTGCCCGTGACCTGGCCGGGGCCGCCCGCGCCGATGGTGAAGCTGCTCTGCCCGCGCGTCACCTTGCCGACGGGAGTGACGACCGCAGCGGTGCCGCAGGCAAAGCTTTCGGTGAGGCGTCCGCTTGTCGCATCGGCCTGCCACTGATCGATCGCATAGGGTTCCTCGCGCACCGTCAGCCCCTCGTCGCGCGCGAGCGTGATGATCGCGTCGCGCGTGATGCCGGGCAGGATGGTGCCGGTCAGCGGCGGCGTGACGATGCTGCCGTCGCCGAAGACGAAGAACATGTTCATACCGCCCAGTTCCTCGATCCAGCGATGCTCGGCAGCGTCGAGGAAGACGACCTGGTCGTGCCCCTTGGCGATCGCTTCGCGCTGCGCGATCAGGCTGGAGGCATAGTTGCCGCCGCATTTCGCAGCGCCGGTGCCGCCGGGCGCGGCGCGGGTATAATCCTCCGACACCCAGAGCGAGATCGCGGGGGCGCCCGATTTGAAATAATTGCCGACGGGCGAGACGATGACGAGGAAATGATATTCGGCGGCGGGCTTCACGCCGAGGAACACCTCGCTCGCATACATGAAGGGACGCAGGTAGAGCGCGCCGCCATCGACCGGCGGGAACCAGGCCGCGTCGGCGGCGACGGCTTCCTTCACCGCGGCGATGAACAATTCCTCGGGCAGTTCGGCCATCGCCATGCGGCGCGCGCTCGCGTTGAAGCGCGCGGCATTGGCCTTGACGCGGAACAGCGCCATCGAGCCGTCGTCGAGGCGGTAGGCCTTCAGCCCCTCGAAGATTTCCTGCGCATAATGGAGCACCGCGGTCGCGGGATCGAGCGTCAGCGGCCCACGCGGCATCACCTGCGCGTCATGCCAGCCCTTGTCTTCCGAATAGCGGATCGACACCATATGATCGGTGAAGACGCGCCCGAACACGGGGTCCGCGATCGCCGCCGCGCGTACATCGTCCGCGGCCGGATTCGGGTGCGGCAGACGGGTGAAGGCGGGAACGGACATGCGGAAACACCTGTGGTAAGCGGGGTTATGGAGCGCGCCTCTTGCCAAAGTCGGGCGCGGCGCGCAACGGTAGTGACCATGAAGGATGATAATTTTCTTTCACAAGTCCCGGCCGCTTCGGCTCTTTTCTTACGCGAGGCCGAAGTGCGTCGCGGAATTGAATATCTGTTTTTCGCACATGGCGGATTGTGGCGGACGATCGACGCGCGGCTTGCCGAAAACGACCTCGGGCGCGCGCATTACCGCGCGCTTTATTTCATTGCGCGCCAGCCGGGGCTGGCGATCGCCGACCTGCTCGCCTTGCTGGGCATCACCAAGCAATCGCTGGGGCGCGTGCTCAAGGAGCTCGAGGCGCGCGCGCTCGTCGCGACGCGCCCCGGCAACCGCGACCGGCGGCAGAAGGAGCTGCGGCTGACCGACGCCGGGCGCGCGATCGAGGCGTCGATCTTCACGCTGCTGCGCGACGCGATGAGCCGCGCCTATACCCATGCGGGCCAGCAGGCGGTCACCGGATTCTGGCAGGTCAGCGAGGCGCTGGTCCCGCCGCGCGAGCGCGGCCGCGTCGCGGCGCTGGGCAGCGAGCCGGGCTGAGCCTCAGCCCTCGCCGCGCGCGATGTCGGCGAGTTCGCGGCCGCGGTCGCGCGCCGCGCGCAGCACATTGGTCATCAGCGCGGCAAGCTGGCCGTCGGCATCGAGCACGTCGAGTCCCGCCTGCGTCGTGCCGCCCTTGCTCGCGACCTGCGCGACGAGCGCGCCGGGCTTTTCGCCGCTGTTTTCGAGCAGCGCGGTCGAACCGCCGAAGGTCGCGGTGGCGAGTTTCAGCGCATCCTCGGCGGAAAGACCGAGGCGTTCGCCTGCGGCGGCATAGGATTCGATCAGGCGAAAGACGAAGGCCGGGCCGCTGCCGGTGAAGGCGGTGACGAGGTCCATCGTCGAATCGTCGGCGAGCGCGACGACGGTGCCGAGCGGCGTCAGCAGGCCGTCGATCGCCGCCGCGTCGGCGTCGCCGAGGCTGGCGACCGCCGAGACGCCCGCGCCGATGCGCGCGGCGAGATTGGGCAGGATGCGCACCTGTGCCTTTGCGGCGGGAAAGCGTGCGGCGAGATCGGCGAGCGAAACGCCCGCGAGGATCGTCAGCAGATGTGTGTTGCCGGCCACGGCCTCCGCCAGCGTGCCCGCGACGTCGCCGAGCTGCTGCGGCTTCATGCCGAGCATGATCCAGTCGGCGGCGCCACCAGCGGCGTGCCATTCGGCAACTGCGGCGAACTGCGCGATGCCCTCGCGCGGCGCGGCGACCGGATCGACGACCGCGACCTGCGCCGGACCGAGCCCGGCCTTCAGCCAGCGGTCGAGCATTGCGCCGGCCATGTTGCCGCACCCGACCAGCAGCATGCGGCCGGTGAAATTCTTCAGGCTGTTCGTCATTGTTCCGGTCTTCTTGCTAGCGGCAGCTGCTTTCGGGACCCGAGATCAGGTCGAGGCAGCGGCCGTCGATCTTGTTGGCGTCGACGGGCAGGCCGACCAGCGACGCGAGCGTCGGCAGAATGTCGACCGTCATCACCGCGTTGGGCTGTTCGAAGCCCGCGAGCCCCTTGCGCCAGAACAGGATCGGCACGCGGCGGTCATAATCCCACACCGACCCGTGCGTCGCGACATAGCCGAGCCCCGATTCGGGGATCGGCGTCACGCGCGGCTTGAGCACGACGATGAAATCGCCCGAGCGTTGCGGATTATAGGAGGCGCGCAGCTTGTCCTTGAGCGTCCAGACGTCGGGCGAGCGCTTCGACAACGGCCAGGCGGCGAGTTCCTCGCCGGTCACGACCGCCTCGACCTGCGGGTGCGCCCGATAGCGCGCGAGCAGTTCGGCCAGCGCCGCCTTGCGCTGCGCCGGGGTCAGCGCCTTCGACAGATACATGTCGCCGAACGGGCCGTCGCTGTAGAGCAAGGGCTGCGGCAGGCCGAGCTTCTCCGCCACCGCCTTGCCCATCGCTTCGCCGTCGAGCGCCTTGTCGACGCGTTCGGCGGCCGGCCAGGCGTTCTGGCGGTTGCGTTCGGGCATGTCGTGCCCGCCATGGTCGGCGGTCAGCGCGACGGCATAGTCGATGCCGGTCGCATCGAGACGCGCGAAGAAATCGCCGAGCTCGCGGTCGAGCCCCGCCATCTGGAGGCACATCTCGCTGCCCTCGGTGCCGGTGCCGTGGCCGACATAGTCGGTCGCCGACAGGCCGACAATCAGCAGGTCGGTGCCGCTGCCCTCGCCCATCTTGCGCACCTGGCGCAGCGCGGCGGCGGTGGCGAGCACCGCACCGTCGGCTTCGGGCGAGGCCTGGAAGCGGCGGAAATCGCCGGCGTCGCGCGCGAGCCGGCCTGTGCCGACCGTCGCGCCCTTGTCGCCGACGGGAATCGCGATGTCGTGCGCGGCGCAATCGGCGGGAAGCGTCAGGCCCGGACGCGCCTGTCCGATCGCGGCGGCGATCGCGGCGCTCGCCTGCTGCGCGGTCGGCGACAGCGTGGTGCCGCGATAGCTGGTGAGGCCGGTGGGGACGAGCCACATCAGCTCGTCGGCCTTGTGACCGCCCATCATGATCGCGGCGCGGTCCTTGCCCGCGACCGAGACGACCTGCGCCGCAGCGTCGCGGTCCTTCATCAGGTCGCCGAGCGTCGGGACGAGCAGATGCTGCACCGACGGCGCATATTTGCCGCTGCCCGAGGTCGTGCCCGCGACATTTTCGTCCTCGGCGCAATAGACACGTTTGTCCTCGCGCGCGACCGACAGGTCGAAATAATTATTGGCGATGATCCCGGTCCGCGCGGGGTGGCTGCCGGTCAGGATCGTCGAATGGCCGGGGCAGGTTTCGGTCGCGCCGTGCGACTGGTAACCCGACGGAAAGACGACGCCCGAGGCGAGCCGCGCGAGCCCGCCGGTGAAGCGGCCGCGATATTCGGCGAACAGGTCGGCGGAAAACTGGTCGACCGCGATCATCACAATCAATTTCGGGGCCGGAGTCGCCGCCGTAACCTTTGTCGCGGGCGCCGCCGTACCCTGCGCGAGACCCGCCCCGGAGCCCGCGAGGCAAAGGGCAGCGGCCATGGCGGTCGTCAGATATTTCAGCTTCACGGGCGGCTTCTCCTGCAGGGCGTCGGCGCGGGCTGTCCTCTCGACGAAAGCCGCCTATATGGCAAGCCTCGAACGACAGGTAGATGCGGGATAGGCATGGATCGTAGGAAAGACGGCTTTGTGACAGTCGCGTGGCGGACAGTGGTGGCGTTTCTGGCGCTCGCGCCGCTCGCCGCGAGCCCCGCCGCGGCGCAATCGGCGCATATTGCACACGAACTGGTCGCCGAATCCGTGGCCCCGGCGCCCGGCGGGGCGACCACTATCGCGCTGACGATGGCACCCGAAAAGGGCTGGCATGGCTATTGGATCAACGGCGGCGACGCCGGCTTTGGCTTCAACGTCGAATGGAACCTGCCCGAAGGCGTCACCGTCTCGGCCTTCCGCTATCCGGTGCCCGAGGCGCTGACGCTGTTCGGCATGATGAACCACGCCTACGAGCGTCCCTATGCGCTGCTCGCCGATGTCCGCGTCGACAGGGGCGTCGCGCCGGGGACCGACCTGACGCTGTCGGGGCTCGCCAACTGGCTCGCCTGTTCGGACACGGTCTGCGTGCCCGAGAAAGCGGTCATCGCGGTCAAGCTGATCGCAGGCGACGGGGCGATCGCGGCGGCGTCGCGCAAGCGCTTCGACGGATGGCGCGCCGCGCTGCCGCAGCCGCTCGACCGGCACGGCACATGGGAACGGCGCGGCGGACGGGTGCGCTTCGCGATTCCGCTACCTGCGGGCACCGAGCCCGATACGCCGCACCTGTTCCTCGAAACCCGCGAGCTGGTCGATTATGCCGCGCCGCAGGCGTTCAGCCGCAACGGCGATCATATCATCGTCGAGACGGCGGCGAAGGGCGAGGCCGAAGGGCCGGTCGCGGCGCTGCTGAAACTCGGCGAGGGGCGCGGGCTTTCGGTCCGGTTCGAGCCCGGCGCGGTTCCCGCGGCGGGCAAGACGATCAAGGCGGCAGGCGCCGGCATCGACATCGGGCTGTTCTGGGCGGCGCTGGGCGGCGCGATCCTCGGCGGGCTGATCCTCAACCTGATGCCCTGCGTCTTTCCGATCCTGAGCCTGAAGGCGCTGAGCCTCGCGCGCTCGGGTGCCGACGCCCGGACGGCGAAGGTCGAGGCACTGGCCTATACCGGCGGCGCGGTCGTTACGGCGCTGCTGCTCGGCGGGACGCTGCTGGCGCTGCGCGCGGCGGGCGAGCAGGTCGGCTGGGCGTTCCAGCTCCAGCATCCGGTGAGCGTGCTCGCGCTGCTGATCCTGTCGCTCGCGATCACGCTCAATCTGCTCGGCGCCTTCGAACTGCCGTCCTTCGGCGGCGGACAGGCGCTGGCCGACAAGGGCGGCGCGGCGGGCGGTTTCTGGACCGGTGCGCTGGCTGCCTTCGTCGCGACGCCGTGTAGCGGGCCGCTGCTCGGCGCGGCGCTCGGCGCGACTTTGGTGCTCCCCGCCTGGGCGGCGCTGCCGATCTTCGGGGGGCTCGGGCTGGGGCTCGCCCTGCCCTTCCTCGCAATCGGCTTCGTGCCGATGCTCCGCAATCGCCTGCCGCAACCGGGGCCGTGGATGGCGCGCTTTCGCAAATGGATGGCGCTGCCGATGGCGCTCACCACGCTCGCGCTCGTCTGGCTGCTGTGGCGTCAACTCGGCAGCGGGCCGCAGCTGATCTGGCCGGTCGTCGCAGTCGCGATGGCGCTGGTGCTCTTCACCCATTATGGCGCGATCCAGCGTGGCGACCGGCGGTCGTGGCTGCTGATCGCCGCGGGACTGCTGTTCGTCGGCAGCCTTGGCGGCACGGTGACAGAAGTCGCCGAGGCCAATCGCACCGCCGACGGCACCGGATCGACCTTCTCGCCCGCGATGCTGGCCGAAGCGCGCGCCTCGGGCAAACCCGTCTTCGTCTATTTCACCGCCGACTGGTGCGTGACGTGCAAGGCCAACGAAGCGGCGGCGATCAACCGCGAGGTCGTGCAAAAGGCCTTCGCCAAGGCGGGGGTCGTCACGCTGGTCGGCGACTGGACCAACGGCGATCCGATGATCACGCGCGTCCTCGCCGAGCATGGCCGCAACAGCGTACCGCTCTATCTCTGGTATGCGCCGGGGGCGGCAGAGCCGGAGGTGCTGCCGCAGATCCTGACCCCCGGGCTGCTGACCGGCAAGGCGCAGCGCTGATGGCAAAGCAGCGCGCCGACCAGTTGCTTGTCGATCGCGGCCTCGCCGAGAGCCGGACGCGCGCGCAGGCCCTGATTCTCGCGGGGCTTGCCTTCGTCTGCGACCGCAAGATCGACAAGGCGGGGCAGCAGATCGCCGCGGATGCCGCGCTGAGCGTCAAGGGCCGCGACCATCCGTGGGTGTCGCGCGGCGGGATCAAGCTCGACCATGCCCTGAATCACTTGGCCTCGCATCCGGGATGGGATGTCGCGGGTGCGGTCGCGATCGACGTCGGTTCGTCGACGGGCGGCTTCACCGACGTGCTGCTGAGCCGCGGGGCGGCGCGCGTCTATGCGGTCGATTCGGGGACGAACCAGCTTGCGTGGAAGCTGCGGCAGGACGAACGCGTGATCGTCCACGAACAGACGAGCGCGCGCATCCTGACCGCGGCGCATATCCCCGAGCCGGTCGACCTGATCGTGTGCGACGCGAGTTTTATCGCGCTGTCGAAGGTGCTGCCGGTGCCGATGTCCTTCGCAAGGGACGGCGCGCGTATGGTCGCGCTGATCAAGCCGCAGTTCGAGGCCGAGCGCCACGAGGTCGGCAAAAAGGGCGTCGTGCGCGACACCGCAGTCCATACGCGCGTCTGCGCCGACGTGCGCGACTGGCTGGAAAGCGCGGGCTGGACGGTCGTCGATCTGGTCGAAAGCCCGATCACCGGGCCCGAAGGCAATGTCGAATTCCTGATCGCCGCGGTGAAGCGAGCCGCTTGACGCTGGGCCTGCGAGTCGCAACACCGTTCATCGACAGATTCGCACGCAAAGGACCAGTTGCATGACCGAGATCGCCACGCCGGGCCAGCTTCGCATGTCCTATTTGCGCTGGGCGATGGTCACCGTCCCTTCGATCGTGCTGATCGGGACGGCGATCGGCCTGCTTTCGAACAGCGGCTATGGAAATCGCTGGTTCGCGGCGCTCGACCTGCCGTCCATCACGCCGCCGGGATGGGTGTTCGCCACGGCCTGGACGATCCTTTATATCTGCATGGGCCTGTCGCTCGCGATGGTGCTGCACGCACGCGGGGCGAAGGGGCGCGGCTTTGCGCTGCTGCTCTTCTTCGTCCAGCTGATCGCCAATTTCGCCTGGTCGCCGCTCTTTTTCGGCGCGCACCAGGTGACGAGCGCGCTCTATCTGATCATCTTCATGCTGATGGTGGCGGTCGCGACCGCCTTTGCCTTTGCGCCGATCCGCAAGGCGGCGGCGTGGCTGCTCGTCCCCTATATCGCGTGGCTGGGCTTTGCGACGCTGCTGAATTTCGAGATCGACCGGCGCAACCCCGATGCGGAAAATAAAGGGGTTGTCGTCCCTGCCGCGACCACCCAGATAGGGTGAAGGCGCAAGGGTTTCTGGGGCCTGTCCCCGACGGAGGAATTTGAAATGCAGAGCGAAAACCGCTTTTTCGACGATCTCGCCAAGATGGTGAACGGCATCGCCGGCACCGTCGCCGGCGCGGGCCGCGAAGCCGAGGCGGCGATGCGCGACCGCGCCAAGGAATGGGTCGGCCGCATGGACTTCGTCAGCCGCGAGGAATTCGAGGCGGTGAAGGAAATGGCCGCCAAGGCGCGTGCCGAAGCCGAAGCGCTGAAGGCGCGGCTCGACAAGCTGGAAGGCGCAGCGAAGCCCGCGGCAACACCGAAAGCCGGCGCAGCGAAGCCGACTGCGAAAGCGGCGGCCAAACCCGCCGCAAAGCCGAAAGCGAAGTAAATGCGTCGCCCCCGCGAAGGCGGGGGCCGCTGGCAACCATGCGCAATGCCGATAGCGGCCCCCGCCTTCGCGGGGGCGACGCCGTTGCTGGACTCGCCAGCATCGAGAGAACCCGCTAAAGCCCGCGCATGAGCGACGATATCTACGACGACGATGACGGCCAGGAAGCCGCGCCGATGGACATGCTGGCCTCCTATTTCGCCGCGCACGACTGGCCGCACGAAATGATCGGCGAGGACGAGATCGTCGCAACCGCACAGGGCAGCTGGACGACCTATGAGCTGCGCGCGGTGTGGCGGCCCGACGATGGCGTGATCCAGCTGCTCGCCTTTCCCGACATCCGCGTCGTCGAGGACAAGCGCGCCGTCGCGCACGAGGCACTGGCGTTGATCAACGAGCAATTGTGGCTCGGCCATTTCGAGCTCTGGTCGAACAGCGGCACGATCCTGTTCCGTCACGGGATGCTCGTCGGCGCCGATGCCGCGCTGCCGCTCGACCTGACCGAGACGCTGATCGAAAGCGCGATCGACGAATGCGAGCGCTTCTATCCCGTGTTCCAGTTCGTGCTGTGGGGCGGAAAGTCGCCCGCCGAGGCGCTCGCCGCTTCGCTCATCGAAACGCGCGGCGAGGCTTGAGCGCCGTTTAACGCTTCTCGAAGCGCTTCAGCCCCGCACCCAGCTCGTTCGCGCCGATCGCCAGCGGTTCGCCGCTCCAGTCGGCGACGAACACCGACTGGCGGCCGATGCCTTCGGGCAGGCTGGCGCGGTTGTTCTCGATCGACAGGCCGCGCGACGGATTGTCGCGCGCTTCGGCGGCGACCGCGATGATCGCCGAATAATTTTCCTTGTCGCGGCCCTGCACGAACAGATTGTTCGCGATCCGCCCCGTCGCGCCCGCCGGCAGGTCGATCATATAGTTGGTCGCCTTGCCCTGCGTGTCGTCGAAACTGTTGTCGCGCACGTCGACCTGGGCCGCCCGCGTCTTGAGATAATGGCCGCCATTGCCCTTTTCGAAGCGTGTGCGGGTGACGGTGACGCGGCCGTAGAGGCCGGTATAGACGCTGTGCGCGCAGCTGAGGCCACGGTCGCAGCGGCCGAGGCGCGAGAAGGTCGAACGGTCGATCGTCAGCGTCGCCTCCGCATCGTCGGCGGTCAGAATGCCTTCCTCGCTGTTGCGGAACAGGCTGTTGGCGACGTCGAGGTCGCTCTGTTCGAGGCGGATGCCCGCGCCATTGCCATCGGGCACGCGCAGATTCTGGAACACAAGACCGTCGACCGACGCGCCTTGCCCGCGCAGCACCAGCGCCGCCTTGCCCTCGCACGTCACGCCGTCGAAGATCGCGCGGCCGGGCTCGGCGGCGACGAAGGCGATGCGCCCGGCGGTCTGGACCGCGCAGTCGCGGTGATAGCCGGGGGCGATGCGGATCGTGCCTTCGCCTTCGCCGATCGCATCGACGGCATCCTGCAAGCGCGAGAAGCCCCGTCCGTCGACGCTGTAAGGCGCGCCGCCCGTCTGCGCGGGCAGCGGCGCCGGCGCAAGGAGCAGCGGAAGAGCGAGCAGCGGCAGCAGCGGCCGGCGGAAGAGCAACTGGAACATGCGGCGGCCATAGCGATTTTCGCGGCGCAAGTCGTTGGCGAAGCTGGTTAACCGCGCCGCTGTCTCGCTTTTGGACGAACAGGCCGGAGGAACTTAAACCTTCGTCATGCTGAACTTGTTTCAGCATCCATGACCGAGCTTGGCCTTCAACGTCGCGTTGCGGGAACCCGCCGACCATGGACCCTGAAACACGTTCAGGGTGACGAAGTTATGAAGCCAAGACCGGCAGCATCAATCCAAATTGGGCCGCAGCCAGCGCGTCGCGGTTTCGAGGTCGACGCCGCGGCGTTCCGCATAATCGGCGAGCTGGTCGCTGCCGATCCGTGCGACGCCGAAATACTGGCTTTCGGGGTGGCCGAAATAGAAACCGCTCACCGCCGCAGTCGGCAGCATCGCAAAGCTCTCGGTCAGTACCAAGCCGGCATTCTCCCCCGCCGCGAGCAGGTCGAACAGGATCGGCTTCAGGCTGTGGTCGGGGCAGGCGGGATAGCCCGGCGCCGGGCGAATGCCGCGATATTCCTCCTTGATCAACGCCTCGTTGGTGAGCTGCTCGCCCGGCGCATAGCCCCAGAGCGTGGTGCGGACATGCTGGTGCAGCCGCTCGGCAAAGGCTTCGGCGAAGCGGTCGGCGAGCGCTTTGAGCAGGATGTCCGAATAATCGTCCTTGTCGGCGCGGAAGCGTTCCGAATGGGACTCGATGCCGTGAATGCCGACCGCGAATCCGCCGATCCAGTCGCCCGCGGGATCAATAAAATCGGCAAGGCACATATTGGCGCGGTCGCGGCTCTTCTTGATCTGCTGGCGCAGGAACGGGAGCGTTACATGGCGCTCCTCGTCGGCGAGGTGGATCGTCACGCTGTCGCCGTCGCGTGCGCACGGCCAGAAGGCGCAGACGCCGCGCGCGGTCAGCCATTTCTCCGCGATCAGCTTGTCGAGCATCGCGTCGGCGTCGGCCTTCAGCGCCTGCGCCGTCTCGCCGACCACCTCATCCTGCAGGATCGACGGCCAGGTGCCGTGCAATTCCCAGGCGCGGAAGAAGGGCGTCCAGTCGATGCACTCGCGCAAATCTTCGAGCGACCAGTCGTCGAAGCGGTGCAGCCCCGGCTGCAGCGGCGGCGCGGGCTTGTCGCTGAGATAGGCGTCGTAATAATTGGCGCGCGCCTCTTCGAGGCTGAGCAGCACGCTCTGTCCCTTGCCCGCGCGCACGTCGCGGACATGGGCATAATCATCCTTGTAACCCTGCACATAGGCGTCGCGCCCGGTGTCGCTGACGAGCGCGGTCGCGACGCCGACGGCGCGGCTCGCGTCGAGGACGTGGAGCACCGGGCCCTGATAGGCGGGATCGATGCGCAGCGCGGTGTGGACCTTCGAGGTCGTCGCGCCGCCGATCAGCAGCGGCATCTTCATGCCCGCGCGTTGCATTTCCTCGGCGACCGTCACCATTTCGTCGAGCGAGGGGGTGATCAGGCCCGACAGCCCGATCATGTCGGCGTCATTCTCGTTCGCCGCTTCGAGGATCTTCGACCACGGCACCATCACACCGAGGTCGACGATCTCGAAACCGTTGCACTGGAGCACCACGCCGACGATATTCTTTCCGATATCGTGGACGTCGCCCTTGACGGTCGCCATCACGACCTTGCCCTTGCCCTTCGCGCCCGGCTCCTTCGCCGCCTCGATGAAGGGCAGCAGGTGCGCGACCGCCTTCTTCATCACGCGCGCCGATTTGACGACTTGCGGCAGGAACATCTTGCCCGACCCGAACAGGTCGCCGACGACGTTCATGCCGTCCATCAGCGGCCCCTCGATCACCTCGATCGGGCGCGGCAGCGCGAGGCGCATTTCCTCGGTATCCTCGACGATGTGCGCGTCGATGCCCTTGACCAGCGCATGTTCGAGCCGCTTGCGCACCTCCCAGCCACGCCATTCCTCCGCGGCCTTTTCCTGCGCTGCGTTGGTGCCCTTGTAGCGTTCGGCGAGCGCGATCAGCCGCTCGGTGGGACTCAGCTCCTCGCCCGCGACCTTGCGGTTGAGGATGACGTCCTCGCAGGCGGTGCGCAGTTCGGGATCGATCGTATCATAGACGTCGAGCTGCCCCGCATTGACGATCGCCATGTCGAGCCCCGCAGGGATCGCATGATAAAGGAAGACACTGTGCATCGCGCGACGCACCGTCTCGTTGCCGCGAAAACCGAACGACAGGTTCGACAGGCCGCCCGAGAAATGGGCGTGCGGGCAGCGGACGCGGATGATCTTCACCGCCTCGATGAAATCGACGGCATAATTGTCATGCTCCTCGAGCCCCGTCGCGACTGCAAAGATATTGGGGTCGAAGATGATATCCTCGGGCGGAAAGCCGATCGTCATCAGCAGCTTGTAGGCGCGCTCGCAGATCTCGATCTTGCGCTCCTTCGTGTCGGCCTGTCCGACCTCGTCGAACGCCATCACGACAACCGCAGCGCCATAGGCCATGCACTTGCGGGCGTGCGCGAGGAACTGCTCCTCGCCTTCCTTCATGCTGATCGAATTGACGATCGGCTTGCCGGGAACGCATTTCAGCCCCGCCTCGATCACGTCCCATTTCGAACTGTCGATCATCACCGGAATGCGCGCGATGTCGGGCTCGGCGGCAATGAGCTTGAGAAAGGTCGTCATCGCATATTCGGCGTCGAGCAGGCCTTCGTCCATGTTGACGTCGATGATCTGCGCGCCGTTTTCGACCTGCTGGCGCGCGACCTCGACCGCCGCGGCATAATCGTCGGCAAGGATCAACTTCTTGAACGCAGCGGAGCCCGTGACGTTGGTGCGTTCGCCGATGTTGACGAAGCTGGAGGAGGCGGCGGGAGTGTCGGTCATCTCGATCTTCTTCTCCCCTCCCGCTTGCAGGAGGGGTCGGGGGAGGGCTTGTCAAATCAGCGGGCGGTGTTGGAAAGGAACCGGCCCTCCCCTAACCCCTCCCGCAAGCGGGAGGGGGGCTATGCCGCCATCGTGAAGGGCTCGAGCCCCGCGAGCCGCGTGCGGACCGGCACTTCGGGAATCTGCCGCGCAGGCAGTCCTTCGATCGCCTTCGCCATCGCGGCGATATGCGCCGGGGTCGATCCGCAGCAACCGCCGAGGATATTGACCTGCCCATGCTCGGCCCATTCGCGGACGAGACCCGCGGTGGTGTCGGGCAGCTCGTCATATTCGCCGAGTTCGTTGGGCAGACCCGCGTTCGGATAAACCATCACCAGCGCATCGGCGAGTTCGGAGAGGACCTTCACATGTGGGCGAAGCTGCGCCGCGCCGAACGAACAGTTGAGCCCGATCGTCAGCGGCTTCGCATGGCGCACCGCATACCAGAAGGCTTCGACCGTATGGCCCGACAGGTTGCGGCCCGACAGGTCGGTGAGCGTCATCGAGATCATCAGCGGCAGGTCGCGTCCGACCTTCGCCCCGGCCTCCAAGGTCGCAGCGATGCCCGCCTTGGCGTTGAGCGTGTCGAAGATCGTCTCGATCAGAATGAAGTCGGCGCCGCCCTCGGCGAGCGCGATCACCTGTTCGAGATAGACGTCCTTGAGCTCGTCGAAATCGATCTCGCGAAAGCCGGGATTGTTGACGTCGGGCGACAGCGAGAGCGTCTTGTTCGTCGGCCCGACCGCACCTGCGACGAAGCGGCGCCGGCCGTCGATCGCCTCATATTTGACGGCCGTCTCGCGGCCGAGCCGCGCGCTTTCATGGTTGATGTCGGCAACCAGCGCCTCGGCGCCATAATCGGCCTGGCTGATCCGGTTGGCGCTGAAGGTGTTGGTCGAGACGATATCGGACCCCGCCGCCAGATAGGATTCGCCGATTGCGGTGACGACATCGGGACGCGTCAGTGCGAGGATGTCGTTGTTGCCCTTCTGGTCGTGCGACAGGCCGAGATTGCCCGCATAGCAGGCCTCGGTCAGCTTCCTGAGCTGGATCTGGGTGCCCCAGCCACCGTCGGTGAGCAGGATGCGCTCCTTCGCGGCGGCCTGCAGCGCTTCGCGTGCGGTCTTCATGCGGCTTCCTCCGTGACGGTCGCCGCCGCCGGGCGCAGGCCGAGCAGGTGGCAGAT
This sequence comes from Sphingopyxis sp., assembly GCA_013821905.1. GTDB lineage: Bacteria > Pseudomonadota > Alphaproteobacteria > Sphingomonadales > Sphingomonadaceae > Sphingopyxis. The sequence goes on along the minus strand of PNJO01000048.1, from coordinate 3,219 downwards.
GGCATAGCTGAGTTCGGCACGGTTGAGCGTGTAGAAGTGGAAATCGCGGACGCCCCCGGCGTAAAGCCGGCGGCTCATCTCGGCAGCAATCGTCGCCGCGACGAGCTGGCGCGCGGCGGGCAGGTCGTCGAGCCCCTCGAACAGCGACACCATCCACGCGGGGATCGCGGTGCCGCACATGTCGGCCATGCGCCGCGTCTGCGACACGTTCGACACCGGCAGGATGCCGGGAATGATCGGCGCGTCGATGCCCGCCGCCGCCGCCGCGTCGCGGAAGCGCAGGAAACTGTCGGGCGAAAAGAAGAACTGCGTGATCGCGCGATTGGCCCCGGCGTCGAGCTTGCGCTTGAGATTGTCGAGGTCCGACTGCGCGCAATCGGCGTCGGGGTGCACCTCGGGATAGGCGGCCACCGAAATGTCGAAGGGCGCGATCGCTTTCAGCCCCGCGACCAGTTCGATCGCATTGGCATAGCCGTCCTGGTGCGGGCGATAGGGAGCGCCGCCGGGCACATCGCCACGCAGCGCGACGATATGACGCACGCCCGCGTCCCAATAGGCCTCGGCCACCTCGGCGATCTCGGCGCGCGAGGCCTCGACGCAGGTCAGATGCGCGGCGGGCGGCACGCGGCTTTCGGCAGCGATGCGCGCGACGGTCGCATGGGTGCGCTCGCGCGTCGAGCCGCCGGCGCCATAGGTGACCGACACGAAGCGCGGGCCCAGGGGTTCGAGCGTGCGGAACGTGTCCCACAATTGCGCTTCCATCTTCTCGGTCTTGGGCGGGAAGAATTCGAAGCTGACGCCGATATCGCCGGCGAGATCGGCGAACAGCGGCGACGCCGCGGCCCGGCGCGCTTCGGCGAGGGAGTCGAGATTGGACGTCATGCGGCAAGCCTTTTGCGTTGGCCGTCGCCATCGGCGACGGGAGATTGGTTTTCGTCGCTGCGGCGGCGGCCGAGCCACAATTTGACGGCGAGCGCGCCGCCCTCGAGCGCTTGCGCCGCTTCCAGCAGCAGGCCCGCCGAGGCGAACCAGCCGCGGATCTGCGCGTCCGAAAAGCCGAGGCGGGCGTGGGCGGCGAGCGCGCGCATTTCCTCATCCTCGTGCGGCGCGAAATCGACGATCAGCAGATGCCCGCCGCCGCGCAGCACGCGCCCCGCCTCGGCGATGACGCGGTCGGGTTCGTGCGCGAAATGCAGCGCCTGGTGGATGACGATGCTGTCGATGCTGGCATCGGCGACCGGCAGGTTCAGGAAATCGCCCTGAACGAGGTCGATCGGCACTGCCTGTCCCGACAGCTTGGCGCGCGCGATGCGCAGCATTTCGGGGCTGCGGTCGAGCGCGGTGATGCGGCGCGCGGTCGGCGCGAAAATTTCTGCCATCCGGCCGGTGCCGGTGCCGATGTCGAGCAGATGGCCGAGCCGCCGGTTGTGCATCATCGCGAGCATCGCCGCCTCGACGTCGCTTTCGGCGACATGGCGCGAGCGGATCGCATCCCATTCGGCGGCATGTTCGGCGAAATAGCGTTCGGCGGCCGCCGCGCGCTCCTCGCGGACCGCGGCGAGACGCTCCGCGTCATAGGCGATCACCAGCGCCTCGCGCGGCGAAAAGGGCCATTCGCCCGCGCCGCCGATGATGGCGCCGACGGGGGTTTCCGCGGGAATGCGCAGGAACACCCAGCTTCCTTCGCGCCGCTTTTCGACCACTCCGGCCTCGACGAGGATGCGGACGTGGCGCGACACGCGCGGCTGGCTCTGGTCGAGCACGACCGCAAGTTCGCCGATCGCGAGCTCCATCTCGCGCAGCAGCGCGATGATGCGGAGGCGCGTCGGGTCCGCCAGTGCGCGGAAAATGTCGATCAGATCGGCCATGGAGCGATCATATAAAGCTTTCTTTATATGCGGTCAACCGGAGCGAGGCCGCAAATCCGGCCCCGTGCGGTCGGCGCACCGCAATTTTGCGACGAGTCGCGGGCATCGGGCAAAATTGCCGTTGCACCCCATTTTTGCCGATAGTAGTTCTGATGGTGATTGGCAGCCCGTCGGATCGATCTGGTTCGGAATGCGAAATGCCGGTCGGTCAGTTCAATATAGAGGGGTTTCCCGAATGAAAAAGTCGATCACTCTGTCGCTCGTTCTCGCCGCTTCGCTCGGCCTCGCCGCTTGCGGTGAAAAGGCTGCCGACGACGCCGCCGCCACCACCGAAGACGCCGCCGCGACCGTCGAAGGCGCTGCTGACGGCGCGATGGAAGCCGCCGAAGGCGCTGCCGACGCGACCGCCGCTGCGGGCGACGCCGCTGCTGCCGCCGGCGCTGCTGGTGATGCCGCCGCCGCTGGCGACGCTGCGACCGCCGCCGACAAGGCCACCGAAGCTGCCGGCGCTGCGAAGGAAGCTGCCGACGCCGCGAAGACCGCCGTGGAAGAAGCCAAGAAGTAAGCTTCTTTCCGGCCAACGGCCGAAGGAAAAGAGGGTCGCCGACGCAGGTCGGCGGCCCTTTTTCTTTTGTAAACAAGCACAAGTCCGCGACAAATGCGCAGCCCGGTTGCCAAGCCCGGGGTCCGCGGCTAATCCTTTCCGGCAGTGGCCCGCCGCGCGGCCACAGACGATCGAAAGGACTATCCATGCGCAAACTCATCATCGCCTCGATGGCCGCTGCGGCTTTCAGCCTCGCCGCCTGCTCGGAAAAGGCCCAGGAAGAAACCTCGGAAGCCGCGGGCGCCGTTGCTGACGATGCCGCCGCTGTCGGCGATGCCGCCGCCGAAGGCGCAGCCGACGCCGCCGACGCGACCGCCGATGCCGCCAAGGACGCCGGCGCCGCTGTCGAAGGCGCCGCCAAGGATGCCGGCAATGCCGTCGAAGGCACGGTGAACGCCGCCGGCGACGCCGCCGCCAAGGCCGGCGACAAGATCGCCGAAGAAACCAAGAAGGCCGAAGCCAACGACAAGAAGTAAGTCGCAGGCTTGCCTTCGGGCTGATATGGGGCTCCATCCGCACGGATGGGGCCCTTTTTCATGGGGAAGACTTGATGCGACATCTCTGGCTTGGTGCCGCCCTGCCCGGCCTTCTCGTGGCGGGATGCAGCCGGACCGACAATGAACCGGGGCCCGGCGGCGTGACCGTCAGCGAGGCGAAGGCGCTCGACGATGCCGCCGAGATGCTCGAAAGCCGCGACAGCATGTCGGCAGCGGACAAAAAGGCGGAAACCGGAAAAGCGGCCCAATA
>PNJO01000047.1 GCA_013821905.1 Sphingopyxis sp. | reverse complement strand
CGTCAGCCGCAATGCGCTCAACGCCGACGGCAGCGTACGCGGGACGAGCGACGCGGCGATCGACAACGGCCTGTCGCCCGACGATGCCGCGGCGCAGATGCTCGCCGCGGTCGACGCCGGCGTGCGCGAGCTGGTCGTGGCCGAGGGCGCCGAGGCGGCGATCGCCGCCCTGCGCCGCGGCGACCCCGACGCGCTGTTCGACCGGATGAGCGCGATGGTGCAGGCGGGCTATGCCGCGCAGATGAAGGCGGGCCGGGCCGACGCCTGACGGCGGCCCGTCAGGCGTCGGCCCGGCGGCGCGTCACGATCCGAACTTCACCGCTTCGATCGCCGGGTCGGCGGCCGGCTTCCTGGCGAAATCGGGGTCCGCGGGGATATAGGCGGGGTTGAACCGGTCCAGCCATTTGGCCGTTCCCCCCAGCCATTCGATCCGCTCTTCCTTGGTGAAATAGACGCCGTAGTGGCCGTTCTCGGGCTGTTCGATATAGTCGAAATCGGTCCCCTGCACCTTGCCCGACCGCTTCAGCCGCGCCACCAGCGTGCGCGCCTGCGCGATGGGGACGCGCGGATCGCGCGCGCCGTGGACGACCAGGATCGGCGTCCATTGGCTGTCGGTGCTGCGCGCCGGCGACACGTCGGCCAGCGACGAGGCGCCCTTCGCCAGATAATTGGCGCCGAAATTCCCCAGATAGCCCTTGTCATAGTCGCGCATCATCGGAAGGTCATAGACGCCGGCGCCGGCGATCGTGCATTTCCAGCGCGCCGGATCGCGCTGCGCCGCCCGCGCCGATGCATAGCCGCCATAGGACCAGCCCATCATGCAGGCGCGAGCCGGATCGGCCACGCCCTGCGATGCCAGATGGTCGACCAGATCGTTGAGATCGTCCTGCATCCGCGTCCCGAAACCATCCTCGCGCCCCGCCTTGACGAAGGCGGTGCCATAGCCGCCCGAGCCGCGATAATTGGGCTGCACGACCAGATAGCCCTGTTCGGCGACGGCCTGCGCCCACTGGTCATATTCGGCATAGTCGCGAACGCCGTAGGGGCCGCCGTGGACGAGCACGACGAGCGGCAGCTTCTTCTGGTTCGCGCGCAGCCGCGGCGTCGTCACCACCGCCTCGATCTCGAGTCCGTCGCTGGCCTTGTACCGGATCATCTTCACCGGGTTCAGCTTGCCGTCGCGCAGCGCCTCGCTGCGGTGGCCGATCAGCCCGAATTTCCCGCTCTCGGTATCGTAGAGATAGAAGCTGCCGATCTGGTCGGGCGAAGCGATTTCGACGATCAGGCGGCTGTGGCCGTCGTTCGAGCTGACGATCGAGGCATTGCCGTCGCCGAAATCCTCGGCGAGATATTGGGCGATTTCGGCCAGTTTCGCATCGGCGAATTTCCGCCGCGGCCGGTCGGTCGCATAGGCATAACCCAATATGCCATTTTCGGCATCGTTCGCCATCGCGCCGTCGACGTCGTAGCCCGGGACCGAGAAGAGCTTGGCCCCGACCGTCATCGTCGCCAGATTGGCCTTGTAGATCGCGGCATGTCCTTCGTGGTTGCTCGACACGATCGCCATGTCGGGTTCGTCGAGAAAGACGATCGGCTGGATGCCGCCGCCCGTAAAATCCTTGTCGACGACGCGCTGCACGGTGCGGAACTGCTCGTCGCCGTTCGACCGGTAGAGATAGCGTTCCTCGCCATTGTCGGGATCATAGCCGAAGCCCATGCGGACCACGCCCTTGCCGTCGGCAAACCAGCTGCGGACGATCGGGTTGGTGCGCTGGACCGTTTCGATCACCTTGCCGGTCGCGACATCGACCCACGACACCTGCTCCCGGAAGACGCGTTCGGTGTTGGCGTCGTCGACCTGGCGCGCCAGCAGGATGCGGCCCTTCTGCTTGTCGATATGGAGGATGTTCGCCGCATTGGCGGCCGCGCCCTCCCAGCCGAGCGGGATCGTCTTGCCCGTTTCGGTGTCATAGGCGACGATGCGGTTGATATCGATCCGCTGCCCGAAGCGCGCGACGAACTCGCTCGACGACAAGGTCAGCAGCAGATAGCGATCGCTGGCCCAGCGATATCCGGTGACCTCGCGCTGCTCGCCCTCCTTGAAGGTCGATGCCCGCGCAAAGATCTTGGGCGGCGCGCCGGGCTTGGTCAGGTCGAGCAGCGCATAGCCGAACTCGTTGCCCGCACCCAGCGTCATCGCGACCTTGTTGCCGTCGGGCGACATGCGCAAATTGCTCATCAGCGGCAGCGCCGCGAGCACGTCGAGCCCGACCTTTTGCGCCACCGGCTGTCCCGGCGTCGTTTTCGCGCCGGCCGGCGCCGCACCGATCGCAACGGCGGCCAGCAATCCGCCCCAAAGCATGTGTTTCATCGATTTCCCCCGTAGGGGCGCGATGCGTCGAAAGCCGACCCAGCTTCCCCCTGCCACCGTCATATGAAGGCGACCGGACCTTGACAAGCCGCTGCATAAGCATCGGCATATCCACGAAAAAGCCCCGCCGGATCGCTCCGGCGGGGCCTTCTGTCCCGAACGGGACGGCGGGGTTCAGACCGCGCCGTGCGCCAGCGCCGCGAGGAGCAGGATCGCCACGATATTGGTGATCTTGATCATCGGGTTCACCGCCGGACCCGCGGTATCCTTGTAGGGATCGCCGACGGTGTCGCCGGTCACCGCAGCCTTATGGGCCTCGCTGCCCTTGCCGCCGTGGTTGCCGTCCTCGATATATTTCTTGGCGTTGTCCCACGCGCCGCCGCCCGAGGTCATCGAGATGGCGACGAACAGCCCGCCGACGATCACGCCGAGCAGCAGCGCGCCGAGCGCCTCGAGCGCTTCGGCGGGCCCCGCAACCGCGCGGATCACGAAATAGACGACGATCGGCGCGAGCACGGGAAGCAGCGACGGGATCACCATTTCCTTGATCGCCGCCTTGGTGACGAGGTCGACGGTGCGGGCATAGTCGGGGCGGCTGGTGCCGTCCATGATGCCCTTGTTCGTCGCGAACTGGTCGCGGACGTCCTTCACCACATCGCCCGCCGCCTTGCCGACCGCGGTCATGCCCATCGCGCCGAAAAGATACGGCAGCAGCGCGCCGAGCAGCAGCCCGACGATGACATAGGGCGACGACAGCGAGAAGGTGAGCGGCGCATCGATGCCGAGCTTCGCCGAATATTCGGTAATGTCGGCGGTGTAGGTGCCGAACAGCACCAGCGCCGCCAGACCCGCCGAACCGATGGCATAGCCCTTGGTCACCGCCTTGGTCGTGTTGCCCACGGCGTCGAGCAGGTCGGTCTTTTCGCGCACGCTGTCGTCGAGGCCCGCCATTTCGGCGATGCCGCCGGCGTTGTCGGTGACGGGGCCATAGGCGTCGAGCGCGACGACCATGCCCGCGAGCGCGAGCATCGCGGTGGCGCCGAAAGCGATGCCGATGATGCCCGCGACCTGATAGGCGACGATGATGCCGACGCAGATCACCAGCGTCGGCAGCGCGGTCGATTCAAGGCTGATGGCGAGGCCCTGGATCACGTTGGTGCCGTGGCCCGTTTCCGACGCCTTGGCGATGCTGCGCACCGGACGATAGTTGGTGCCGGTGTAATATTCGGTGATCCAGATGATCAGCCCGGTGATCGCAAGGCCCAGCAGCGAGCAATAGAAAAGGTCGCTGCCGTTGAATTCGGTGCCTGCAATGTCGGTGTTCATGTCGCCGAGCGCATATTGCGTCGAGAACCAGATCGCCGGGATCGACAGGATCGCGGTGACGAGGAAGCCCTTGTACATCGCGCCCATGACATTGTTCGACGCGCCGAGGCGGACAAAGTAAGTGCCGATGATCGAGGTGACGATGCACACGCCGCCGATCAGCAGCGGCAGGCTCATCAGCGGCACGAGCGCTTCGCCCGCGCCCTTCAGCAGCAGCGCGATCAGTACCATCGTGGCGCCGACGGTGACGACATAGGTTTCGAACAGGTCGGCCGCCATGCCGGCGCAGTCGCCGACGTTATCGCCGACATTGTCGGCGATCACCGCCGGGTTGCGCGGATCGTCCTCGGGAATTCCGGCCTCGACCTTGCCGACGAGGTCGGCGCCGACGTCGGCTGCCTTGGTGAAGATGCCGCCGCCGAGACGCGCGAAGATCGAGATGAGCGAGGCGCCGAAAGCGAGTGCGACGAGCGCATCGACCACGGTGCGGTCGTCGCCGCCGACGGTGTAGCCGCCGGGGCCGGTCAGATACCAGAAGAAGACCGCGATCGCGAGCAGCGCGAGGCCCGCCACCAGCATGCCGGTGATCGCGCCGGCGCGGAACGCCATGGTGAGGCCCGCCTGCAGCCCGGTCTGCGCCGCCGCCGCGGTGCGGACGTTGGCCTTGACCGAAATATTCATGCCGACGAAACCCGCGACCCCCGACAGGACGGCGCCGATGACGAATCCCGTCGCCGAGATCGGGCCGAGAAAATAGCCAACCAGAATGGCGACGACGACGCCGACGATGGCGATGGTGCGATATTGGCGGCCCAGATAGGCCTTGGCGCCTTCCTGGATGGCGCCGGCGATTTCCTGCATCTTTTCGTTACCCGCGGATGCCCTGAGCACCTGCTGCGAGGTAATCCATCCGTAGAGCACGGCCACCAGGCCGCACGCTATCGCGATCAAAACCGGATTCATGCGTGTTGCTTCCTTCCCCATTGAGAAGGGCGAACGCAGAGATAGCAGTCGAACGTCCGACTTATTGTTGCCGGCTCGCTCTCTCCCCTGATGCGACCGCCCCAAATTTGGACGCCGAGTTATGGGAAGAAAGAATGCCAAGCACAAGCCCGGTTATTGCGCGATTTTCCGCCATCTCAAACCAATCCGTCACCCCGGCGAAGGCCGGGGTCTCGCCGGTGCCTCGGGTTCCGCGGGCGAGATCCCGGCCTTCGCCGGGATGACGATTCGGGCGGGTCTTCGGCCTAGTGCATGAAACCGAGACGCTCGGGCAGCGCGATGCGCCGGGCGCGATAGGTCAGCATGATTCCCTCGCCGACCCCCGCGTGGCCGAGCGGCGTCACCGCGACATTGAGCGCCGCGCCGATCTCGCGGATCGCGGGCGCGGCGGCGGGATCGGCAGCGAACAGGAGCTGGTAATCGTCCCCCGCCGTCGCCGCCGCAAGCCGCGTGTCGAGCACATCGGGGCGCACCGCGAGCAGCGCCGCCGACAGCGGGATCGCCTCGACCATCAGCCCGATCTCGCATCCGCTCGCCGCTGCCATGCGCTGCGCGTCGATCAGCAGCCCGTCGGACACGTCCATCATCGCGTGCACATGCGGCGCCACCGCCTGTCCGAACGCCAGTTGCGGTTGCGGCCGGCGATAGGCGGCAAGGCAGGTCTCGTTCGGGTCGACCTGCCCCAGCCGCATCGCGAGGCCGAGCCCGGCATTGCCGATCGTGCCCGTCACCCAGATCTGGTCGCCCGGCCGCACCCCGCTGCGCGACGGCGCCCCGCCTGCGGGTGCGCGCCCGATCGCGGTCAGGCCGAAACTGCGCGGCGCGCCCGCCGGCACCCGCACCGTATCGCCGCCGATCAGGATGATGCCGAACCGGCGCAGCGCGTCGCCAAGCCCGTCGACGAAGCCCGCGTCCCACGCCTCGTCGCCGAGGCTGTAGCCGACGAGGACGCCGACCGGCGCCGCGCCCTTGGCGGCGAGGTCCGACAGGTTCACCGCGACCAGCTTCCACGCGACGTCCTGCGGCGTGTCGTCGGGAAGGAAATGCACGCCCTCGACGATCATGTCGTGGGTGAGCACCAGCCCCTCCCACACGGCCGCATCGTCGGCCAGCCCGCGCGCGGCGGGGTCGGTCGCAATGGCGCGCAGGCGGGCGATGAAATCGGCTTCGCTCATACGGAAATCGTATCCCAAGCTGTTTCCCGGCGAAAGCCGGGATCCAGCGCGACTGAGCGCAACATCGGCCTATTTGGTCGCGAGCCCCCTGCTTTCGCCGGGGAACAGCGGAGCTATTTCCGCACATCCTTGCCGATCGCATCGAGCAGGCCGTTGGCGAACCCCGCCTCGCGCGCGTCGAAAAAGGCCTTGGCGACGTCGACATATTCGCTGACCACCGCGCCCACCGGCACGTCGCCGCGCGCGAGCAACTCATAGGTGCCGGCGCGCAGGATCGCCTTCATCGTGCGGTCGAGCCGCTCCATCGACCAGCCGCTCGCGAGCCGCGCGACGATCGCCGCGTCGATCTCCTCGCCGCGCGCGAGCACCCCCTTCACGATATCGTCGAAGAAGGGGACGTCGGCGTCGGCATATTCGGCGTCCTCGATGATCGCGCCGATCCGGTGCTGGTGGAATTCGTGGATGAGCTGCGCGACCGGGGTCGCCTCCATCTCGTGCTGATAGAGCGCCTGCACGGCGGCAAGGCGGGCGGCGGAACGGGATTGGGCGCGTTTGTTCATGGCTGTTCGCTTTATCTCAAATCGTCTGCTTATTCCAAATCGTCATCCCGGCGAAGGCCGGGATCTCGCCGACGCTTCTTGACGCGAGGGGGAGATCCCGGCCTTCGCCGGGATGACGACTATGAGAGGTCAGGGGCTATGGCTTCAATCTGTTGGCAACGCTGAGCGCATGGGCGGGAAGCCCCTCGGCGCCCGCGAGCGCCACGGCAGCGGGACCGATCGCGGCGAGGCTCGCCTCGTCGAGCGCGAGGAAGCTGGTGCGCTTCATGAAATCGGTCACCGACAGCCCGCTCGAAAAGCGCGCGCGGCGTCCGGTGGGGAGGACGTGGTTCGGACCCGCGACATAGTCGCCGATGGCTTCGGGCGTCTGGCGGCCGAGGAAGACCGAGCCCGCATGGCGCACCCTGGCAAAGAGCGCATCGGCCTCGGCCGGATCGACCGCGAGTTCGAGATGCTCGGGCGCGAGCCGGTCGCAGAGCGGGATCGCCTCGGCGAGGCTCGGCACGACGATCACCGCGCCATTGTCGGCCCAGCTCGCCTGCATCGTCGGCGCGGTGTGCAGCGTCGGGATGACATGCGCGACCGCGGCGGCGACCGCATCGGCGAAATCGCCGTCGTCGGTGAACAGGATCGACTGGCTCGTCGGATCATGCTCGGCCTGGCTGAGCAGGTCGGCGGCGATGACGTGCGGTTCGTTGCGGTTGTCGGCGACGACAACGATCTCGCTCGGCCCCGCGACCATGTCGATGCCGACGACGCCGTAGAGCTGGCGCTTCGCCTCGGCGACCCAGGCGTTGCCGGGGCCGGTGACGACATCGACCGGTGCGATGCGCTGCGTGCCATAGGCCAGCGCCGCGACCGCCTGCGCGCCGCCGATGCGCCAGATTTCATCGACGCCGCCGATATGCGCGGCGGCCATCACGACCGGATTGGTCTCGCCGCCCGGCGTCGGGGTCATCATCACGATGCGCTCGACCCCCGCGACCTTCGCGGGCAGGATGTTCATCAGCACCGACGAGGGATAGGCCGCCCGCCCCCCGGGCACATAGACCCCCGCCGCCTCGACAGCGCGCCAGCGTGCGCCGAGGCGGGCGCCGGTGGCATCGCGATAGTCGCGATCCTCGGGAAGCTGCGCCGCGTGATAGGCGCGGATGCGCGTCGCGGCGAGGTTCAGCGCGTCGCGCAGCTCGGGGGCGAGGCCCTCATAGGCCGCGGCGCATTCCTCCTTCGAGATGCTCCAGCCGCTCGCGGCGAGGTCGAAGCGGTCGAACTTTGCGGTATAGTCGGCGAGCGCCGCATCGCCCTCGGCCTTCACCCGCGCGACGATCGCCGCGACGTCGGCCGATACGTCGGACGCGCTTTCGCGCCGGTCGTTCACCAGCGCGTCGAACTTGGCGGCGAAGCCGGGCGCCGAGGCGTCAAGCCGCCGCATCGCCCACCGCCTGACGGAAGCGTTCGACGAGCGCCGGCACCTCGGCCGAACGCAGCTTGAACGCCGCACGGTTGACGATCAGCCGCGCCGATACCTCGGAAATCACCTGCTGCTCGGCGAGCGCATTTTCGACGAGCGTGCGCCCCGTCGAAACGAGATCGACGATATGCGAGGCGAGCCCCAGTTGCGGCGCGATTTCCATCGCGCCGTTCAGCTTGATGCACTCGGCCTGGATGCCCTGCGCCTCGAACCAGCGGCGCGTCGTCGCGGGATATTTGGTCGCGACGCGGATATGGCTTTCCCCCGGCCCCGGCGGCGCGCCGCCCTCCGGCCCCGCGAGCGACAGGCGGCAGTAACCGATGCCGAGGTCGACCGGCGCATAAAGCTCGCTGTAATCGAACTCGTCGACGACGTCCGACCCGACGATGCCGAGCTGCGCCGCGCCATGCGCCACGAAGGTGGCGACGTCGAAGGCGCGGACGCGGATCAGCGAGACGTGCGGCTGGTTGGTCCCGAACACCAGCGCGCGGCTCTTCTTGTCGAAAAAGTCTGCCGCAGGCTCGATCCCGACGCGCGCGAGCAAGGGCAGCGCCTCGTCGAGGAGGCGCCCTTTCGGGATGGCAAAGATGATCGGTTCGGGCATAAGCGCGCCAGCCCATAAGCGGCGACGGGAGAAAGGGCAATGAGCGAGCGCTACCAAATGGTCGACATCGGCGAGACCGGTCCCAAGGCGATCCGTACCGCTTTCGCCAACCAGGTCCTTTATTGCCGCGCCAACGACGCGCCGGTCACCGCGCGCGTCGTCGCCGCGCTGGCGCGCCTGCTCGACCGGCCCGCGACCGAATTCGCGCGCCGCATCGCGACCTGGGAGGGCGCGCCGCTCGCCGACGCGCTGCCGCTGCGCGCCGCCGGCGGCATCCACGCCCTCCATCTTGCCGGCACGACGCCCGAGCTTGCGCCCGTCTATGCCGACGCCGACGGGATCAACGACGCCGCGATCGTCGCCGCGGTCGTGAACCGCCACGAAGCCGACCTCCTCCCCTGGCTCGACGGCCCGCCGCAGACCAACGAGGCGGGGCGCTCGGCGAACTTCGTCGCGGCGATGCTGTGGCTGGTGGAACAGGGGCTGCCGCCGCTGTTCGACTGTGTCGAGATCGGCTCGAGCGCGGGGATCAACCTGATGCTCGACCGCTATCATTATGATCTCGGCGGGGTGCAGGTCGGACCCGATCCGGGCGTCATGGCCTTCACCCCCGAATGGCACGGCCCCCATCCGCCGCAGCACGGCATCGGCTTTGCGGGCCTCAGGGGCTGCGACGTCGCGCCCGTCGATCTGACCGACCCGACACAGGCGCTGCGGCTGAAGGCCTATATCTGGCCCGAACATCATGTCCGCTTCGCGCGCATGGAGGCGGCGATCCGCGCCGCGCGGCAGGAAGCCCCGACGCTCGTCCGCGCCAATGCCGCCGATTTCGTCGAGGCCGAACTCGCGCGGCCGCAGGCGGCGGGGACGACGCGCGTGCTGATGCACTCGATCGTCTGGCAATATGTGCCCGACGATCAGCAGGCGCGCGTCACCGCCGCGATGGAGAGTGCGGGCGCCCGCGCCACCGCCGACCGCCCGCTCGCCTGGATCGCGCTCGAGGCGAACCGGACCGTGCACCATCACGAACTGGTGGTGCGTTACTGGCCGGGCGGCGAAGCGCCGCGCAAGCTCGCGCATTCGCATGCGCATGGCGCGTGGGTGGAGTGGCTGGGGCAATAGCCGGCGGCATGGGGGTAGTGCGCTGCCGCCCGCCGGTTGCGCTGGTATCCCCTCCCGCCGGCGGGAGGGGCAGCGAGACTTGCGAACTTGTTCGCTAGTCGCAGCGGGGTGGGCATTCGCACCGCTACTGGCCCACCCCCAACCCCTCCCGCAAGCGGGAGGGGAGAAGAGCCGCCGCTCCCGGCCGAAAACCCCCGTCTCTCAGAGCCGCGCCTGAAGCTGTGCGAACAACTGCTGCACCGGCGTGACCGGCGGCGTATCCCATCCCGCCTCGATCCGCGCGATGCGCTCGAACAGCCGCTCGCTCGCGCCGATCACCCGCTGCACCGGCGCCGCGAACCGATCGCATATCGACCAGTCGGCGGCGACCGGTTCGCCGATGCGCGCCGCGCTGTCGCCGGGTTTCGCGCCGGGATCGCCCGCGATCATCGCGCGGTGGTGGAGCAGCCAGGCGATGATGTGCATCAGCCGCGTCGTCGTCTTCAGCGATTCGCAGGCAAGGCCGATCTGGAGCAGGCTGTCGCGCGCGCCCTCGCCCCCGACGCGGCCAAGGTCGCGCTCGGCGGCAAAGGCGGCATGCGCCTCGTCGGCGATCAGCATCGCCTCGACATAGAGATTTTCGACCTGTGCGCGCTGCACCGGCTGGCCGATTGCCCGGCTCTCTGCTTGCCCCGTCATCATCGGCGCAGGAATGCACGGGCGCGCGCGTCGCCGCAATGGCGCTAACCATGATTTCGCGGCGACCCGCGTCCCGTTTTAAATCAAATGCTTCGTCATGCGATGATGTCGGGAACCAGCTGGTCCTCGCACCAGGCGATCTCGTCGCGCAGGCGCAGCTTGCGCTTCTTCATCCGCGCCATTTGCAACTGGTCGGGAACCCCCTGTTCACCGAGCGCGATGATCGCCGAGTCGAGGTCGCGATGCTCGATCCTGAGCAGTTCGAGGCGCTGGGAGATTTCTTCGGGGTTCACCCCGCTCTCCTGCCATGATCACGATCCGTCCGCAACGGGCACCGTCTGGCCGAATCGAAACGACAAGCGCCCCGATTCGTGTTTTACTCCCCCTGCCAACACGAGTCGAAAAGGAGAATGGCCAATGACCACGTCGCACCTTTCCGCCCTGAAGTCCCGCCACGCGGACCTCGACGAGAAAATTGCGAATGAAGAGCGCCGCCCCTGCCCCGATGCAGCTGCACTGGCGTCACTGAAAAAACAGAAGCTGAAAATCAAGGAAGAGATGCTCGCGATCGCCTGATCGCAGACTGCGCTACCGCCGGCTGGTGCCTTTCCACACGGAACGCATCAGCGCCGGCGGTAGAAGGGGGCGCGGTCCAGCGCCGAGATGTGCGGCGGCACTTCCGCCTTTTTGACAACCTGGCGACGAACGGCCTGCGGATTGATCTGGCGATCGAACGCGATGCCGAACTTGCCCTCGCCAACCCACACCACGCGACCCGGCACCGGGCCGACATTGCGCAGGTCGACCTCGACCGTCGCGCCCTGTTCGACGCGCACCGGGCTTTCGGCGAGCATGCCGCCGGCCGACAGGTTGCGCACGCGCACGACCGCCGGGCCGGCTTGCCCGGGCAGCAACAGGTCCGCCTGCATGAACAGGCTGTCCCTGTCGGCGCCGCGCGACAGCGCAGCGACCTCTTCGTCCAAAGTGGTTGGCACGCGCGATTCCATTGCGACCCGTTCCCCGCGTTATGTCAGGCCCGCGAATCTAGAAGCGAGCCCTTGCCGAAACGTAAATGGAATCGGGAGATTGTCCCCCGCTGGGTCAGTCCTCGCGGCTGATGCGCTCGTTGCGCTCGTGGCGTTCCTGCGCCTCCAGCGTCATCGTCGCGATCGGGCGGGCCTGCAGGCGCGCGAGCGAGATCGGCTCGCCGGTCACCGCGCAATAGCCATATTCACCCTCGTCGATGCGGCGGATCGCCGCGTCGATCTTCGCGATCAGCTTACGCTGACGATCGCGCGTCCTCAGTTCGATCGCCCAGTCGGTCTCGCTCGATGCGCGGTCGGCCAGGTCGGGTTCGCGCAGCGGCCCGTCCTGCAGATGCGCGAGCGTCGATTCGGATTCGCTCAGGATCGATTTTTTCCAGGCAAGCAGCAGACCACGAAAATAGTCCTGCTGCCGCTCGTTCATAAACTCTTCGTCTTCGCTCGGGACATAATCCGAGTCGAGATTGGATCTGGCTTCAACAAGAGCATCGGCACCCACATCGGCAATCTTGGTTGGCATAAAGGGCTCTGGCGTCCTTTCGTCATTGCCGCGCCGCCGATGTGGCGGACCTGCGATGCGCCGGGCGTATAACCAGCCACCGGTTGCGACACAAGCGCGAAGCGGCGGCTAGAGAAGCGGGGGTGAAGCAAAGCTGAACCGGGGGCCGCAGGGCCGATTCCGTCGCCCCTGAACGCCGCCCCAAAAAGCGCCCCATTTCGATCCAGATTTCACCAACGATATAGAATCATTGCCATTTCCGTGCTGTTTTGGGACAGATATCGCGTTTTTGGTTGATTTCGCGCTCGGATTACCGCTCTCGGACACTCAAACGCGGTTAACGCAATTGCCGTGTTCACAAAGCTTTGGCCTTTTGCATCTAGCGGAAGGTGCAACAGGGGTCGGCCATCGGCATTCGGCGCACCTGCAACGGGAAAGAAAGAGGAATCTATGTCTGTCCGAATGGCCCTCGCCAAGCTCTGCGCCTGCACCTGCGGCGGCGCGATCATTGGCAGCGGCGCGATGCAGATCGCGGACGTCCCCGCGGCGCGGGCGCAGACGGCCAAGTCCTGCACGCCCTGCGGCGGCAAGAAGGTCGTGCGCAAGCGCCACGCGGCGCGCAAGCCGGTCAAGCGCATCCGGCGCGTCGTCACGACGAAGCGCGTGATCCGCACCGCGACCCCGCAGCAGCAGGTCGTGACCCAGACGATTCCCCTGCCCCCGATCCCCTATGCGCCCTTCCCGCAGCGCGGCTGGGAAGGCGGCGGTGGCGGCGGCGGTGTCACCGTGATCGGTGGCGGCTTTGGCGGCGGTTTCGGCGGCGGCTTCTTCGGCGGCTTTTTCGGCGGCAGCAGCAGCGGCGGTAGCGGCGGCAGCGTCGTCGTCACCTCGACGACCACCGGCGGCGTCAGCACCTCGACCAGCTCGACCTCGGGCGGCGTCTCGACGTCGACGGGGGGTGTCAGCACCTCGACCTCGACCGGCGGCGTGTCGACCTCGACGGGCAGCGTCAGCACCTCGAGCGGCGTTTCGACCTCGACCGGGGGCGTGTCGACGTCGACGGGGGGCGTGAGCACCTCGACCGGCGGTGTCTCGACCTCCTCGGGCAATGTCAGCACCTCGTCGGGCAATGTCTCGACCTCGACCGGCGGCGTCAGCACCTCGTCGTCGAGCAGCAGCTCCTCGTCGAGCTCTTCTTCCTCCTCCTCGTCTTCCTCGTCGAGCTCCTCCTCGTCGGGCGGTTCATCGAAGGGCGGCAGCTCGCATGGAAGCTCGGGTTGGGGCAGCTCGTCGAAGGGCGGCTCCTCGCACGGCAGCTCGGGCTGGGGCAGTTCGTCGCACGGCGGCAGTTCGGGCAGTTCGGGCGGCTCGAGCAGCAGCTCCGGCGGTTCGGGCAGCAGCAGCTCGTCGTCGAGCAGCAGTTCGTCCTCCTCTTCCTCCTCGTCGAGCAGCACGTCGAGCGGCGCCACCTCGTCGGGCGCGACCGGCGGCAGCAGCAGCTTCGGTTCGACCGGCAGCACCGGCTCCTCCTCGTCGTCGAGCAGCAGCAGTTCGTCGTCGAGCTCCTCTTCGTCCTCGTCCTCCTCGTCGAGCTCGGGCGGCAGCAGCGGCGGCTCGTCGGGCGATCCGACCCCTGTTCCGGCACCGCCGATGCTGCTATTGTTCGGTGCAGCGGCCGCCGCGCTCGTCGCGCGCCGCCGCGCGGCCAATCGCAACGACGCCGACGCGGCATAGGAATCCACTGGAGGTCGGGGGGGCTACCCAGACCACCGAACTGAGGGCCATCGTTCGCGGTGGCCCTTTTTTCATGCCCCGTCCGAATAGTTTGCCATATGGAAAACTGTCTCTATAGTTTTCCATATGGTGAACCAATCACTTCCCCTCGACACCGTCTTTCATGCGCTCGCCGACCCGACCCGGCGCGCGGTGATCAGCCGCCTTCTCAAAAGCCCCGCGCCGGTGACGCGGCTCGCCGAGCCGTTCGAAATGGGTCTCCCCGCCTTTCTGAAGCATCTGGCCGTGCTCGAAAGCTCGGGATTGATCCATTCGGAAAAGCGGGGCCGCGTACGCACCTGCCACATCAATGGAGAGCGGCTCGCGGCAGCCGAAGGCTGGCTCGCCGAACAGCGCGCGGTCTGGGCCGGCCGCACCGACCGCCTCGCCGCCTTCGCCGAATCGCAACACTCGCAGGAGCAGGAAGAATGACGAACGAAACCGAACTCACCATCTCCCGCCTGATCAAGGCGCCGCCCGCCGCCGTATGGGACGCGTGGAGCGATCCTGCAAAGCTGGCGCAGTGGTGGATTCCCGCGCCGATCGAGTGCCGGGTCGACACGCTCGATCTGTCCCCCGGCGGCGGCTTCGTCACCCGGATGCGCGAGCCGGGCGCCACCGATTTCCAGCCGCATGTCGACGGTTGTTTCCTCGAGGTGATCCCCGAGCGGAGGCTGATCTTCACGACCGTGCTGTCCGGGGGCTGGCAGCCTGTGGAGCCCTGGCTCGCGCTGACCGCCATCCTGACCTTCGAGCCGAAGGATGGTGCCACGCTCTACGCCGCGCGCGTCCTTCACAAGAGTCCCGAGGATAGCGCCAGGCATGACGAGATGGGCTTCCACGAAGGCTGGGGCACTGCGATCGGCCAGCTCGCCGGGCTGATCGAACGCTAAACCGGGCTTGCGCCGCGCGGGCGGCAACGCCATAGCGCGGCGCATGCACGATATCCGCCTGATCCGGGACAATCCCGCAGCCTTCGATGCCGGCCTCGCGCGCCGCGGCCTCGCCCCCCTGTCCGCCCGGATCGTGGCGGCCGACGCATCGCTGCGCGCGTTGCAGACCGAAATCCAGGGCGCACTCGCGCGCCGCAACGAGGCGTCGAAGCTGATCGGCCAGGCGATGGCGCAGGGCGACACGGACAAGGCCGAGGCGCTGAAGGCCGAAGTCGCCGACCTCAAGACCGCGCTGCCCGCGAAGGAAGAGGCCGAGCGCGAACAGCTCGCGGCGCTGCAGGACGTGCTGGCCGCGATCCCCAACATTCCCGCCGACGACGTTCCCGACGGCGCGGACGAGGAAGCCAATGTCGAGATCGCGCGCTGGGGCACACCGCGCAGCTTCGACTTCGCCCCGCGCGAACATGCCGATTTCGCCCCCGCGCTCGGGCTCGATTTCGAGACCGCGGCCAAAATGTCGGGCGCGCGCTTCGCTTTCCTGAAGGGTCAGATGGCGCGGCTCGAACGCGCGCTCGGCCAATATATGCTCGACCGCCAGACGACCGAGGCCGGCTATACGGAATGCGCAGGGCCGCTGATGGTGCGCGACGAGGCCGCGTTCGGCACCGCGCAGCTTCCCAAGTTTCGCGAGGATCTGTTCCAGACCACCGACGGCCGCTGGCTGATCTCGACGTCGGAAATGAGCCTGACCAATGCGGTGCGCGAGGAAATCCTGCCCGAGGCCGATCTGCCGCTGCGCATGACCGCGCTTACCCCCTGCTTCCGCTCCGAAGCGGGGTCGGCGGGGCGCGACACGCGCGGCTATATCCGCCAGCACCAGTTCTGGAAGGTCGAGCTCGTCTCGGTCGTCCGCCCCGAGGACTCGGACGCCGAACTCGAACGCAAGACGCGCGCCGCCGAATCGATCCTCGAGGCGCTCGAGCTGCCCTATCGCCGGATGCTGCTGTGCAGCGGCGACATGGGCTTTGCGGCGCGCAAGACCTATGACCTCGAAGTCTGGTTGCCCGGTCAGAACGCCTATCGCGAGATTTCGAGCTGCTCGACCTGCGGCGATTTCCAGGCGCGGCGCATGAACGCACGCTTCCGCCGGGAGGGCGGCAAGAGTAACGAGTTCGTGCATACGCTGAACGGCTCGGGACTTGCCGTGGGGCGGACGCTGGTGGCGATCCTCGAAAACTACCAGCAGGCCGACGGCAGCGTCGATATTCCGGCGGTGCTGGTGCCCTATATGGGCGGGATCACGCGACTGACACCCTGAGTCGTCATTGCGAGCGCAGCGAAGCAATCTCCAGCCTTCGTCCCTGCGCAACCTCTCCCGCTGGAGATTGCTTCGTCGCTGCGCTCCTCGCAATGACGCCGAAAGTGGAAAACCATGCGCATCCTCCTCACCAACGACGACGGCTATCACGCCCCCGGCATGGCGGTCCTCGAAGCGATCGCGCGCCAGCTTTCGGACGATATCTGGGTCTGCGCGCCCGCCGAGGAACAGTCGGGCGCCGGCCACTCGCTCACCCTGTCGCGCCCCGTGCGCATCCGCCAGCATGGCGAGCGGCGCTGGTCGTGCAGCGGCACCCCGACCGACTCGGTGATGATGGCGATCGGCAAGCTGATGCCCGAAAAGCCCGACCTGATCCTGTCGGGCGTCAATCGCGGCGCCAATCTCGGCGACGACATCACCTATTCGGGTACCGTCTCGGCGGCGATCGAGGGCGCGCTCGCGGGCATCCGCGCCATCGCGCTCAGCCAGGTTTACGCCAGGGAAGGCATGGGCGACAGCGTGCCGTTCGAAGCCGCCGAGCAATGGGGCGTCGAGGTGCTGCGCCCGCTGCTCGACATGGACATGCCGCCGCGCACGCTGATCAACGTCAATTTCCCCGCCATCCCCGCGGCCGCGGTCAAGGGCATCCGCGTCACGCGGCAGGGCTTCCACGACTATGGCCGCGGCTCGATCGTCGAGGGCACCGACCCGCGCGGCTATCCCTATTACTGGTTCGGCCTCCACGGCATCGAGCACAGCCTGGGTCACGACAGCGACCTCGAGGCGATCGACGATCAATATATCTCGGTCACCCCGCTCCAGCTCGACCTGACGCACGACGCCTCGCTGGCGGCGCTGCGCGGTGCCTATAGCGGCTAGCCTTCGCCGCGCGGCTTTGGCACAAGGTCCGCAATGAGCAAGCGGCCGAACCCCAGGCTCCAGATCCAGAGCGGCTTTCACCTGCTGCGACGCGCTGCGAAATGGCCGGTCTGGGCCGACCTGCTCGCCCGGCTTGGCCTCGCCTTCTTCCTGATCGCGATCGTCGTCCTCGTCCACTGGATCGACCGCACGGGGCTGAAGGACAGCCACGACGGCCACATCAGCTTCCTCGACGTCGTCTATTTCACGATGATTTCGGTCACCACGACGGGCTTCGGCGACATCGCGCCGGTGTCCGACCGCTCGCGGCTGATCGAGGCGGTGATCGTCACCCCGATCCGCATCGCGGTGCTCTTCATCTTCGTCGGCACCGCCTATAATTTCGTCATCAAGCGCACATGGGAAAAATGGCGTATGGCCCGCATCCAGGCAAAACTCACCGACCATATTGTCGTGCTCGGCTATGGCACCAGCGGCGCCGAGGCGGTTCGCGAGCTGATCGCACGCGGCACCGACCCATCGTGCATCGTCGTGATCGACCAGGTGCGGAACCGCATCAACGCCGCCGAGGCCGCGGGCTGCAACGTGCTCGAAGGCGATGCGTCGAACGACGACACACTCGTCGACGTCCGCATCAACGAGGCGCAGTCGGTGCTCGTATCGGCGGGGCGCGACGACAGCTCGATCCTGATCGTGCTCACCGTCCGCCACCTTGCGCCGCATGTGCCGATCAGCGTCGTCATCCGCGCGCACGACAATGAACTGCTCGCGCGGCAGGCGGGCGCGAACAATGTCATCAACCCGGTCAGCTTCACCGGCCTGCTGCTCGCGGGATCGGCGCAGGGCGCGCATGTCGCCGACTATATGGCCGACCTCGCCAGCATCGGCGGCCGCGTCCAGCTGCGCGAACGCGCCGTCAGCGCCGAGGAAATCGGGCGCAGCATCGACCAGCTCGCGAGCGGCGGGCGCGGCCTGCGCGTCTATCGCGGCGGCAATCCCTACGGCTTCTGGGAACCCGAGGCGCAACGCCTCGAACCGGGCGATCAGATCGTCGAAGTCATCCGGTGCGAGGAATGCGAAGCGGCCGTTCCCGGCGGCTAGCCCAGGAAGACGAACACCGCGCCCATCGCGGCGTAGAAGACGACCCAGTATCCCGCGTCGATGCCGAACAGTTTGAGGCTCGCCCGGCTGAACAGATAATTGGTCCCGATCGCCGGCACGATGAAGCCCAGCGCGATTCCGGTCGAGATCATCATCGTCGAGCGCGCGCTCATCTCGCCGAAATGCGCGAGCAGATGGCCGAGGAAGACCGCGGACACGATGCTGAGCAGGAAGGTGGTGCCATAGATCAGCGCCATATTGCCCTTCTTCAGCTCTTCCTCGGTCAGGCCGCGCTCCTTCATCCACGCGGCGCCGAACAGGGGTCCGTACCAGATCCCGCCCACGACGAAGCCCGCCGCCGCGGCGACCAGTATCGCGATCCAGTTCAAATTCGCCATCTTCTCCCTCCCCTTATCTGCTTGCAAAGCATCTCTTAGGCGCCGAACTATAATCGAAAAAGGGGAGAAGGCGATGCCTCGCGACGTTCCGTTTCCCGAAGGCCTGCGGCCGCCGAGCCGCCTTGCGACGATCGGCGAGCTGGCGCTGCCGCTCGACATGCTGCGCTTCGGATTTTCGGGCTGGCAGCTGGTCGGCGCGCCGCGCGGCGACGGGCGTCCCGTCGCGCTCCTTCCCGGTTACGGCGCGAGCGAGCTGTCGATGCGCCCGCTCGAAGCCTGGCTCCGCCACCTCGGCTACCATGTCCGCGACTGGGGCATGGGGCGCAACAACGGCCGCGTCGCCGCCGACGTCGAACGCTTCGCGGCGCAGGCGGCCGAATGGGTCAAGGCCGACGGCGCGCCGCTGACGCTGATCGGCTGGAGCCTCGGCGGCGTGATCGCGCGCGAAACCGCCCGCAACCACCCGCACCTCGTCCGCGAGATCGTCACGCTGGGCACGCCGATCATCGGCGGCCCCCAATATACCGCGCTGGCGCGGCGCTTCGCGGGGCGCGATTTCGACGCCATCGAGCGCGAGATTCACGCGCGCAACCTGAAAGGGCTGACCCAGCCGCTGACCGTCATCTACTCCGACCGCGACGGCATCGTCGGCCCCGATATCGCCATCGACATCTACAACCCGCAGGCCCGCAACATAAAGGTCGATGCCACGCACCTCGGCCTCGGCATCGCCCCGCGCGTATGGCGGGTCATCGCCGATACGCTGGCGGGGAAAGCCTGACCGTCATTGCGAGGAGCGGAGCGACGAAGCCATCTCTAGCTCTCGTTCCGCTTTGACGATCGCTGGAGATTGCCACGGCTCCTTCGGAGGCTCGCAATGACGATGAAGCGCGAGGCGTGACAAACCACAAAAAATCCCCTATGCGCCCCGCCAATCATGACAGTCACAACCCTCCCCACCCAGCCGAAGGTCGGCATGGTGTCGCTCGGCTGCCCGAAGGCGCTCGTCGACAGCGAACGGATTCTGACCAAGCTGCGCGCCGACGGCTACGGCCTGTCGCCCGATTATGCGGGCGCCGACGTCGTCCTCGTCAACACCTGCGGCTTCCTCGACAGCGCCAAGGAAGAAAGCCTCGAAGCGATCGGCGAAGCGATGGCCGAGAATGGCCGCGTCATCGTCACCGGCTGCATGGGCAACGAGGCCGAGGTCATCCGCGCGCGCTTTCC
>PNJO01000046.1 GCA_013821905.1 Sphingopyxis sp. | reverse complement strand
TCGGACTGTTCCGCCAGCTCGGCCTCGTCCTGTTGCTGCAGGGCGCGGTTGCGGCGACGCTCGGCGAAAAGCTGGTGCGCGCCTTGCTCTTCCCGCTCGGCTACGCGCTGCTGCTGGTGCCCTTTGGGGAGGAACTGGTGCCGCTGCTCCAGACGCTCACCGCGCATGTCAGCGTCGCGCTGCTCCATATGTCGGGCATTCCCGCTGCGATGGAAGGCGTGTTCATCACCACGCCCGCGGGGCTTTTCGAGGTCGCCGAGGCCTGTTCGGGAGTCAATTTCCTGATCGCGATGCTCGCCTATTCGGTGTTCGCCGCGCATCTCTGTTTCAAAAGCTGGACGCGGCGGATCGTCTTTGTCGCGCTGGCGCTCGCCACGACGATCCTCGCCAATGCCCTGCGCGCCTATGGGACGATGGTCGCCGCCGAAATCTGGGGGATCGAGGCGGCGGGCGGCATCGACCATATCTTCTATGGCTGGATATTCTTCGGCGTCGTCATCCTGTTCGTGATGCTCTTCGCCCGGCGCTGGTTCGACCGGCCCGCGAACGACGTTGCGGTCGACGTGACGCGGCTGACGGGGGTGCCGCGCTTCACGGGTCCGGGCAAGGCCGTGCTGCCGGCCGCGCTGGCGATCCCGTTTGTTTTCGCAGGCTGGGCGTGGCTGATCGGCGGCCGCAGCGCGCCGCTGCCTCCGACCATGATGGTCGAAACCCCGGCGGGATGGCGCGACGCGGGCGCCGACGGCGTCGCATGGACGCCGCGCTTCGACGGCGCCGACCAGCGGCTCGTGCGGCATTTCGCCGACGACAAGGGGCGGATCGTCACCGTCGCGATCGGCGGCTACGAGCGGCAGGCCGAGGGGCGCGAGGTTGTCGCCTTCGGTCAGGGCGCGGTCGATCCTGACGGCAAATGGGCGTGGAGCGCGGCGCTGCCCGCGATCGGGGGCGCGAAGACCGAGCGGCTGTTGCACCCCGGTCCGGTACTGCGCGACGCCGCGACCTGGTATGTCGTCGATGGCTTGGTCACCGGCAGTTCGCGGCGCGCCAAGCTGGCGGGGCTGAAGGCGCGCCTGTTCGGCGGCGACCCGCGCGCGCTGTCGCTGATCCTGTCGAGCGAGGAACGCCGGGGCGGCCGCAATGCGATAGAGGATTTCCTTTCCGCGTCGGGTGGAGTCACCGCCGTGGCTGACCGCGCGCTCAAAAACCGCTAAGCGTCCGGAATATGTGCGGGATCGCGGGCATCTTTCATCTCGAAACGGCGAAGCCGGTCGACCCCGCGCGGCTTCGCGCGATGCTGCATCCGATGGCGCATCGCGGCCCCGACGGTTCGGGCGCTTGGACGGCCCCCGGCGTCGGGCTTGCGCATCTTCGCCTGTCGATCATCGACATCGCCGGCAGCCCGCAGCCGATGGCGAGCGACGACGAGATGGTGACGCTCACCTACAACGGCGAAATCTATAATTTCCGCGAACTGCGCGCCGAGCTCGAGGATCGCGGTTACCGCTTTCGCACGTCGGGCGATACCGAGGTCATCATCGCGGCGTGGCGGCAATGGGGCCCCGACTGCCTGTCGCGCCTCAACGGCATGTTCGCCTTCGCGATTCACGATCACGCCCGCGGCTGCCTGTTCCTCGCGCGCGACCGGCTGGGGGTGAAGCCGCTTCATCATGTGCGCCTCGCCGACGGATCGGTCGCCTTCGCTTCCGAGCTGAAGGGGTTGCTGCGCCACCCCCTGCTGCGGCAGGAAGCCAATCTGTCGGCGATCGAGGACTTCCTCGCCTTCGGCTATGTCCCCGACGACAACTGCATCGTCGCAGGCGTCGAGAAGCTGCCCGCCGGCCATTATCTGCTGCTCGAACGCGGCAAGCCGGTGCCCGCGCCGACGCGCTGGTGGGCGCCCGATTTCTCGAAGCGCATCCGGGCTTCGGAAGGCGAGGCGGCCGAGCATCTGGTCCACCTGATGCGCGCGGCGGTCACCGACCGCATGGTGGCCGACGTGCCGCTCGGCGCTTTCCTGTCGGGCGGCGTCGATTCGAGCGCGGTCGTCGCGCTGATGGCCGAGGCGAGCCCCAAGGCGGTCAAGACCTGCACCATCGGTTTCGACCAGGTCGCGCTCGACGAGACCGCCTATGCGCAAGCGATTGCCGAACGCTTTGCGACCGACCACCGGACGCGCACCGTCGCGTCGGGCGACTTCGCGCTTGTCGACCGGATCGCCGACATGTTCGACGAACCCTTCGCCGATGCGAGCGCGCTGCCCACCTATCGCGTCTGCGAACTCGCGCGCGAGGAGGTGACGGTGGCGCTGTCGGGCGACGGCGCCGACGAAGCCTTTGCAGGTTATCGCCGTCTGGTCTTCCAGCATCAGGAGGAAAGGCTGCGCCGGCTGATCCCCGGGGTGTTGCGCCGGAACATCCTCGGCCCGCTGGCGCATGTCTGGCCGCAGATGGACTGGGCGCCGCGTCCCTTGCGCGCCCGCGCGACGCTCGCCAGCCTGGCGAAGAGCGGGGCCGAGGGCTATGCCGAGGCGGTCGGCGTGACAGGACCGGCGCAGCGCGCGAAACTGTTCAACGATGCCGCGATCCATGCGCTGGGCGACCATGTCGCCGAGGCGCGTTACTGGCGGGCTATGGCCGAGGCGCCCGCGCGCGAGCCGCTCGACCGCGCGCAATATGCCGACCTGACGATCTGGCTGCCCGGCGACATCCTGACCAAGACCGACCGGATGAGCATGGCGGTCAGCCTCGAGGCGCGCGAGCCGCTGCTCGACTATCGCCTGATCGAATTCGCGGCGAGCCTGCCGGCGTCGATGCGCGTCAAGCGCGGGACGGGCAAGGCGATCCTGAAACAGGCGATGGAACGCTATCTGCCGCACGACATCCTCTATCGCCCGAAGATGGGGTTCGTGACGCCGGTGTCGCACTGGTTTCGCGGGCCGCTGGTCGAACAGGCGAAGGCGCTCGCCACTTCGTCGACGCTCGCGCGATCGGGCTGGTTCGACATGGTCGAGATCGAACGCATCGTCGCCGCGCACCAGTCGGGCCGCCGCGACCATGGCCGTCTGATCTGGCAATTCTTCATGCTCGAAAAATCGCTGGCGAAGCTGTTCGGGATTTGATGCTGGTCGCGGGTGGTGCCGATCATTTCGGCCACCACCCCTTAACGCTTCGCTGCTAGGCTCGCTGCCGATGACGGTTTATCCTGCCTTTCCGAGCGATGGCGCCGAAGCCGCGCCGCTGACGGTGCGTGTGGTCGATCCGCTCGCGCTGTCGGGCGATCTGGCCGCGGCATGGGACAGGCTGGCGGGCGACGCGAGCGAGCCCAATGTCTTTGCCGAACGCTGGTGCTTGCAGCCGGCGCTGCACCTGCTCGACGCCGAACGCCGCGCGCGGCTGGTGATGGTGCAGGACGGCAGAGACGGTCCGCTGATCGGCATCATGCCGGTCGCCCCCGCGACGCGCTATGGCCGCCTGCCGCTGCGCCACGTCACCGGCTGGGCGCATCCCAATCATTTCCACGGCGCGCCGCTGGTGCGCGCGGGGATGGAAAGCCTGTTCTGGTCGATCCTGCTCGGCTGGTGCGATGCCGCGCCCTGGGCACAGACGATGCTGCACGTGCCGCGGCTCACCGAGGACGGCCCGCTCCACCGCGCGCTGATCGACGTCGCGCGGCTGCGCGGACGCGAGGCAGCGGTCGTTCACCGCGAGGAACGGGCGCTGCTCGAGAGCGACCTGTCGCCCGCCGCCTATTGGGATGGCGCGGTGCGCGCCAAGAAGCGCAAGGAATTGCGGCGGCAGGCGAACCGGCTCGCCGACGAGGGGCAGGTCGCCTTTCGCCGCCGGCAACAGGACGAGCCGCTCGATCCGTGGATCGCGGCCTTCCTCGATCTCGAAGCCCGCGGCTGGAAGGGGCGCGCCGGATCGGCGCTCGCGAGCCACGGCGATACCGAGGCATGGTTCCGCGCGATCCTGACCGGCGCCGCGGGGGCGGGCAAGCTCGACATGCGCGCGCTCGACCTCGACGCGCGGCCGCTCGCAATGCTGGTCACCTTTCTCTCTCCACCCGGCGGCTTTTCGTTCAAGACTGCGTTCGACGAGGATTATGCGCGCTTTTCGCCGGGGGTGCTGCTGCAACAGGAAAATCTCGACCTGCTCGGTGACGCGCGCATCGCCTGGGTCGACAGTTGCGCCGCGCCCGGCCACCCGATGATCGACAGCGTGTGGCGCGAACGCCGCCGTCTTGTCTGGGTCAACGCGCCGCTGTCGGGCACGGCCGACCGCCTGCGCTTCGCCGCGTTGACGAAGATCGAGAGCCAGTGGCGGCACTGGAAACGCGGCGCGCCTGCCGTTATCGAGGAACGGGACCCGACATGACCCAGCACCAGCCCCTTTCCGCGCCGGTCTTTCCGGCTGAAACGCTCGAGCGGATGGCCGCGCTCTATCCGTTGCAGGCGGGATTGCTGCACCACCATCTGCCCGACCACCCGCTGCTGTCGCTCGAAGCGCTCGCCGAACTCGGCGAAAGCCTGCCCGCGAGCGAGGTCGAATATAATCCGGGCAAGCTCCCCATCGGGATCGCGCCCGAGGACGTGCCCTCGAACGGCCTCTCGATCGGCGAGACGATCCGCACCATCGAGTCCAACGGCAGCTGGGCGGTGCTCAAGAATATCGAGAATGTCCCTGCCTATCGCACGCTGCTGATGGACCTGCTGGGAGAGCTCGAATCGATCGTCGAGCCGAGCACCGGTGCGATGCTGACGCCGCAGGGCTTCATCTTCATCTCTTCGCCGGGCTCGATCACGCCGTTTCATTTCGATCCCGAGCACAACATTCTGCTGCAGCTCCGGGGCAAAAAGGTGATGAACGTCTGGCCCGCGGGCGACGAGCGCTTCGCGCATCGCCGCGAGCATGAGCGCTATCACATGGGCGGCCACCGCAACCTGCCGTGGGACGACGTCTATCGCGACGATGTGCAGCAGGTGCCGCTCGGCCCCGGCGATGCGGTGCTGATGCCGGTGATGGCGCCGCATTTCGTCGCCAACGGCGACGCGCCCTCGATTTCGCTGTCGATCACGTGGCGCAGCGAGTGGAGCTATCGCGAATCCGAGGCGCATGCGGCGAATGCGACGCTGCGCCGCATGGGGCTCGACCCCGCGATGCCGCCGCGCTGGCCAAGCTATGCCTGGGCGAAAAGCGTCGGCTGGCGTGTCGCGCGAAAGCTGCGCCTCGTCGGCTGAAACCCGTTGCACCCGCAGGCATTTTTCCTATTGTCGGCCATCGGGGGAGGCGCCGGGGCGCATGACATCGAAATGGGGATTGCTTGCAGCCGCCGGACTGCTGTGCCCGGTGGCCGTCGCGGCCGAAGACACGTCCTCCATAGCGAGAGGCACGCCAAGCCTTGCAACGGCAGATCTGGCGCAGTTGCCCGACTTTTCGGACGTCCAGCTATCGCCCAACGGCCAGCGCATCGTCTTTCGCGGACGCGCGAACGGTAAGAACATCGTCGCCTATCGCGGCGTCGATGAGGTGAAAAAATCCTATTTCATGGTTCCCGAGAAATCGGAAGTGAACTGGATTCGATGGGCCGGAAATGACCGCATCGTACTGAGCGTCACCCAGACGGCAGATCTCTTCATGCGTCAGTACGGGCGTGCGACCTTCCTCGTTCTTCACGATCTCAAAACCTCTGCCACCAGCATTCTGCGCCGTTACGGTGAGGAAGCGGAGGGCGACAACGTCCTGTTCATCGATCCAGCCGGTGAATATCTTCTCCTGTCGCTTCAAAAGACCGCCTACGACTATCCCTCGGTGTTTCGCGTTTCGCTGGCCGATGGCAAGATGCGCGAGGTTATCCGCCCCCGGAATCCGATATGGACCTGGATCGCCGACAGTGCCGGGATCGTGCGCATCGGCGTGGGCTGGCAGACCGGCAAGTTCCGTTTCTATTATCGTCGTACCGAGAGCGACGACTTTGCCCAGATCAGTTCGGTTCGCCCCGGCGAGGATGATGTCCTGTTCGACGTGATGGGCATCGTCAGCGGATCCGACGAAGGCTACGTCCTCAGCGATGACAAGAGCGGGCGGCAGGCGCTTTACAAGTTCAACTACCGAACGCGCGTGATCGGAGACATCGTACATGGCGATGAGCGTTATGACATCGCCGGCTATTGGTTGAACGATGACGGCTCGGCGCTCGAGGGCGTGTCCTATACCGACGACCGGGATCGCGTCGTGTGGATGGATGCTGCGACCAAGAAACTGCAGGGACTGGTGGACAAGGCGATTCCGGGCCAGCATGCGCAGCTCGTGTCGCGAAGTCGCGACGGATCGCGGGTGCTGATCCTCGGCACGGCACCCCATGACCCGGGGCTTTATTATCTGCTCGATCGCAAGAGCGGCGAGATGAAGATTCTTGGCGAGCGGCAGAAGGGGCTGCCGCCGGAGGTTCTCGCGTCAACCAAAGCCGTGACGTATAAGTCGCGCGACGGAACCGACATCCCAGCCTATCTGACGCTGCCCAAAGGGCGTGACGCCAAGAATCTTCCACTCATCATCTATCCGCACGGCGGTCCCTATGGGGTTCGAGACAAGCTGGAGTACGACGCGCAAACGCAATTGCTTGCGAACCGCGGCTACGCCGTGTTGCAGCCCAACTACCGCGGATCGGGCGGTTATGGCACGGCGTTCAGCGACGCCGGACGGGGCCAGATCGGACTCAAGATGCAGGACGACCTCGATGACGGCATGGACTGGCTGGTCAAGTCGGGAATGGTCGACGCGAAACGGGTTTGCGTCGTAGGCGCATCTTATGGCGGCTATGCAGCGCTTTGGTCTGTAATTCGTAACCCCGAACGCTATCGCTGCGCCGCGAGCTTCGCTGGCGTATCCGACTGGGCCGCGATCCTGAAATATGACCGGCGGTTCCTGTTTCGAAGGTCAAGCGCCAGATGGGAAGCGCGAGTAACCGGCGACTCAAGCCTCGATCTCGCGACGGTGTCGCCGTTGCAGCAGGCGGCCCGGCTGACGCGGCCTGTTCTGATCGCGCATGGCGACGAGGATAGCCGGGTACCGCTCAGCCAGTCGCGGAAGCTGGTCGAGGAACTGAAGAAGCTGGGGAACACGGACTTCGAGTATAAGGTCTATATAGGCGAGGGGCACGGCTTTGCCGATCCCGCCAATCAGAAGGACTGGTTCGACCGGCTCGATGCCTTCCTCGCGAAGCACAATCCGGCCGGATGACAGATTGCTTTCAATTGACGCAAATTGCGGTTATGGGCCCGCATCCTTGGATTACGAGCCAATAAGAGGACTGATGGCGAAAGAAGAACTTCTGGAAATGCGCGGCCAGGTGGTCGAACTGCTTCCCAACGCGATGTTTCGCGTCAAACTGGAAAACGACCACGAGATTCTGGGCCACACGGCCGGCAAGATGCGCAAGAACCGCATCCGCGTGCTGGTGGGCGACGAAGTGCTCGTCGAGCTCACCCCCTATGACCTGACCAAGGGTCGGATCACCTATCGCTTCAAGTGAGCGGCGCGGCGAACTTTCCCGCGCTGGTCCTGGCATCGACGTCGCCGCGCCGGTTGGAGCTGCTGGCGCGCATCGGCGTCGTGCCGGCGCGCATCGCGTCCCCCGACATCGATGAAACGCCGCTGAAGGGCGAATTGCCGCGCGCCTATGTCGCGCGGCTCGCCGAGCGCAAGGCGCTCGCGGTCGAGCGCGCGCCCGGCGAGATTGTGCTGGCGGGCGACACGACGGTTGCGGTGGGGCGCCGCATCCTCGAAAAGCCGCTCGACGAGGCCGATCTCCGCAGGATGCTCGCCTTGCTCTCGGGCCGCCGCCACCATGTCTATTCGGGCATCTGCGTCGTCGCCCCCGACGGCAGGCCCCGCGTGCGCGTCGCCGACACGATCGTCGCCTTCAAGGTGCTGAGCGCCGCCGAGATCGACTGGTACGTCGCGAGCGGCGAGGGCATGGGCAAGGCGGGCGGCTATGCCATTCAGGGAAGGGCCGAGGCTTTCGTGCGCTTCCTGTCGGGCAGCCATTCGAATGTCGTCGGCCTGCCGCTTCACGAAACGCGCAACCTGCTCACCGGCGTCGGCGTGCCGCTTGGCTGAATGGCTGTACGAAGATGGCATCGGCGAGCGCCGGGCGGCGCTGGTCGAGGCCGACCGGATCGTCGAGGCGCGCATCGAGCGTGACGGCGAGGGCCCGCGCGTCGGTGCGATCGTCGCGGCGCGGCTGGTCGAGGGCGGGAAGGGTGCGCTCGTCGCGCTCGACTGGCCCGGCGAACCGATAGCGACGCTGGCGGGGGCGCCTTCGGATCTGTCGACCGGTGCGAGACTGACTATCGAAATCACCCGCACGGCGCTGCGCGAGCGCGGCCGCGACAAGCCTGCGCGGGCGCGGGTCGCCGAAGCCGGCGCGGCGGCCGGCGACGGCCCCGATCTTCGCGCGCGGATCGCCGCCACGGGGCTTCGCGTAACCGAGTTGCGCGCGACCGACGCCGACCGGATCGAGGCTGCGGGCTGGTCCGAATTGATCGACCATATCCGCGCCGGCCACTGGCCCTTTGCGGGCGGCGCGCTGTGGGTGGATGTCACGCCGGCGATGACGCTGATCGACATCGATGGCGAGGGCGACGCGCCGGCACTGGCGAAGGCGGGCGCCGCGGCGGCGGTCGGCGTGATCCGGTGCTGCGATATCGGCGGTTCGATCGGCATCGATTTTCCGTCGCTTGCGGGCCGCGCCGAGCGGCTCGCGATCGACGCGCTCGTCGACGCGCTGCTGCCGCAGCCGTTCGAGCGGACTGCGGTCAATGGGTTCGGGCTGATGCAGATCATCCGGCGCCGGACGCGCCCTTCGCTGATCGAGCAGGTGCGATTCGACCCGGTCGCGACCGATGCCGCGCTGCTGCTCCGTCAGGCCGAACGCGCGGTGGGGACGGGACCGTTGCAACTGACGGCGCGGCCGGCCGTTGCCGATCATATTCACGCGCATCCCGAATGGATCGCGGCGCTCCAGTCGCGCTCCGGCCGGCCGGTCGCGGTCGCCGCCGATGCGCAGATAAAAGGAGCGGGCCATGCCCAGTAAAACCGGCGCCAGGCCGCGCCTTTGTCCGCAATGCGGCAAGCCGCGCGCCGCGGAATACAAGCCTTTCTGCAGCCGCGGCTGCCGCGACCGCGACCTGCTCAGCTGGTTCGGCGAGGCCTATCGCGTGCCCGTCGATCAGGCGCCCGACGGCACCGCCGACGACGATCGTTTCGACGAAGGCTGACACGTAAAAAACGCGTCACAAAGCCACTGGACAGGATGCGAAGCCCTGCCTATAGCCGCCGCTCGCCAGCGCGGCCGTCCGGCCGCCGCGGTTCGCCTGGGTAGCTCAGTTGGTAGAGCATGCGACTGAAAATCGCAGTGTCGGCGGTTCGATCCCGTCCCCAGGCACCACTTTCCTCATCGATCGATTTTGCCGCCGGCGGGCTTCGCTGCGCCTTCTGTTGATTTTGTGTCACACCAGGACGTCGCGGGCCGCGACGCGCCAGATTTACGTCGCACGATGACCGCTTCCGTAGCGTGAACTGTTGCCGATCCGCCACTCATCGGCAGGAAATCAAAAGTTTTTCGCGCGCGCGCGTTGACGCGGCAGGGCGGTGCGTTACAGCGGCCGGTCACTGCCGGGCATCTCCCGATAAGCTTTCAGCTGCGCCCGGGTGGTTTTGGAGAGAGAGATCATCATGACTTTGCGCAACATTCTGTTGGGCGCCACCATGCTGTGCGCCGCGACCACACCCGCTTTCGCTTTCGCCCAGGACGCCGCTCCGGCCGACGCCGACACCGGCACGACCGAAGTGGTCGATTATGGCAACGACATCATCGTTACCGCCAGCAAGCGCTCGCAGACGCTGCAGGACACGCCCGTCGCCGTCTCGGTGACCTCGGCGGCGCAGCTCGAGGAATCGCAGATCCGCGACCTGATCGACCTTCAGTCGTCGGTTCCCAGCCTTCGCGTCTCGCAGCTCCAGTCGAGCGCCAACACCAATTTCATCATCCGCGGTTTCGGCAACGGCGCCAACAACGCGGGTATCGAACCGTCGGTCGGCGTGTTCATCGACGGCGTCTATCGCTCGCGCTCGGCCGCCCAGATCGGCGACCTTCCGAACGTCGAGCGCATCGAAGTCCTGCGCGGACCGCAGTCGACCTTGTTCGGCAAGAACGCCTCGGCGGGCGTCATCAGCATCGTCACCCAGAAGCCGCAATATGAATTCGGCGGCTCGGTCGAGGCGACCTATGGCAATTATGACGCGATTACCGTCAAGGGCGACGTCACCGGCCCGATCAGCGACACGGTCGCCTTCTCGATCGGCGGCAGCTACAACCGCCGCGATGGCTATGCGCAGGACCTGAAGCTCAACACCGACGTCAACGACCGCAACCGCTGGGGCGTTCGCGGCCAGCTGCTGTTCGAACCGACCGACGCGCTGTCGATCCGCCTGATCGGCGACTATGACAAGATCGACGAAAATTGCTGCATCGCAGGCAATGTCGTCGCCGGCCCGACCGTCGCGATCACCAATGCGCTCGCCGGCGGCCCCAGCGTCGATGCGAACAACCCCTTCTCGTACAAGGTTTACAATAATTTCCTGTCGTCGAACGAGATCGAGAATTACGGCGGTTCGGCGCAGATCGACTATGACCTCGGCAACATGGCGCTGACCTCGATCAGCGCCTATCGCCAGGTGCGCGCGCTCACCAATCAGGATTCGGACTTCACCGGCGCCGACCTGATCGGCGAGAACAGCCAGGATCTGGGCATCGACACCTTCACCCAGGAACTGCGCCTGACGTCGGACTTCGACGGTCCGTTCAACTTCCTGCTCGGCGGCTATTATTTCAACGAAAAGATCGACCAGAAAAACGACATCCGCTTCGGCACCCAGTTCCGCCCCTATGCCGACCAGCTGATCCGCGCCTCGACCGCGAATGCGCTGAACGTCGCTTCGCTCGAAGCGATCCTCGGCGCGGCGAACGGCGCCAATTATACCGGCACCTTCTTCCGCGCCGGTGATGGTCTCGACGAAGCCTATCGTATGAAGGACGAAGCCTTCTCGATCTTCGGCACGATCGATTTCGAGGTCACCGACCGGCTGACGCTGACGCTGGGCGGCAACTATACGAAGGATCGCAAGCGTTTCCGCACCAACGTCATCAGCACCGACACCTTCTCGGGCATCGACCTGCGCGGAACCGGCGGGCGTGTCCTGTCGCAGCAGGCGCTCGCGACCGGCGTCGGTCAGGCGCTCGGCCTGCCGGCGGGCACGCTGGCGACCCCGGCGCAGATTCAGGCCTTTGCGGGCGCGCAGCCGGCCATCTTCGGCCAGATCAACGCGCAAGCGACCGCTTTCGGCGCCGCGAACGCCAATCTGACGACGGCGCAGGCCGCGGCCGACAACAACCCGCTGACGGTTGGCAACCCGTTCCTCGCGCTGACGCCGTTCCAGTTCCTGCCGCCCTTCCTGAACGTTCCGAACGCGGTCGAGGACGGCAAGACCAACGACAGCGACTTCTCGTACAGCGTGCGCGCCGCCTATGAGCTGACCGACACGGTCAACGTCTATGCGACCTATGCGACGGGCTTCAAGGCAAGCTCGGTCAACCTGTCGCGCGACAGCCGTCCGCTGGCGTCGGACCTTCCGGCGATCGTCGCCGGCGGGTTCGCGACGCCGAACCTCGTGTCGGGTTCGCGCTTTGCCGATCCCGAGGAGTCGACGGTTTACGAGTTCGGTCTGAAGGGCCAGTGGGACGTCGCCGCGGTGAACGTCGCGGTGTTCAAGCAGTCGATCAAGGGCTTCCAGTCGAACGTCTTCACCGGCACCGGTTTCGCGCTCGCCAACGCCGGCAAGCAGTCGACCTTCGGCATCGAGTTCGACGGCTCGGTGCGTCCGACCGAAGGGCTCAACCTGACGCTCGCGGCGACCTATCTCGACGCCAAATATGACAGCTTTGTCAATTCGGCGTTCGGCGACATCTCGGGCACCACGCCTGCCGGCATCCCCGAACTGTCGCTGTCGCTCGGCGGCACCTATACCTACGAGTTCGCCGGCGGCACACGCGCGATCGCGCACGTCGACTACGCCTATGAAAGCCCGGTGCAGATCGTCGAGGGCTTGACCGGCTTCCCGGCGAGCGTCGCGCAGAATCTGAAGCGCGAAGTCAACTCGCTCAACGCCTCGTTCACC
The DNA here is from genome assembly GCA_013821905.1 of Sphingopyxis sp. Lineage (GTDB taxonomy): Bacteria > Pseudomonadota > Alphaproteobacteria > Sphingomonadales > Sphingomonadaceae > Sphingopyxis. The sequence continues at coordinate 7,654 of PNJO01000046.1, read as the reverse complement.
GTCAAGCTGAACAACGGCTTCGAGCTGGGCGTGTGGGGCCGCAACCTCACCAACGCGCAGTATCTGACGACGATCTTCCCGGCGGTCGCCCAGTCGGGCAGCGTTTCGGGCTATCCCAGCCAGCCGCGCACCTATGGCGTGACCGGCCGCTTCAAATTCTGAACCCGGACGGGGAGGGGCCAGGCTCTCCTCCCCCCGGCAACGGACAAAGAAAACCCCGGCTGCTCGATCGAGCAGCCGGGGTTTTCTGTTTAGGCGCCGGGCGCCCGGCGGGTCAGAATTTCACGCCCGCCGCGATGCCGTAGCGGCGCGGTTCGAGGGTGAAGATGTTGGTGTAGTTACCCGACGACTGGTCGGTGATGTAGAGGCCGGTGACGCTGTTGGAATCGAAGATGTTCTGGATGAACCCCTTCACATACCATTTCTCGTCGGCGCCGTTCAGCTGCAGCTGGGCGTTGACCTGTGCATAGCCCTTGATGCGGTTGACGTTGCCGTTGAAGATGCTGCCATAGCTCTCACCGGTATAGGCGACGTCGAAACGCGGGACGAGCGTCATGTCGCTGTCGCCGAGGCGCGCGGTATATTGCACGCCCGCGCTGAACTTGTAGTTCGGCGCCTGCGGCAGCTGGTTGCCCTTGATGTTCACCGGCACCCCGGCCGAGAAATATTCGATTCCGCCGAAGGTCGCCGGGTTCAGGCCCGCCGCCGCAAAGGCGCCCGCGGCCGCCGCTTCCATCACCGAACAGATGCTGAAGGCGCCGGTCGAGGCGATGCCGCCGTCGGCCGGGAAGGCCGTGGTCGGCTGCAGACCGGCGCCGGCCTGGACGCCGGGGACGAAGCCGCCGTTGATGACCTGCTGGACGCCGTTCACGAAGGCGTTGACCCCCGCGACATTGCCCGAGCGCGATCCGACGGCGCAGTTCGCGGCGTTGGTGATGTCCTTGATGATCACGGCATCGGCACGGCCGCCGCCAAAGTCACGCGGGTTGCTCGTGAATTTGTCGTCGGTGACCTTGGTGTGCAGATAGCTGAAGCCGAGGTTGATCACCCAGTCGGGGTCGGGCCGCACCATGCCTTCGACCTCGAAGCCATAGATGTCGGCGCTGACATTGTCGTTGACCGCGGTGCGGGCGACGATCTTGCTGAGCTGCAGGTCCTTGTACTTGTAGTAGAAGGCCGTGAGGTTCAGCTGGAGCGCGCCGCCGCCGAAGGTGTTCTTCGACCCGATTTCGAAAGCGTCGACCTGTTCGGGCGCGAAGCTTTCGGGAACCGCGAAGATCGGCTGCAGCGGCGGGTTGATGCCGCCCGATTTGTAACCGCGCGAATAGGAAGCATAGAGCAGATTGTCGTCGGTGACCTTGAAGTCGAGGACGACGCGGCCCGTCAGCTTGTTGAACTTGACGCTGCGTTCCTGGATGATCTGGTTGCCCGGCGTACCGGGATCGGCGTCGAACGAGCCGACGAACGGCGAACCGAAGACGGTGTCGGTCGTACCCCCGTGCGGCGCGAGGAAGCTCGCCAGCGTCGAACGCGCCGTCACCGACTTCTTGTCGTTGTTGTAGCGCAGGCCCGCGGTGAGTTTCAGCCGGTCGCTGAACTCGAAATAGGCTTCGCCGAACAGACCGTAGGAGGTGATCTTCAGATCGTCGGTGTTGTTGCGGAAGAAGGGCGTCGCCAGGAAGGACGGCGGCAGCGGGCCGCCGGCGGCCGGCGGGTTGGTCGCCGCGGTGAAGGCGCCGAGAACACCCGTCAGATAATCGATCGGGAAGGCGTTCACATAATAGCTGTTCTCGGTCAGGTGATAATCGGCGTAGATGCCGCCCACCAGGAAGTTGAACGGCCCGTCGAAGTCGCTGGTCAATATGCCTTCGGCCGACCAGCTGCTGTTGTATTGGTTCGACCGGTCGAACTGGAGCGACTGGTCGCTGCAGATCTTGTTGCCGCCATAGACGCCGTAGCCCGTTTCCTCGGCGAGCGAGGTGCAGAGCTGACCCGTCGGGCCGTTGGGAATGATTGCCGCGGCGACCGGTGCGAAATAGGGCGTGAACCCCGCGCCGAGGGCTCCCGACGCGGCGGCCTGCAGCGTTGCGAGGCCGGTCGCGTAGAGCGCACGGTTGCCGACGTTGCTGTTATAATCCTGCGACGCGTCGAGCTTGACCTTCTGATACTGGCCCGACACCTGCAGCGAGACCGGGCCGAAATTATGCTCGATCTGGCCCTGCAGCGTGAGTTCGCTGGTGAAATAGCTCGGCGTATAGGCGGTGTTCACGACGCGCGGATCGTCGGGGATCGTCGTGTTGGCATAGACGTCGGGGCCATAGAGGCTGCCGAGCGCAAAGGCCTGCGGAATGCCGCGGATCGCGAGGAATTCGCGCGAGGTCAGCGCGGCGGTGAAGGTCGCATTGCCGTTGAACGGCGCATTGTCGCGGCGCGTGTTCAAGCAGCCGAGGATGCCGGTCGGGTCGCGCTGGCACTGCTGCTTCTGGATGCGGGTGCGCTGGTCCTTTTCGCGGAAATAGGAACCGAGCAGGTCGACCGTCGTATCGGGGGTCGGCTCCCAGCGGAACGAGCCGCGGACCGAATAGAGGTCGCGGTCGTCGATGCGGGTGCCGAGGAAGGCGTTGCGCGTATAGCCGTCGCGGTTGAGATAGATGCCCGCGACGCGCAGGCCCGCCGTATCGCCAAGGGGGATGTTGACCATCGCCTTGCCCTTGATCGAGTCATAATTGCCATATTCGGCCTCGGCCGAAGCTTCGAAGGCGCCGAGTTTCGGCTTGGCGGTGATCACGTTGACCACGCCCGAGGTCGCGTTGCGGCCGAACAGCGTGCCTTGCGGCCCGCGCAACACCTCGATGCGTTCGAGGTCGAAGAATTCGGTTTCGAACAGGCGGGTCGAAAAGAGCGGGTCGCCGTTCAGGTGGATCGCGGTCGCGCTGTCGCAGGTCGTGCCGACGCAAAGGTCGCCGATGCCGCGGATCGTGAAGCTTGCGCCGGTGAAGTTGGTCTTGGTGAAGGTGACGTTGGGCAGGGTCAGCTGAAGATCCGACGGCGTCTTGATCTGCTGCGCCTCGAGCGCTTCGGACGAGAAGGCGCTGACCGCGATCGGAACGTCCTGCAGACGCTCGGCCTGGCGCTGCGCGGTGACGACGATCTCGCCGCCGAAAGCATCGGTTTCGGTTTGCGCATCCTGAGCAAACGCCGGCGTCGCCACCGTCATTGCAAGGATCGACGTCCCGATCAAAGCCTTGAACTTCATCTATATCCTCCCTTTTTCGAACCCGCCGCGCGGGACCGCCCAATGCTCAAATTGTGGTAAGGGGAGGGGATTTCACCAGACATGCCAAAGGGCACCGGGCCGAAACGGCCCCGCGCCAGCGCAATTGCTTGCCAGCCATGCTGGTCATCGTCCTCTCCCACCGGCGTCGGGGAAAAACGCCGGCCTCTCCGGAATACGACCCGCTTGAGCGAGTTCTGTATGGGCATAAAGGTGCGCTGAGTTGACGAAAGCGTCAAGTCACTTGTTTCGACCCGAAAGGCGCGGAAATTCTGGACTGTCCCGAGTCTGGAAAAGGCAGGTTTCCGCAACGTCAACTTGGCGCGACCCCGGAAAAACTTGTTGCCCCGGCCTTGCTTATCGGCGCAATCGACCCGAAATGTGCGGCAAGATGGCAACAGTGAAAGCGGGGCGATGAACGAAGTGGAAACCGGACCGGACGGCAAGATCATCGTCCCCGACCATGTGCTGGAGGCGGTCCGTACATTGATCGAATGGACCGGCGACGACGTCGGACGCGAAGGCTTGCTCGACACGCCGAAACGCGTCGCGCGCGCGTGGAAGGAATATTGCAGCGGCTATGGCGAGGACCCGGCGGTCCACCTGTCGCGCACCTTCGAAGAGGTCGGCGGCTATGACGAGATCGTGATGCTGCGCGACATTCCGTTCCAGTCGCATTGCGAACATCATATGGCGCCGATCACCGGCAAGGCGTCGATCGCCTATCTGCCGCGCGACCGCGTCGTCGGCATCTCGAAGCTCGCGCGCGTGCTCAACGGCTTCGCGCGCCGCCTGCAGGTGCAGGAACGGCTGACCGCCGAGGTTGCGAAGTGCATCTGGGACAATCTGCAGCCGCACGGCGTCGCGGTCGTCATCGACGCGCAACACGGCTGCATGACGGGGCGCGGGGTGCGAACACCGGGCGTCGGTATGGTGACGAGCCGCCTGCTCGGCTGCTTCCTGGAAGATGAGCGCAGCCGCAAGGAAGTGCTGTCGCTGATGGGTTATTGATCCAGGTCGGCCGGATAATCGATCAGGATTTCTTCGTCTTCACTGGGCTCGTACCGTTCGGCTGGAGCGATGCTGGCGTTTGATGGATACCGGCCATTTTGAGGTCGCAACAACGCGCGATATCCGTTGACGATGCCACCGCCTTGGACGAACACGCTGAAGCTTGGACGACTGCGGTTGCCGACGGACGGTAATTTTACGGGCAGCTTAACCTGACTCGTCTTTCCGACAATGTGAAAACCTTCGGCAGTCTGCTCGACAATATAGAGAGAGCAGCCGCCAGATCCGCACATCGCTCCGCCAAAGGGATAGACGAGTGTAAGCGCGGTCCCATCGACCTTGGCTCTGAGTATCTGTAACTTGACCGGTCCAAAGATGCCGTCGCCGAGCTTTTCTTCGGGGCTGCCAATGATTTTCCGCGCAATGAGATCATCCAGGCTTTTGCTGACGGAAGGGTGAGCGACAAAGTCCCCCTGCTGCGCCGAGCGCGTCTCGCCATGATCGCAAGCCGCGAGCAGCATGGCTGCCGACAGCCATAGTCCGATTGCAGGGATACACGGTCTGTCCATCGGATAAAGCTGCCGAGTGCCAGCAAGCAAGTCAAACAAAAGGGCTTCGGAACTGACGTTCCAAAGCCCTTTTGCTTTATCTCAAGAGAAAAGCAGCGAAGGAACTTACTCCTTGGCGCCCTCTTCGTCTGCCGCCTCGTCGGCGGGGACTTCGGCAGCGACTTCCGAAGGCGGTGTGGCGTCTTCGAATTCGTCTTCGCTGTCGGGTTCGAGCGCCGCAGCGGCTGCCTCGGCCTGTTCTTCCTCGAACATCGCGGCGATGACGTCGATGCCCTGCTTTTGCATTTCGGCTTCGTCCGGCGAACGCGCGACGTTGACGCCGACGGTCACGGCGACTTCGGGGTGCAGCTTGACCTTGACGTCGACGAGGCCGAGCGACTTGATCGGACGCTCGAGCTCGACCATCGACTTGGTCACGCCGGCGACGCCGTCCTCGACGAGCGCGTCGACGATGTCACGCACTGAAACCGAACCGTAAAGCTGGCCGGTGTTCGACGCCTGGCGGATCAGGACGATCTGCTTGCCGTCGATGTCCTTGGCGCGGCCTTCGGCGTCGGTACGACGCTCGGCGTTGTCGGCCTCGATCTTCGAGCGGTTGGCTTCGAACAGCTTGCGGTTGGCTTCGTTCGCGCGCAGCGCCTTGTTGTTGGGCAACAGGAAGTTGCGGGCAAAGCCGTTCTTGACGGTGACGACGTCGCCGATACCGCCCAGTTTCTCGATACGTTCGAGCAGGATGATTTCCATCTGTCCGCCCTCCTTACTTCACGATGTAGGGGAGCAGGCCGATGTGGCGCGAGCGCTTGATCGCCTTTGCCAGCTCACGCTGCTTCTTGGTGGACACCGCGGTGATCCGCGACGGGACGATCTTGCCGCGCTCCGACAGGTAACCCTGGAGCAGGCGGACGTCCTTGTAATCGATGACCGGTGCGTCCTTCGCGCTGAAGGGGCAGGTCTTGCGGCGGCGGAAAAAGGGTCGTGCCATTGTCGTTATCCTTATTCTTCGCCGTCGCGGTCACGGCCACGGCCGCCGCGGCGTTCCTGCTTGCGCATCATCACCGACGGACCCTTTTCGAGTTCGTCGACCTTGATGGTGAGCCAGCGGATGATATCTTCGTTGATCGCAGCCTGACGCTCGATCTCTGCGATCGCTTCGCCCGACACTTCGGCCGAGAGCATCACATAGTGACCCTTGCGGTTCTTCTGGATCTTGTAGGCGAGCTGCTTGAGGCCCCAGGTCTCGGTCTTGTGGACCGTGCCCTTGAATTCGCCGATGACGTTGGTGACGGTTTCCGCCAGCGCATCGACCTGAGCCTGGCTCAGGTCCTGACGCGCGATAAAGACATGCTCGTAAAACGGCATGGTTTGCGTCCTTCGATTTGGCCGATCGCTGATTTCGCGCCAATCGCGAAACCCCTCCGGCTGTCGTCCGGCTTTGCGTATTGATGCAAAGCAAACGGGGCGAACGGCACAAGGCCTCGCCCCGAATGAGGGCGCCTATACAGATTCGCGCGGCAAAATCAAGCGCGGAGGGCGAGCTTTTCCAGGAGTTCCTGCCCGAATTCGGTGAGCGTGTCGTCGCGCGCGCCGAGGATGAGGATGCGGTCGCCCACCTTCGCCTCGTCCAGCATCGCCGCGCCGCAGGCCGCGCGGGTGGCGAGGTGCACCGCGTCGCCGCCGCCGGCAATGATATCGGCGACGAGGGCCTCGCTGCCGATGCTGCGGTCGACGGTGCCGCCGAAATAGACGGGATCGCAGACATGGAGCTTGTCGCCCGCCCGCATGCCCTTCGCAAAGCTTTCCGCCAGTTCCTTGCCCATCTGGCGCAAGGGGCCATAGCCGTGCGGCTGGAAGAAGAGCAGCGCGCGGCCCGGCAGTTCGGCGACCGCGGCGAGCGTCGCGGCGACCTTGTCGGGATTGTGCGCGAAATCGTCGATCACGGTGACGCCGCCCGCCTGACCCAGAATTTCGTAGCGGCGGGCGAGGCCCGTGAAGTCGGCGAGCGCGGCGACCGACTGTTTCACCGATACGCCGACCGCGCGCGCCGCGGTGATCGCGGCGAGGGCGTTCAGCGCGTTGTGGCGGCCCGGCATCCGCAGCCGGACCTCGTGCCGGTCGGCGGCGAAGTCGACGACGAAGCGGCAACCGTCGGGCAGCGCCTCGAAATCGCTGCCGCGCATGCCCGCGGCGTCGGAAAAGCCGAAGCTGGCGATGTTGCGGCTGCGGAGCAGGGGTGCCGATTCGGCGTCGTCGGCATTGACCACGGCGATATGCGCCTTGGCCGCGAAATCGCCGAACAGCCGGTGCAGTTCGTCGAGGCTCTTGTGGTCGAGGCTGATGTTGGTGACGACCGCGATATGGGGCTCGTACAGCGCGATCGAGCCGTCGCTTTCGTCGACCTCGCTGACATAGGTCGCGGGATCGCCGACCAGCGCGCCGGCGAAGGGCGCGTCGGCGCTCGCGAAGTTGCGCATGACGGCGCCGTTCATCACCGTCGGCCGCGCGCCGACGCCGGCGAGGATCCACCCGATCATGCCGGTGACGGTCGACTTGCCGCTCGTCCCGCCGACGCCGATCCGCCGCTCGGCCGCGTTGAACAGCGCGGCGTTGAGGTCGGCGCGCGTCATCCGCGCGAGGCCGAGCGCGTTCGCCGCCGCGATATCGGGAACGCTGTCCTCGACCGCCGCCGAGGCGACGAGCGTCTGTCCCGCGGCGACTCCGCTGCCGTCCTGCGGGAAGAGCGCGATGCCGTGGCTCTCGATCCAGCCGAACTTGTCCGGCGAGCGCCCCTGGTCGCGGCTGC
>PNJO01000045.1 GCA_013821905.1 Sphingopyxis sp. | reverse complement strand
GGAGGATTTGACAGGTTAATCAGGCGACCGTCGCCTTGACGATCTTGCCGGGCTCGCGCGGCGGCTCGCCCTTGGGCAGCGCGTCGACATTTTCCATGCCTTCGGTCACTTCGCCCCAGACGGTGTACTGGTTGTCGAGGAAACGCGCATCCTCGAAGCAGATGAAGAACTGGCTGTTCGCGCTGTTCGGGTTCTGCGCGCGCGCCATCGAGCAGACGCCGCGGACGTGCGGTTCGCTGCTGAATTCCTGCGGCAGGTCGGGAAGCTTGCTGCCGCCCATGCCGGTGCCCGTCGGGTCGCCGCCCTGCGCCATGAAGCCCGGAATCACGCGGTGGAAGACGACGCCATCGTAGAAACCTTCGCTCGCGAGCTGAGTGATGCGCTCGACATGCTTGGGGGCAAGGTCGGGACGCAGGCGGATGACGACGTCGCCGGTCGAAAGCGAAAGGGTAAGCGTGTCGGCCATGATGAAGCTCCTGCAATCGGTGTTGGCGGTCCCATAGCGGGGCGGATCGCCAAAGCCACGCATTAAATGTGGAAAAGCCCCGCCCCGGCGTTGCCTTCGACCCCACGCCGCACTAGGGGATGGCTCGGACGCCGCAAGAGACCAGGGAGGGCCGCGCGATGGACAAACGCGAAGAATCCCTGCCGCCCGAAGATGTTGCGATCGCCGACGATCGCGACCGCGACGCCATTCCGCGCGAAGCCGAGACCGAGCTCGACGAGGACGACCGGCTGAAGCCCGAATTCGTCCGCGACGTGATCGAGCTCGCCGAATCCGGCGAGGCCGAAGCCGCGCGCGAGCGCATCGGCCGCCTGCACCCTGCCGACATCGCCGACCTGTTCGAGCTCGCGCGCGCCGACGAACGTCCGATGCTCGCCGCCGTGCTCGGCGACATGCTCTCCGCCGACGTGCTCGCGGAGATGAACGATTATGTCCGCGAGGAGCTGATCGACCTTCTCGCGCCCGAGCAGGTCGCCGAACTCGCCTCCGAACTCGATACCGACGACGCCGTCGCGATCATCGAGGACATGGAAGAGGACGACCAGCAGGCCGTCCTCCAGGCGATGGAACCCGAAGATCGCGCCGCGATCGAGGACGCCCTTTCCTTCCCCGAGGAATCCGCCGGCCGTCTGATGCAGCGCGACCTGGTCGCGGTGCCCGAACATGTCACCGTCGGCGACGTCATCGACCGGCTGCGCGAGGATGTCGACCTGACGAGCGATTTCTGGGAAATCTTCGTCGTCGATCCGATGCACAAGCCGGTCGGCACCTGCCAGCTGAGCTGGATCCTCCGCACCCCGCGCGACATTGCGATCGGCGACGTTATGAAGCGCGAACAGACGCTGATCCCGGTCGACATGGACCAGGAAGAGGTCGCGCTGCGCTTTCAGAAATATGCGCTCATCTCGGCCGCGGTCGTCGACAAGGCGGGCCGGCTGATCGGCATGATCACGGTCGACGACGTCGTCCACATCATTCAGGAAGAGGCTGGCGAGGATATTTTGCGCCTGTCGGGCGCCGGCGACGGCGACATCAACGAGCCGATCCGCGAAACCTATGTCGCGCGTGTCCGCTGGCTGGTCGCCAACCTCGGCACCGCGCTCGTCGCCTCGACGATCGTCGGCCTGTTCGGCGGCGCGATCGAACATATGGTCGCGCTGGCGGCGCTGATGCCGATCGTCGCCGGCGTCGGGGGCAATGCGGGCACCCAGACGCTCGCAGTCACCGTTCGCGCGCTCGCGATGAACCAGCTCACCGAGTCCAACAGCTGGCGCGCGGTGCTCCGCGAAATGAAGATCGCGCTGCTCAACGGCGGCACGATCGCGCTCATCGCGGGCAGCGCCACGGCGCTCTGGTTCGGCAACCCGCAACTCGGCGGTGTCATTGCCGCGGCGATGATCGTGAACATCTTCGTCGCCGGGATCGCCGGCGTCGCCATCCCCCTCCTGCTCGACCGGCTCGATCAGGATCCGGCGGTGGCGAGTTCGATATTTGTGACGATGACGACCGATTCCATGGGCTTTCTTGCCTTCCTCGGCCTCGCGGTGGCGAGCGGCCTGACCAGCATGGGCTGACCAGAGCGCTGGTTTCATTGACACTTTTCTGCCGCGCAAAAAAATCGAAAAAAAATTCATCGAAGCGATTTTTTTCGGGAACCAACTGGCCGCCCCGGGCGTTTTCCTTTCGAGCAGCGATCATCGCCCCCCCGCAGCGCTGCTCAGCAACATTGGCCCGGCCCGCATTCCCTCCCCCCCCTCGAAAGCGTGCCGGGCCATTTTGCACCCAATTTTGACGAGGTAAGAATGACGACTGCCCGCATCATCCTGCTCACTGTGCTCGCCAGCTTTCTGGTCGCTGGCTGCAATACGGTAAAGGGTGTCGGCCGCGATATCGAATCGGTCGGCCAGGCGGGCAGCGACGCCATTCACTGAGCCTGACGGCTCGACTTACCCTTTAAGCCTCTTCGAGAGGCTCGACAGGCGCCGTTTCGGCGCCTGTTTTGCGTCGGCGCTGGGTGAACCAGATGGCAAAGATCGAAATTTCGTAGAGCAGGATCAGCGGCACCGCGAGCAGGAACTGGCTCAGAATGTCCGGCGGGGTCGCGACCGCTGAAATCGCGAAGGCCGCAACGATCATGTAGCGCCGCGCCGAAATCAGCTGGGCGCGGCTGACGAGGCCTGCGCGTTCGATGAGCATCAGCAGGATCGGCAGCAGGAAGGCGATGCCGAACGCCATGATGAACTGCATCGTGAAACTCAGATAATTGCCCACCGACGGCAGCGCTTCCTGCGTCACGCCGCCGACATTGCCCTGGAAGCCGAGCAGGAAGCGAAGCGCGAGCGGGATGGTGATGAAATAGGCGAAGCTGGCGCCGATGGCGAACAGCACGGGCGTCGCGAAGAGGAAGGGCAGCAGCGCGCGCCTTTCCTGGCGGTACAGGCCCGGCGCGACAAATTTCCAAAGCTGGTTCGCGATCACCGGGAAGGCGATCATCATCGCTGCGAAAAAGGCGACCTTCACCTCGACGAAGAAGGCCTCGAACAGCTGGGTATAGATGAGTTTTCCCTGACCCGCGGCGATCAGAGGCTGGACGAGGATCGCGAAGATCGGCTTCGCAAAATAGAGACAGGCGCCAAAGGCAAGCCCGACGGCCAGCAGCGATTTGAGCAGGCGCGATCGCAGCTCGATCAGATGATCGAGCAGCGGCATCTTGCCGCCGGCGCCGTCCTCGTCGGCGATCGGGGCTTCCTCGCTCACGGCAAGGGTCCGTCGCGCGGCGGCACCGTGTGCGTCTCGGGGCTGGGCGCCGCAGCCGCTTCGTCGGGCGTTGCAGGGGCATCCGCCGCTTCGGAAGTCACGGCCGTCGAGGGCGGCACCGCCGCCGACACCGCCGCCGACGATGCATCGCTGCCGTCGATGCGCGGAAATTCGCGCATGATCGCGTCATTCTGTTCGCGCCATTTCTTTTCGAGTTCTTCCAGCTCGGCCTCGCGCATCATCGTGTCGAGGCCGGCGCGGAAATGGCGCGCCATGCCACGCGCCTTGCCCATCCATTTGCCGACGAAACGCATCGCCTTGGGCAGGTCCTTGGGGCCGATGACGACCAAGGCCACCACCACGACGAGCAACAACTCGGTGGGCGCAACATCGAACATTTAAGAGCCCAATCCCCGCAGACGGTCGAAATCAGCGGTTTTCGGTTTCCGCGGTCGGGGTCGGCGCCGGGGCGTCGGGGACGCGCTGGCCTTCGATCTGCTTGGGCGCGGGGGTCGGCGCGTCGTCGTCGGCCATGCCCTTCTTGAAGCTTTTGATGCCCTTGGCGACATCGCCCATCATGTCCGAAAAACGGCCCTTGCCGAACAGCAGCAGGACAAGAATCCCGACCACGAGCCAGTGCCAGATGCTGAAGCTACCCATCTAAATTCTCCTTGCGAGGCACATCTATGCCTCTTCGCCGTCTTTTACTAGGTCCAGCTCGCCCATTGCCTCTTCAAAAGCGAGGTCGACGGGGTCGAGCAGGCCGGCTGCGCGCAAATCTTCGATTCCCGGCAAATCCTTGCGGCTGTTGAGGCCGAAATGTTGCAGGAAGGCGTCGGTCGTCTTGTAGATGAGCGGCCGCCCCGGCACCTCGCGGCGCCCCGCGGGCGCGATCCATTCGGCCTCCATCAGCACATCGAGCGTCCCCTTCGAGGTCTGGACCCCGCGGATCGCCTCGATCTCGGCGCGGCTGACGGGTTCGTGATAGGCGACGATCGCCAGCACCTCGGCCGCAGCGCGCGACAGCTTGCGCGGATCGTCGCGCTCGCGGCGGAGCAGATGGGCAAGGTCGGCGGGGGTCTGGAAATGCCAGTGACCGCCGCGTTCGACGAGTTCGATGCCGCTGCCCGCATGGCGCTGCGCGATGGTTTCGATGATCGCCTTCACCTGCCCCGGCGTCATCTCGTCGCCGAGGCGCCCCGCGACCTGACGCGCGTCGAGCGGCTCATCGCTCGCGAACAGCATCGCCTCGATGGCGCGTTCCAGATCGTCGATCATGCTCCGGCGGCTTTCAGATAGAGGGGTTCGAACGCCCCGGCCTGTTTCAGGTCGACGCGCCCCTGCCGCGCCAGTTCGAGCGCCGCGACGAAACTCGACGCGATCGCCGAGCGGCGCAGCGGGCCGTCATAGTCGGAGGGCAGGAAAGCCGAAAGCTCCGCCCAGTCGAGCTGGATGCCGATCATCCGTTCGAGGTGGTGCAGCGCGGCGTCGAGCGTGATGACGGGACGCCGCGCCACCATATGGACCACCGGTTCGGTGCGCAGCTTGACCTGCCCATAGGCCGAAAGAAGATCATAGAGGCTCGCGTCCCAGCGCCGGACCCTGACCTCGCGCAGTCCCTCGGGCTTCGGGCGAAGAAAGACGTCGCGTCCGATGCGATCGCGCGCCAGCAGCCGCGCCGCCGCCTCGCGCATCGCGGCGAGCCGCTGGAGCCGCAGCTGCAGGCGCAGCGCCAGCTCGTCGGGCGAGGGATCCTCGAGCGGATCCTTGGGCAGCAGCAGCGCCGACTTCAGATAGGCGAGCCACGCCGCCATCACGAGATAATCGGCCGCGACCTCCAGTTTCGCGCGCATTTCGGCGATGAAGGTCAGATATTGCTCGACGAGCGCGAGGATCGAAATCTGGCGCAGATCGACCTTCTGGCTGCGCGCGAGCGTCAGCAGCAGGTCGAGCGGCCCTTCCCAGCTGTCGAGGGTCAGCTGAAGCGCATCCTCGCGCTCCGCCGCACGCGCCACCTCGAATTCGAGCGGCAACTCCCCCATCGCCCCCTCGGGTTCCGTCATGCCGTGGCCAGGAGCGCGTCGCGCTGGTCGACGAGCATCGCGAACTGGCGCGGGTCGTGCACGCCCGCGATCCGGTCCATCGCGCCTTCGAGCCGCGCGCGCGAAACGGTCCTGATCGGATCGAGCCGGTCGGCGATGCCGATCATGTCGTCCATCTTTGCCCAGCAATTGAGCGCGATGTCGCAGCCTGCGGCGATCGCGTCGGCGGCGCGCGACGGCACGTCCCCCGACAATGCCTTCATGTCGAGGTCGTCGGTCATCAACAGGCCGTGGAAACCGATGCGCTGGCGAATGACGCTGTCGATGACGACCGGCGACAGCGTCGCGGGACGGTCGGGATCCCACGCGTCGAACACGACATGGCAGGTCATCGCCATCGCCGCGTCGCGGAGCGCCGCGAAGGGCGCCAGATCGGTCTGCAGGTCATGGTCCGACGCGGTGACGGTGGGCAAAGCCTCGTGCGTGTCGAGCATCGCGCGGCCGTGGCCGGGGATATGCTTGACGACCCCGACGACCCCGCCGTCCTGGAGCCCGCCGAGGATCGCGCGGCCGAGCGCCGCAACGCGCATCGGTTCGCTGCCGAGGGCGCGGTCGCCGATGATGTCGCTCGCGCCCGGCTGGCGCACGTCGAGCAACGGCAGGCAATCGACGGTGATGCCGACCTCCGCCAGCATCGACGCGAGCGCCATCGCATTGAGCCGCGCCGCCTCGATCGCGCTCGCGGGCGCGCGCTCGTAGAGCGCGTCGAACGCCGCGCCGCTCGGGAAATCGGGCCATTCGGGCGCCTTCATCCGCGCGACGCGCCCACCCTCCTGGTCGATCAGGATCGGCAGATTGCCGCGGCCGTCGAGGTTGCGCAGCTCGTCGGTCAGGCGCCGCAACTGTTCGCGATTTTCGATATTGCGGCCGAACAGGATATAGCCGGCGGGCGCGCTATCGCGAAAGAAAGCGCGCTCGTCGTCGGTCAGCGTCAGTCCCGACAGGCCGAAAATTGCGGGTATCATCGTGCGTCAACCTCCATCGGCCGGCGCTCCCTCATGCGGCAACCAGGGACGATAATATGACACAGCCGCGCCGCCGAACCAACGATTGGTGCGGCGAAACGGGCCGAATCAGCGGACGACGACGCAATTTTCACCCGCGACGCGCAATTTTCCGCACACATTCTGTGCGTTGGCAGACGATCCCGTCGATACGCGCAGGCGATAGACGGTGCCGTCACCGACCTTTGCCGGCGATACCGATTTGCCAAGGTCGGCAAGATAGGCGAAGCGCTTCGACAGGTTGGTCCACGCCTTGTTGGCTGCGGCCTCGTTGCGGAAGGCGCCAAGCTGAATCAGGCCCGAGCCCGAAGCAGCAGGCGCCGCCTTCGCCGGTTCGGGCGCCTTTGCCGGGGTCGTCGCGGACTTGGCCCCGTCCTTGCCGGCAGCAGCGGCTTTCGTCGCTTCGGCCTTCGCGGCAATTGCCTTGTCGGCGGCCGCCTTTTTCGCCGCCTTGGCCGCAGCTTCGCGTTCCTCGGGGGTGACCGCCGGCTCTTCGGGCATGCGTGCCGGATCGACCTTGCCCGCGGGTTCGGCGCCTTCGCTCGCCGCGAAGCTCGCATCGCCCTCGCCTTCGAAGGTCTTGGCCGCGTCATTCTTGGGCGCGACCTTATAGTCGCCCTTCTGCGCGACGATCAGTTCGCCCTGCCCGCGCGCGCCGCCGTTCTGGATCCACCAGAGGCCGCCGAGCACCGCGCCGATCAGCAGCAACCCGCCCAGCACCATCACGAGCAGACGGACAGGCGAAACCTCGCCATCCTCGGCATAGTCATGGTCGGCGGCTTCGAGCCAGGGCAGGCGATCGGGGTCGTCGAGACCCAGTTCGACGTCCGCCTGGTCCTTGTCCTGATCTTGGTCGCCTTCGCCTGCCATCACACCATCTCCTCGAGCGCGTCCACCCCCATCAGGTGCAGCCCGTTGCGGATTACCTGCCCGATTCCATCGGCCAAATAAAGGCGCGTCGCGGTCAATTCGGGATCGTTTGCCAATATGATACGCGCCTCGGGGCGATCGTTACCCATATTCCACCAGGCGTGGAACGCGGCCGCGACTTCGCCCAGATAGAAGGCGATACGATGCGGTTCGCGCGCCGCGGCCGCCGATTCGACGATCCGCGGAAATTGCGCGAGCAGCTTGACCAAGGCCAGTTCCTGCGCGTCGAGCCGCTCGGGCACGGGCACCGGCAGCGCGATCCCGGCGTCGGCGACCTTGCGCTTCAGCGACGAAATCCGCGCATGGGCATATTGGACATAGAAGACCGGATTGTCGCGCGACGCCTCGACCACTTTCGCAAAGTCGAAATCCATCTGCGCGTCGGCCTTGCGCGTCAGCATGGTGAAGCGCACCGCATCCTTGCCCACCTCGTCGACGATATCGGCGAGCGTGACGAAATTGCCCGCGCGCTTCGACATCTTGAACGGCTCGCCATTCTTGAGCAGCCGCACCATCTGCACCAGCTTGACGTCGAACTTCTTCTTGCCCTCGGTCATCGCGGCGACCGCGGCCTTGATCCGCTTGACCGTGCCCGCATGATCGGCGCCCCAGATGTCGATCAGTTCGTCGGCGTCCTGCGCCTTCTGGAAGTGATAGGCGAGATCGGCGCCGAAATAGGTCCAGCTGCCGTCCGATTTCTTGATCGGGCGGTCCTGGTCGTCACCGAACTTGGTCGAGCGGAACAGCGGCAGCTCCACCGGCTCCCAATCCTCGGGCGTCTCACCCTTCGGCGCTTCGAGCACGCCGTCATAGACGAGATCGTGGCTGCGCAGCCACGCCTCGGCATCGGCGGGCTTGCCGGCGGCCTGCAATTCGGCCTCCGACGAGAAGAGATTGTGATGGATGCCGAGCTTGGCGAGGTCGGCACGGATCATGTCCATCATCGCCGCGACTGCGGTTGTGCGGAACGCGACGAGCCATTCGCTTTCGGGGGCGCTGACGAAGCGGTCGCCATATTCGGCGGCCAGCTTCGCACCGACCGGCTTCAGATAATCGCCCGGATAGAGCCCCTCGGGGATCGCGCCGATCTCCTCGCCGAGCGCTTCGCGGTAACGCATGTGCACCGACCGCGCGAGCACATCGACCTGCGCGCCCGCGTCGTTGACATAATATTCGCGGATCACATCGTGCCCGGCATATTCGAGCAATGCCGCAAGCGCATCGCCGACGACCGCGCCGCGGCAGTGGCCGACATGCATCGGACCGGTAGGGTTCGCCGAAACATATTCGACATTTACGCGGCGATCTTCACCTATGTTCGAACGGCCATAGTCGCCCGCCTCGGCATGGATCAGCGCCAGTTCGTCGCGCCAGCTGTCGTCGGCGAGGCGCAGGTTGATGAAGCCGGGACCGGCGACGCTCGCTTCGGTCACCTCGTCGAGCGCACCCAGCTCGGCAACGAGCAGGTCGGCGAGCGCGCGCGGGTTCATGCCCGCAGGCTTGGCAAGCACCATCGCGGCATTGGTCGCGACATCGCCGTGCGCGGGGTCGCGCGGCGGTTCGACGCTGATCGCGCTGCGATCGAGCCCGGCGGGCAAGGCGCCCCGTGCGGCCAGCGCGTCGAGCGCAGTACCGATATGGTCGGAAAAACGGCTGAACAGGGTCACGGCGGATCCTATCTTTCGGTTAGCGGAATGATCCGGCTAATGGAACTATTGGGCGCGCCCTAGCCCAGCTTGGGCAACGCGAAAAGCCCTGCGCCGCCCGGACAGGCGTCGCAGGGTGAAACGAAGCGAACGGCGCGGGGCCGTCGCCGCAATCCTTATCGTCGGACGTTATATTCGAGCTGTGCCTGCGTCAGCTGAAAGCCGACGAGCAGCTCGAAGCTCGCCCGCTGCACCGCGGCGCGCACTTCGGGAAGGCTGAGCGGATCGACCGCCGCGTCCTGATCGCCGGCCTTGCGGCGACGCGTGATGCGTTCCTGGATATCCGCGGGCAGCGTCGCCGCCGCGCGGTCGACATAGGCGGCAGCCTGGCCGCGACCGGTGCCGCGCACCTGACCTTCGGGGAAGGTCACCGTCACCTGCCCCAGCCGCTTCGCGACCACGGCGGTCCCGCCCTGCACGACGGTGCTGAAATAGGGGATCGTTACCGTGCGCGCCGGACCCGCGTCGCGGCGGGTCGCGATGACGTCGAAGCTCGCCTGCTGATAGACTTTTTCGGCCTGGTCGTTGCACTGCGGCGTCAGATTGGTGATCGAGGCGACCACGTCGACCGCGCTTGCGTCGCGGCTCGTCGCGGGATCGAACAAGGTGATATCGCCGGTGTAGAGCGGCACCGCCACCGCCGGGCACGCGCTGCGCGTCGAGGTGATGCCGACCCCGCCGGCGACGTCGATCTCATTATCCTTCGCGCAGCCCGCGACGAGCGTCACGGCCGCCGTGCCGGCGAGCACGGCCAGAAACTTACGGGAAGCGAATGAAATGGACGTCATGTGTATCGGGCTTTCCAAACAGGCGCGAGGGGTTCGGCTGGTCTAAGCCGCTCCATGCGCGCCGCTTCTTATCGGTGCGATGAACAAGGCGCAACGGTGCGAAGATGCTTTACCGCACCACAGCCGCTGCGCTAGAGCGCGCGCGAGATGAATGCACCCCATCATATCGCGCCCACTGACGGCGGCGAAGCGGCGAAACTCCGGGTTTTGATCGCCGCGCCGCGTGGCTTTTGCGCCGGTGTCGACCGCGCGATCCGTATCGTCGAGCTCGCGCTCGAACGGTTCGGCGCCCCCGTCTATGTCCGGCACGAGATCGTCCACAACCGCTATGTCGTCGACACGTTGAAGGCCAAGGGCGCGATTTTCGTCGAATCGCTCGACGGCGTTCCCGACGGCGTGCCTGTCGTCTTCAGCGCGCATGGCGTGCCCAAGGCAGTGCCCGCGAAGGCCGAGGCGCGCGGGCTCGATTATATCGACGCGACCTGCCCGCTGGTGTCGAAGGTGCACCGCCAGGCCGAGCGCGCGCATGATGCGGGACGGCACATCATTTTCATCGGCCACGCCGGCCATCCCGAGGTGATCGGTACGCTAGGGCAATTGCCCGAGGGGGCAATGACGCTCGTCGAATCGGTCGACGACGTCGCCGGCCTTGCGCCGTCCGACCCCGCGATGCTGTCCTTCCTGACGCAGACGACGCTCTCGGTCGACGATACGCGCGACGTCGTCGCCGCGCTGCAGCACCGTTTTCCGGCAATAACCGGCCCGCGCGGCGAGGATATCTGCTACGCAACCTCGAACCGGCAGGAGGCGGTGAAGGCGATCGCGGGCGAATGCGACCGGATGATCGTGATCGGCGCGCCGAACAGTTCGAACAGCCTGCGCCTCGTCGAGGTCGCCGAGCGGCTCGGCACGCCCGCGCATCTGGTGCAGCGCGGCAGCGACGTCGATCCGGCCTGGCTGGCGGATATCGCGACGCTCGGCATCACCGCCGGGGCCAGCGCGCCCGAGGAACTGGTGCGCGAGGTGATCGACGCGGTCGCGGCGCATCGCGCGATCGTCGAAAGCGTCGTGGTCACCGCCGAGGAAAATATGGTGTTCAAGCTGCCGCGCGGGCTCGAAGCGGCCTGATGGCGGTTTATACCCACGTCGAACCCGACGATCTGGCCGCGCTCGTCGCCCGTTACGACATCGGGACGGTGCTGTCGTGCAAGGGGATCGCCGAAGGCGTCGAAAACAGCAATTTCCTGCTCGAAACGACCGGCGGCCGCTTCATCCTGACGCTCTATGAAAAGCGCGTGAGCGAGGATGATCTGCCCTTCTTCGTCGACCTGCTCGGCCATCTCGCCGACAAGGCGTGCCCGGTGCCCGCGATGATCCGCGACCGCGAAGGCACCGCGATCCAGCATATCGCGGGCCGCGCCGCCTGCGTCATCCAGTTCCTGCCCGGCATTTCGCTGACCCGCCCGACCGCGCGCCAGTGCGAAGCGGCCGGCGCCGCGCTCGGCGCGATGCACCGCGCGGTCGCCGACTTTCCGGGCGCGCGCGAAAACAGCATGGGGCATCGCCATTGGCGCGGCGTCGCCGATGCGGCAGGCGATCTCGACGCGGTCATCCCGGGTCTGCAGGCGATCGTCGATGCCGAACTCGCGTGGCTCGACGCGCGCTGGCCCGCCGGGCTCCCGGCGCATGTCGTCCACGCGGACCTGTTTCCCGACAATGTGCTGATGCTCGGCGACCGGGTCACGGGGCTGATCGACTTCTATTTCGCCGCGACCGACTTTCGCGCCTATGACGTCGCGGTCACCCACGCATCCTGGACCTTTTCGAACGATGGCAGCCGCTGCGACGCGGCGCGCGCCGGAGCGCTGATGCGCGGCTATGCCCAGCAGATCGCGCTCGACGAGGCAGAAATCGCCGTCCTGCCGCTGCTCGCGCGCGGTGCGGCGCTGCGCTTTCTGCTGACCCGCGCGCACGACTGGATCCATACGCCCGCCGACGCGCTGGTGACGCGCAAGGATCCCCTGCCCTTCCTCAACCGCTTGCGCCGCTATCAGGCGGACGACGCCGCCAGCCTGTTCATTGCGGCATGAGCGAAGGCAGGACGGTCATTGTCGCCACCGATGGCGCCTGCAAGGGCAATCCCGGTCCCGGCGGCTGGGGGGCCGTGCTGCGCTGGGGCGACGTCGTGAAGACGCTTTCGGGCGGCGAACCCGACACGACGAACAACCGGATGGAGTTGATGGCGGCGATCGAAGCGCTCGCCGCGCTCAAGCGGTCGTGCAGCGTCGAATTGTCGACCGACAGCGTCTATGTCCGCGACGGCATCACCAAATGGGTCTTCGGCTGGCAGAAGAATGGCTGGAAGACCGCGGCAAAAAAGCCGGTCGCCAACGCCGATCTGTGGCAGCGGCTGGTCGCCGAGACGAAGCGGCACAAGATCGAATGGCTGTGGGTCAAGGGCCACGCAGGCCACGGCGACAACGAACTCGCCGACAAGCTCGCCAGCGACGCGGCGCTGGAAGTGGCGCGGGCGCGCTGAGCGCCCGCGCGCTCGATATTATTCGGCCTCGCGGACTTCCGCGCCGGGTCCGTTCTTGAGGATCGACTCGATGGCATTCTTGGCGGACGCCTTGCTCGAATAGCCTTCGGTCCAGAAGATCGCTTCGCTATTATATTTGAAATAGGCGACAAATTCGCCGGCCTTGTTCTTCTTGATCTCGAAATAATGAGCCATCGGATCCTCCACTGGTCGAGCCGTTCCGGGGGCGGAGCGGCCAAGCCCATGTTATACGGGCTGTTTCATCACGCAAGCGGGAGATGTCAGGCGAAGCGCGACGGCGCGAAAGGCGCCGGATCGATACGGCCGATCGCGCCATCCGGCGGCGGCGCGCCAAGCTGTGCCGCGAGCAGGCCGCCGATCGCCGGCGAGGTCTGGATGCCGAAACCGCCCTGCCCCGCGCACCAGACAAAGCCCGGCTGGTCCGCATCGGCACCGAAGACCGGCAGGCGATCGGGCGCAAAACTGCGCAATCCCGCCCATTTGCGCTCGACCGCCGCAATCGGCCAGTCGACCACCGCCTGCATCCGGTCGATCGCCGTCGCCACATCCAGTTCGTCGGGCGCGGCATCGCAGGGATCGAGCGGGGTTTCGTCGTGCGGGCTGAGCCAGACGCGCCCCGCGCCCTCGCCCTTGAAATAGAATTGGCCGCCGACATGGATGACGAGCGGCAGCTCGGCGGGCGTCGGCACGCCGAGCCGGACCTGCGCCACCGTGCGGCGATAGGGCTGGATGCCGAGCGGGCGCACGCCGCACGCGGCGGCGACGCGGTCCGCCCAAGCCCCGGCGGCGTTGACGATCAGTGCAGCGCTTAGCCTGTCGTTACCGACGCTCACCTCCCAGCCGTCGCCGAACCGGCGCGCTTGCGCGAGCGGCGCCCGCGTGACGAGTACGGCCCCGGCGCGCTTCGCGGCCCGCAGGTAAGCCGCATGAAGCCCGCCGACGTCGATATCGCTGCACGCGGCTTCATAGGCCGCCTCGCTCCATTCGGAGCGCACGCCCGGAATTTTGCCGGCAACCTCGGCGCCGCGCATGCGTGCAATGTCGACACCCTTGGCAAGAAATTCGGCCGCGAAGGCGTCGACGTCGGCGGCCTCGCCGCGATGACCGATCGTCAGCGCGGCGCGGGGCGACAGGAAGCCGCGCTCCGAAAAGTCCGCGGGGGGTCGGTCGAGCAGGTCGAAGGAAGCGGCCGACAATGGCTGGACCATCACCCCGCCATAGCTCTCGTGCCAAAAGGCCGCCGACCGGCCGGTCGCGTGATAGCCCGGCATGTTCTCGGCCTCGATCAGCATCACGCGGCGATGCGGCGCCAGCGCGGCGGCGAGGCTTGCCCCGGCGATGCCGGCGCCGACGATCAGGACATCGGTCGAGGATGGCGGCGCGCTCGTCATGCCCCAGCCGCATATCGACTGGCCGCGCGAATGCAAGCCGCAGCAGCGCGGAGGCCAACATGGTTACTATTTGGTAAGTCATGATGACTAGGAGAGAGCGCCATGAACGGCACTCTTCCTCAGTTGGTTCTGGCGGCGATCGGCGCGATCCTGATGATCTGCTGCGCCATCAGCGACCTGCGCTGGCGCGAGATTTCGAACGGCCTCAACGGCCTGATCGCGGCCTTTGCCATTCCCTTCTGGATCGCCGTCGGCTGGCCGCTATGGCCCGACGTGCCGCTGCAGATCGGCGCCGCGCTCGCCGTTTTCGGCTTTTTCCTGCTGCTCTACATGCTGAATGCGATGGGCGCAGGCGACGTGAAGAACGTCTTCGCCGTGATGCTGTGGGTGCCGTTGCCGATCTTCATGCCGGCGCTGACGGTGATGGCGCTGGCCGGCGCAGCGGTGTCGGGCGCCATGCTCGTCTGGCTGATCGTGAAGCGGCCGGAGAAGAAGCCGGAGGTGCCTTACGGGGTCGCAATCGCGGCCGCAGGTCTTTGGGCGCTTCACCAACAATATCTTAACCAGTTTCAGTTTATCGGTTGAAGTTGAGGGCAAGCACCGCCGCGTCCGGTTGGTGCGAGGAGGCGAAAAATCGTCATGGATACGCGAAAGATAATGCTGATCGTCGGCGCGCTGGTGATTGCCATCGGCGCGGCATTCGGGGTCAACCAGATGATGCGCGGCGCTTCGGCACCGCCGGCTCGCGCAGCGGCTGCACCGGCTATCGACGGCCCGATGATCCTCGTCGCGACGCGGCAGCTGCCGGTCGGCACGATTATCGGCCCCGACAGCTTCCGTTTCCAGCCCTGGCCCAAGGAATTGGTCGAGAAGGCCTATTTCATGAAGGAAAAGACCGACGTGCAGACCCTGGTCGGCACCGTCGTGCGCTATCCGATCACGGCCGGCCAGCCGCTGACGCAGGGCGCGCTCGTTCATCCCGACGATCGCGGCTTCCTCGCCGCGGCGCTGGGCGCGGGCATGCGCGCCGTCACGGTGAAGGTCAGCCAGGAACAGGGCGTCGCCGGCTTCGTCTTCCCGGGTGACCGCGTCGACGTGCTCCTCGCCCAGACGATCGATATCGACAGCGAAAAGAGCACCTATCCCGACAAGCAGCTGTTCACCGCCGAAACGATCGTGCGCAACGTCCGCGTGCTCGCCACCGACCAGCGCTTTGATGCCGAAGACGAAACGGGCAAGACGCCGGTTCGCACCTTCGGTTCGGTGACGCTCGAAGCGACGCCCGAAATCGCCGAACGCATCGCTGTCGCGGAAAGCATGGGCCGCCTCTCGCTCGCGCTCCGCCCGCTCGCCGAAAGCAGCGGCGAACTCGAAGCCGCGATCGCATCGGGCGAAGTCAATGTGCCTGCAAAAGGCGACACGGTTGCCGAACGCCGGATGATGGCGCAGGCCGCCAGCCGTCCGACGACTGCGAGGACCGCAACCACCGGCGGCGACGTCTCGCGCTTCTGGATCCCGGTCAGCGGCCGTGCCAGCGCGCCGCGCCCGCAGCCGCAACCGAACTACAGCAACAGCTCGCCGTCTTCCTACGGGGCTCCGGCACCCCGCGGTCCGGTCGTCCGCATCACGCGCGGCGACAAGGTCACCGAAATTCCGGTTGGGGGTAAGTAAGATGAACAGCAAAGCCAATTTCAAGGCAACGGCGCTGGCCCGCACTCTGGCTATCGGCCTGGTGGCAGCCACGCTGGCCGCGGCTCCGTCGGCCCCGGTGATCGCCCAGGCGGTCCAGAACGCCAGCAGCAGCATCGACCTGTCGGTCGGCCGCGGCCGCCTGATCAGCCTCCCCGCCGCGATGACCGACGTGTTCGTCGCCGACGACAAGGTAGCCGACGTCCAGATCCGTTCGAGCCGCCAGCTCTATGTCTTCGGCAAGGGCCCGGGTGAAACCAGCATCTATGCCACCGATGCCAGCGGCCGCGTCGTCTATTCGACCGTCGCCCGCGTCGGCAACAATATCGAGACCATCGACCAGATGCTCTCGCTGGCGATGCCCGACGCCGCGATCTCGGCCAATGCGATGAACGGCTTCGTGCTGCTCACCGGTACGGTCCAGTCGCCCGACGATGCCGCGGAGGCAGAACGCCTCGTGCAGGCTTTTGTCGGCGAAAAGAGCAAGGTGCTCTCGCGCCTTCGCACCGCGACGCCGCTGCAGGTCAACCTGCAGGTCCGCATCGCCGAAGTGAACCGCACGCTGGTCAAGGAAATCAGCGGCAACGTGCTGACGCGCGACATGGACGGCCCTGGCGGCAACGGCTTCCTCGGCGGCATCTTCCGCGGCCGCACCGCTGGCGAAATCGCTTTCCCGGGCGAAGGCACTCCGCCGCTTCCCCCGGGCAGCACGAGCTATGCCTTCAATACACCGAGCGGAACCAGCTCGATCGCCGGCGCCGGCCGCCTCTTCGGGCTCAACCTCATCGCCTCGCTCGATCTTGGCGAGCGGTCGGGCATGGTCGTCACGCTGGCGCAGCCGAACCTGACCGCGATTTCGGGCGAAACCGCCGACTTCCTCGCGGGCGGCGAATTCCCGATCCCGATCCCCGGCAACTTTGCCGGCACGACGATCGAATATCGCAAATATGGTGTCAGCCTGGCCTATACGCCGACGGTGCTGTCGAACGGCCGCATCAGCCTGCGCGTCCGCCCCGAAGTGTCGGAACTGTCGACCGAAGGCGCGATCCGCATGGAAGGCTTCGAAATCCCGGCGCTGACGATCCGCCGCGCCGAAACGACGGTCGAACTGGGCTCGGGCGAAAGCTTCATGATCGCCGGCCTGATGAACAATCGTTCGATCGGCGCGATCGACAAGATCCCGGGCCTCGGCGACGTTCCGATCCTCGGCACGCTGTTCAAGTCGGACAGCTTCCGCCGCGGCGAAACCGAACTGGTGATCGTGGTGACGCCCTATCTGGTCCAGCCGGTGTCGGCGAACGACATCAAGCTGCCGACCGATGCCTATCAGAACCCGAACGACCTGGCGCGGCTGCTGCTCAACCAGTCGAGCTCTGGCGTGACGGGCGGCGACCGGCCGAAGCCGCGCCTCGAAACGAACGTCGGCGACGCCGACCGCCCGCGCGGCGGCAGCGGCGACGTGTCGCCGGGTTTCAGCCTCAAGAAGTAACGTGCTGGTTTTCAGGAGCAAAGTGATGAAAAATATCGCGACTTGGACGGCCCTGGCACTGGCGACGACGCTTGCGGGATGCACGGGCACCGCCCACAGCAACCGCGGCCTCGATTCGGTGCACCAGCCCGTCGTTACCAACAGCGTCTATCAGTTCGACGTCGCGGCGTCGGGCGGCGAACTGCCGCCGAGCGAACAGGGCCGCCTGCAGGGCTGGCTCGACGCGATGGGCGTCCGCTACGGCGACCGCGTCGCCGTCGAGGACCCCTCGCTCTATGGATCGAGCGCCGCGCAGGCGACGATCCGCACGATGGTCGAACGCCGCGGCCTCCTGCTCAGCCAGGACGTCCCGGTCACCACCGGCGCGGTGCCCGAGGGCCATCTGCGCGTCGTGATCACGCGCGCCTCGGCACATGTTCCCGGCTGCCCCGACTGGTCGAGCCAGTCGGCGATCAACATCAACAACGCGACCTCGTCCAACTATGGCTGCGCGACGAACAGCAATCTCGCCGCGATGGTCGCCGACCCCAATGACCTGATCAAGGGCGCCAGCAACGATCGCAGCGATCCGGCCGCATCGACGCGTGCGATCAAGACTTTCCGCGAAAAGCCCCTGACGGGCGCCGGAAGCCTTCAGGGCGAATCGACCAACAACGGAGGTGGCAAGTGAACGCTCCTTTCAAAGCAGCCGGGCTGCGTGATCCGTTCAACGCCTTCGTGTGCGACGACGATACGCTGGAGCTGATCCGCGTCGCCGCCGCCGACATGGGCTGGCCGGTCGAAAAGTGCAACAAGGGCGGCCTGCGCAACGCCGTCCAGTCGCTGTCGGTCTCGGCGAGCCCGAACATCCTGTTCGTCGACATGTCGGAATCGGGCGATCCGATCAACGACATCAACGCGCTGGCCGAAGTCTGCGAACCCGGCACGGTCGTGATCGCGGCCGGACAGGTCAACGACGTCCGCCTTTATCGCGACCTGCTGTCGAGCGGCATCCAGGACTATCTGCTGAAGCCGCTTTCGCTCGACCAGGTGCGCGAATCGCTCACCATGGCGCAGGCGATGCTGTCGGCGCCGAAACATGCCGACATGCACGACGACAAGCCGCATCACATGATGGCGGTCGTCGGCGTGCGCGGCGGTGTCGGCGCCTCGATGGTGTCGACCTCGCTCGCCTGGGCGATCAGCGAACAGGCCGACCGCCAGACCGCGCTGCTCGACCTCGACGTGCATTTCGGCACCGGCGCGCTGACGCTCGACCTCGAGCCCGGTCGCGGTCTGATCGACGCGATCGACAATCCCAGCCGCATCGACGGCCTGTTCATCGAGCGCGCGATGGTGCGCGCGTCGGACAAGCTCAGCCTGCTGTCGGCCGAAGCGCCGATCCACCAGCCGGTAATGACCGACGGCTCGGCTTTCTTCCAGCTGGAAGAGGAACTGCGCAACGCGTTCGAGATGACGATCGTCGACATTCCGCGCCAGGTCCTGATCCCCTTCCCGCACCTCGTGTCGGAAGCGGGCACGATCCTGCTGGTCAGCGACGTGACGCTCGCCTCGGCGCGCGACACGATCCGCCTCCTGTCGTGGTTCAAGCAGAATGTCCCCGGCGCGCGCGTCATTCTGGTCGCGAACAAGTTCCAGAGCACGGTCGGCGAACTGTCACGCAAGGAATTCGAATCGTCGATCGAACGCAGCATCGACGTGACCATTCCTTTCGATCCGAAGCTGGTCAGCCAGGCTGCGAAGCTCGGCAAATCCTATGCCGAAATCTGCAAGGGCACCAAATCGGCCGCGGTCTGGACGACGCTGATGCGCCAGATCCTCGACGGCGCGGACGATGCCTCGGAAGAGGCGCCGGTGGCAAAAGCGAAGTCGGGTGGATCGCTGCTCGGCAAGCTGAGCCAGATGACGAAAAAGGGCGCGAAATAAGGGCATGACGGCGGCCGGTTCGCCGGCCGCCTCCTGCTCCCCGCACCCCGATTGGACGAACCGAGACCATGAACCTGTCAGTGATCCTTATCATCGGTGCCGCCTTCCTGGCCTTTTCGCTGCTCGTGATCCTGCTCGGCGGCCCGTCCGTCGGCAAGGCGAAGAGCCGGCGGCTTGCCAATGTGAAGGATCGCCATGCCGCATCGACCGAAGCCGTGGTCGCGGCGCAGATGCGCAAGACGATCGCGTCGGGCGTCGCTGGGAACGCACGCCTTTCCAGCCTGATGCCGCGTCGCGAACTGATGGAGCTGCGGCTGCGCCAGACCGGCAAAAACTGGCACCTCAGCCAGTATATGTTCTGGTGCATGGGGCTCTTCGTCGTTGCCGCCGGCGGCCTGCTCGCGATCCGCGCGCCCTTTGCGCTCGCGCTGCTGATCGGCCTGATGGTCGGCATCGGCCTGCCCTATATGTATGTCGGACGGCTGATCAAAAAGCGTGTTGCGGCGTTCACCACCCGCTTTCCGGACGCCATCGATCTGCTCGTCCGTGGTCTGCGTTCGGGTCTGCCCGTCACCGAAACCTTCCAGGTCGTAAGCCAAGAGCTGCCCGGCCCGGTCGGCGAGGAATTCAAGGGCGTCGTCGAACGCATCCGCATCGGTAACACGATGGAGGCGGCACTCCAGGAATCGGCCGAATTGCTCGGCACCCCCGAATTCAAATTCTTCTGCATCACCATCGCGATCCAGCGCGAAACCGGCGGCAACCTCGCCGAAACGCTCGCGAACCTGTCGGACGTGCTGCGCAAGCGCGCGCAGATGAAGCTCAAGATCAAGGCGATGTCTTCGGAAGCCAAGGCTTCGGCGTGGATCGTCGGCGCGCTGCCCTTCTTCGTTTTCGGCATCGTCTGGATGATGAACCCCGCCTATCTGGCCGGCTTTTTCTCCGAGGAGCGCCTGATCATCACGGGATTGGGCGGCCTCGTGTGGATGAGCCTCGGCGTCTTCATCATGTCGCGCATGATCAGCTTCGAAATCTAAGAAGGGGGCGGACACATGAACAGCAACCTCCTCCTTGCCGCCTTCACCGGGACCCAGACCGGCCCGACGCTGATGGGTATCGACGTGATCTGGGTCGCGACGATGATGTCGGCGGTCGGTGTCTTC
>PNJO01000044.1 GCA_013821905.1 Sphingopyxis sp. | reverse complement strand
ACGACGTCGCCCGCCTCGACCTGGCCCGTCAGGATGCCCGCAACCGCCGCGTCTTGGCTTTCATAAACCCGCGCGGGGCCCGAAAATTTCAGGATGCTCTCGTCGACGCCGGCGGTCTTCACGATGCAGCCGTCGAGCGCGATATTGCCCGACAGCACCGCGAGCCCGCCATCCTTGCTGAAGGCATGGTCGGCGGAACGGATCACGCCGCCCTCGCGGTCGAGGTCGAGGCTGTCCCAGCGCCGGTCCTGGCTGAACGCGGTCTGCGTCGGCACGCCGCCCGGCGCCGCGAGGAAGAATTTCTGCACTTCGGGATCGTTGGTGCGGGATATATCCCATTTGTTGAGCGCATCGCCGAGCGTCGCACTGTGCACCGTCGGCAGGTGCGCGTGGAGCAACCCCGCGCGCTCGAGTTCGCCGAGGATCGCCATGATCCCGCCCGCGCGGTGGACATCCTCCATATGCACGTCGCTCTTCGCCGGAGCGACCTTCGACAGGCACGGCACGCGGCGCGACAGCCGGTCGATGTCGGTCATGTTGAAATCGACGCCGGCCTCGTGCGCGGCGGCGAGCAGGTGGAGCACGGTGTTGGTCGATCCGCCCATCGCGATGTCGAGGCTCATCGCATTCTCGAACGCCTCGAAGGTGGCAATGTGGCGCGGCAGGACGCTGTCATCGCCTTCCTCGTAGTGGCGGCGGCACATCTCGACGACGATGCGGCCCGCGCGCAGAAACAATTCCTTGCGGTCGGCGTGCGTCGCGAGCGTCGAGCCATTGCCCGGCAGCGACAGCCCCAGCGCCTCGGTCAGGCAGTTCATCGAATTGGCGGTGAACATGCCCGAACAGCTGCCGCAGGTCGGACAGGCCGAACGTTCGACCGCGGCGACCTCCTCGTCGCTATATTTCTCGTCCGCGGCGGCGACCATCGCGTCGACCAGGTCGAGCGCGACCTCCTTGCCCTTCAGGATCACCTTGCCGGCCTCCATCGGCCCGCCCGAAACGAACACGACCGGAATGTTGATGCGCAGCGCCGCCATCAGCATTCCCGGGGTGATCTTGTCGCAGTTGGAGATGCACACCATCGCGTCGGCGCAATGCGCGTTGACCATATATTCGACGCTGTCGGCGATCAGGTCGCGGCTGGGCAGCGAATAGAGCATGCCGTCATGCCCCATCGCGATGCCGTCATCGACCGCGATCGTGTTGAATTCCTTGGCGACGCCGCCCGCGGCCTCGATCTCGCGCGCGACCATCTGGCCGAGGTCCTTCAGGTGGACGTGACCGGGCACGAACTGGGTGAAGCTGTTGACCACCGCGATGATCGGCTTGCCGAAATCGCTGTCCTTCATCCCCGTCGCGCGCCACAGGCCGCGTGCGCCCGCCATATTGCGGCCGTGGGTCGTGGTGCGCGAACGATAAGAAGGCATTTTACAAATTCCTGATAATATTATTTCAAAATTGAACGAAGAGAAGCGCCTCTACACGCCTATCCCGCCAGATTCAATGCCACTTTCCTGCACATGCGCGCGAGCCGCGCCGCGAACAGCGCCTGCCCCGCCGCATCGCCGGCCAGATCCTGCCGCATCTCGATCCCGACGTAGGGAATGGCGTTCGCCTCGGCATGGCGGTTCATCGTCGCGTTGAGCAGTTTGCCCGAATAGGGCTGCTGATCGCCGACGATCATGCCTTCGGCCTCCAGCGCCGCGATGGCAGCGCCCGCGAGCCGGTCATCCTCGTTATAGAGCACCCCGACGTGCCACGGCCGCGCCTGATCGGGATGCGCCGCCAGCGACGGCGTGAAGCTGTGCAGCGACAGGATCATCGCCGGGCGATGCGCCGCAATCGTCGCCGCGATATGCGCATGATAGGGCCGGAAAAAGCGCGCCAGCCGCGCCTCGCGGGCCGCGTCGTCGAGCGCATTGCCCGGCACCGCGTGACCGTCGCTCGCGATCGGCAGCACCCCGGGCACATCCTCGTCGCGGTTGCAGTCGACTACCAGCCGCGACACGCCGCCGAGGATCGCCGCATCGACCGCGCCGCCCTCGACGAGCAGCGCCGCGACCTCCGCCACGCCGATATCGATCGCGATATGATTGGACAGCAGCGCGGGGTCGATGCCGAGATCGACATCGTCGGGCACCCGGGCCGAGGCATGGTCGGCGATCAGCAATATCCCGCCCGCGCGCGGCGTGCCGAGCTGGCGCCAGGCCTCGCTCATCGCAGCACGCCTGCCATCTGCCACCAGTGCGGATGGCTCTGCGCCAGACGCACCGACGCCGCGTCGCGCTCGGCGGCCGCGTCGAACAGCGCGAAACAGGTCGCCCCCGATCCCGACATGCGCGCGAGCCACGGGCGGAGCGCGCCCAGTTCAAGCATCACGTCGGCGATCGCCGGACATTGCGCGATCGCCGGGCGCTGCAAGTCGTTGCGCGCTGCGAGCAGTTGCGCCCGGCCGTCCGGGTCGCCGTAGAGCGGCCCGCGGTCGATGCCATCCCATGCCGCGAACACCGGCCCCGTCGCGACCGGCTCGCGCGGGTTGACCAGCAGCACCGGCGTCCCGCCGAGCCGCAGTTCGGGCACCGGCGACAATTGCTCGCCGACGCCCAGCCCCAGCGACGTGACGCTTGCGACGCAAGCCGCGACATCGGCGCCGAGCGGCGCGACGAGCCGCGCGAGCGCCGCATCGCCCAGCTCGGGCAGGAAGTGGCGCCGCACCAGCCGCGCCATCGCCGCAGCATCGGCCGAACCGCCGCCGATCCCCGCCGCAACGGGCAGGCGCTTGGTCAATATCACCTGGAGCGGCGGCACACGATCCGCCCCGTGGCGCGCGCGCATCAGGTCGAGCGCGCGCAGCACCAGATTGTCCGGCCCGGCGCTCAACCCCTCGGCGAATTCGCCCTCGATCGCCAGCGTGTCGGTGTCGGCGGGCCTCGCCTCCAACCCGTCGCCCCGGTCGACGAACGCGAACAGCGTTTCGATCTCGTGATAACCATCCGCCCGCCGGCCCCGCACATGCAGCGCCAGATTGATCTTCGCCCAGCCGGTTTCGGACATCGCGCTCATGGCGCGACCGTCGCGGGGGTCAGCCCGTCGCGGATCTTCGCGGCGAGCCGCGTCGCCATATCGGCCTCGGCCAGCAGCGCCGCCGCACGCCAGACGTAGCGCGCCTGATATTTGCGTCCCGCCTGCCAATAGGCGTCGCCCAGATGTTCGATGATGACCGGATTCGCCGAATCGCCCTGCTGCGCCTTTTCGAGCAGCGGCACCGCCTCGGCGACGCGCCCGGTCAGGAAATAGGCCCAGCCGAGCGAGTCGGTGATCGCCGGACTCTGCGGCTCCTGCCGCCACGCCGCCTCGATCCGCGCCAGCGACTGCGGCACCTCGTGGCGCCGCTCGAGCGCCGAATAGCCGACGAAGTTGAGCACCGTCGCATCGTTCGGCCGCAGCGCGACCGCCTTTTCCATCAGAGGCTTCGCCGCCTCCCAGTCGCCCGCCTGCAGCAACAGCTCGGCCCGCGCGATCAGCAGCGAGCCGCGCAGCGCCGCATCCTCGGCGCCGTCGCCCAAGCTGGCTTCGAGCCGCTCATAGGCCCGCGCCGCGGCTCGCGGATCGTCCGCGCGGCGCGCGAGATCGGCGAAGCGGACGAGCAGGCTGCGCACCGGCGGCTCGCCCGCCGCGGCGGTGTCGGCAAGCTTCGCGGCGCCCGCCATATCGCCCGCGTCAGCCAGCAGCTCGGCGCGGCGCATCGCGAGCACCGGCGGGATCTCTCCCTTCGCGCTCGCCAGCAATGCCGTCGCCTCGACGCCCTGTCCGTTGCGGTCCAGCGCCTCGACGAGTGCACTGCGCACCGTCAGATCCTGGTCGTTGAGCCAGAAGCTCGCCCGCGCGAACAGCACGGGCAGTTTCCGGCTGCCGTTCGGCGTCCGCGACAGGCCGTCGGCGAGCAGCGCCAGCCAGTGCGCCACGCCGCCGCGCGGCGTCGATACCGGCTGGTCGGGGAGCAGAAGCAACGGATCCTCGCGCGATCCCGCTGCGAGCGCGATGCGCTGGCGCAGCCGCCCGGCCGCCTCTTCCTGTCCGGCGCGGCGCAGCGAAGCGACAAGGCGCAGCGCAACGAGCTGGCTCGTGCGGTCGGTCAGCATCGTCTCGTCGGTCAGCGCGATCGCTTCGGCGGTGCGCCCCGATGCGAGGCGCACCAGCGCGGCCTCCATCGCCATCGCGGGCTCGGGCTGCCCTCTGCCGAAGGCGGCGATCAGATGACGCTCGGCATCGGCTTCGCGTGTCCCGACATCGATCCAGCTCGAAATCGCCGGCTGGATCAGCCGCGCGATCGCATCGCCGCCGCCCGAACCGCCATGTCCGGCCAGATAGGCGCGCGCGCCCTTCCAGTCGGAGCGCCGCATCGCATCGACGAGCAGCACCAGCTGCGCATCGAAACGGCGGTCGCCGCCGGCCCATAGCTGCGCCGCCGCGCTGCGCGCCGCGACGAGATCGCCCGCCTCGATCGCCTGTTCGAGCATCCGGCCGCGCAGGCCGGGCATCTGCGGCGCATGGCTCGCGAGCGCGGTCAGCGCCGACAGCGCTTCCGCCGGCGCGCCCGCATCCTCGGCGAGCCGCGCCCTCACCAGCGCATTCAGCGCCGCGCCGCTGTCATCGACCGCCTGCGCGGGCATCGCGAGCGCCAGCGCGCCGACCGCGACCGCAGGCGCCGCGAAAAAGCGGGCAAGCTTACATATTGGGGTAATTGGGGCCTCCGCCGCCTTCGGGAGTGACCCAGTTGATATTCTGGGTCGGGTCCTTGATGTCGCACGTCTTGCAATGGACGCAATTCTGCGCGTTGATGACGAATTTCGGGTCGCCCTCGGCCGCGCCGACGATCTCGTAAACGCCCGCCGGACAATAGCGCTGCGCCGGCTCGTCATAGAGCGGCAGATTATATTCGACCGGGATCGACGGGTCCTTGAGCTGCAGATGGACCGGCTGGTCTTCCTCGTGATTCGTGTTCGAAATGAACACCGACGACAGGCGATCAAAGGTCAGCACGCCGTCGGGCTTCGGATAGTCCGGCTTCGGCATCATGTCGGCGCGATAGAGGCTTTCGTTGTCCGGGTGATGCTTCATCGTGAACGGGACTTTGATCTTCAGCGTTTCGAGCCACATCGTCATGCCCGACAGGATCGTGCCTGCGAGGTCGCCATATTTCTCGACGAGCGGCAGCACGTTGCGGACGACGCTCAGCTCCTTCTTCACCCAGCTGTCGTCATAGGCCGCCTGATAGGCGTCGAGGGTATCGCCCGACCGGCCCGCGGTCACCGCGGCGAAGGCGGCTTCGGCCGCCATCATGCCCGACTTCATCGACGTGTGGGTGCCCTTGATGCGCGGAACGTTCAGGAAACCGGCGCTGTCGCCGATCAGCGCGCCGCCCGGGAAGGCGAGCTTCGGCACCGACTGCAGGCCGCCGTCGCTGATCGCGCGCGCGCCATAGGAGACGCGCTTGCCGCCCTTCAGGATCTTCGCGATCTCGGGATGCGTCTTCCACTTCTGCATCTCCTGGAAGGGGGAGATGTGCGGATTGCGATAGTTGAGCCAGGTCACGAAGCCGAGCGCAACCTGCCCGTTCGCCTGATGATAGAGGAAGCCGCCGCCATTGGCGTTCTCGTCGAGCGGCCAGCCCTGCGTGTGGATGACGCGGCCCGGTGCGTGGTTCGCGGGGTCGATGTCCCACAGTTCCTTGATGCCGAGACCATAGACCTGCGGCTCGCAATCGCTGTCGAGCGCGAATTGCGGCTTGATCATCTTGGTCAGATGGCCGCGCACGCCCTCGGCGAAAAACGTATATTTCGCATGGAGTTCGAGCCCCGGCGCATAGTCCGACTTGTGGCTGCCGTCGCGCGCGATGCCCATGTCGCCGGTCGCGACGCCTTTGACCGAGCCATCCTCGTTATAGAGGATTTCCGCGGCGGGAAACCCGGGAAAGATTTCGACGCCCAGCCCCTCGGCCTGTTCGGCGAGCCAGCGGCAGAGATTGCCGAGGCTGCCCGTATAAGTGCCGACATTGTGCATGAAGGGCGGCGTGATGATGTGCGGCAGGCTGAACTTCCGGTTCTTGGTCAGCACCCAATGCTGGTTGTCGTTGACCGGCACCTCTGCGAGCGGGCAGCCCTGCGTCCGCCACTCGGGGAGCAGCTCGTCGAGCCCCTTCGGGTCGATCACTGCACCCGACAGGATATGCGCGCCGACCTCGGACCCTTTTTCGAGGATGCAGACCGACAATTCGCTGCCAGCTTCGTTCGCCAGTTGCTTGAGGCGGATCGCCGCCGAAAGTCCCGCCGGCCCCGCGCCGACGATGACCACGTCATAGGGCATCGATTCCCGTTCGCTCACCGCAAATCCCTTTCTGCCGTCCCTGCGCGGACATTCATCGTGCCCTGCGCTCATTCTGTCACGATTTGCGATGCCCGCCAATTGACGCGTCCGTCAACTCTCTGTTTGAAACAAAATGAGGGTGTGGCCCTGCAAATTGCGCGACCGAGGTTTGAAGCGATTTTGTTCAGGGCCAGGAGGCGAGGCGCAGGCATATGAATATATCCCAAGGCTCGCCGACGCGGCCATGGACAAAATCGGTCAAATCCCGAAGGGACGGCGAAATGGCTTCGATCTCGTCCCCGCGCGTCCTTGCAGATGGAACCACCATCCGCGGCGGCCACGCGAAGACGATATCTTCACCATTTCGCCGCCTCGGTCGCGCAATTTGCAGGGCCACACCCTGATGGGTGGGCAAAACTTGGCCTTGCTGGCGGAAAGCTATTGCGACTGGTGGTCGCTCGCCGGCGTCGATGCGCTCGTCGGCGAGGTGCCGGCGGGCTGGCTCGACGTGCCTGCGGCCAATGACGTTGCGGCAAAGCCGAAGCGCAGGCCGCTTGCCGAATCCGAACCCGCCCCCCTGCCCGCCGCGCTCCAGCGCCAGGAAGTGCCCGCGGAGCCCGAGCGCAAGGGGCCGGTCGAGATTCTGGGCGGCTGGGACGATTTCCAGGCATGGCTCGCGACCGGCGCCGATGTGCCGGGCAGCCAGTGGGACGCGCGTCGCATCCTGCCCGTCGGCGCGGCCGGGGCGCCGCTGATGCTGCTGACCGCCTGGCCCGAAATCGACGACCAGCGCGACGGCGCGCTTTTCACCGGCCCGGCCGGCCAGTTGCTCGACGCGATGCTGCGCGCGGTCGGCATGGCGCGCGGCGACTGCTATCTCGCCAGCCTCGCGGTGACGCGCCCGCCGGGTGGCCGCTGCAGCGACGCCGACCTCGCCGATCTCGACCGGCTGCTGTGGCACCATCTGCGCCTCGCGCGGCCCGGTCGCCTGCTGCTGGTCGGTAGCGAAATCCTGCGCATGGCGACGGGCAGCGCCCTCGCCGACACGCGCGGAAGATTACTCGATATTAACCAAGATGGCGGCAAGGTGGAGGCCGTGGCGGTCGCGAGTCCCGCGATGCTGCTTGCCCGGCCTGCCCAGAAGGCGGCGGCCTGGGACAGTCTCAAACTGTTCAACCGGGGACGTTGACAGATGAATAGACGGACCAAGATTTTTCTCTCCTGCGCGCTGCTGGCCGGCACGGCCGGCGCCGTGCCTGCATTCGCTGCCGACAAGGACCGCGATTTCGCGAATGCACCCCAGACGGTGCCCGACATCCTGTCGGCGAAGCAGAAAACACTTTACGCCCAGGTGCTGACTGCGATCCGCGGCCAGCGCTGGGCCGACGCGCGCGCGCTGCTCGACGGCGCCGACGGCGATGCGAAGGGAGGCCCGCTGAACGACTTCCTGCGCGCCGAACTGCTCGTCGCGCCGAACAGCCCCAGGGCGGAGGTCGCCGACATCGTGCCGATCCTGTCGCGCTCACCGCAGCTGCCGCAGGCCGAGCAATTGGGCCGCCTCGCCGCCAAGCGCGGCGCGACCGACCTGCCGACGCTCCCCTTCCAGACGCGCCTCAGCTGGGCGGGCAGCGCTCCGCGCCGCCTCAACGCCGACAGCGTCAGCGATCCCTTCGCCGCCGGCCTCGCGCGCGGTGTGCCCGAGCGTATCAAGAATGACGATCCGGCGGGCGCCGAGGCGCTGCTCAATGCGGTGATCGACAAATTGTCGCCCGAGGCGCGCGCCGAATGGATGCAGAAAATCGCCTGGTCCTATTATATCGAGAATGACGACCAGAATGCGCTGCGTCTCGCGCTCTCGTGCACCGCCAACAGCGGGCCGTGGGCTACGCAGGGCGCCTGGGTGCAGGGCCTCGCTTCGTGGCGCCTGCACGATTATCGCACCGCGCTCGCCGCCTTCGACCGCGTCGCCAGGGAAGCGCGCGACAGCGAACTGCGCGCCGCTGCCTTTTACTGGGCGGCGCGTGCCGCGACCGCCGCGGGCGAGCCCGCGTCGGTCCAGCCACGCCTCCGCGCCGCCGCCGCTAACGAGGAAACCTTCTACGGCCTGCTCGCCGCCGAAACGCTCGGCCAGCCCACGGCGCAACAGCAGCAGAATGTCCGTGCCGACCGCAGCGCATGGCGCGCGCTCGAGGATCTGCCCAATGTCCGCACCGCGATGGCGCTCGCGGAAATCGGCGAGGACAAATATGCCGACGAGACGCTGCGCCATCAGGCGCGCATCGGCAACCCCGACCAGCATGCGCAGCTCATCGGCATCGCCGGCGCGCTGAGCCTTCCCGAAACCCAGCTCTGGCTCGCGCACAACACGCCGCAGGGCCGCAAGCTCGCCGCCGCAACGCGCTACCCGCAGCCCAATTGGGAACCCAATGGCGGCTGGCGGGTCGATCCCGCGCTCGTCTTTGCCCATACGCTCCAGGAATCGCGCTTCCAGCGCACCGCAGTCAGCCCGGCGGGTGCGATGGGACTGATGCAGGTCCGCCCCGGCACCGCGAACGATCTCGCGCGCTGGAACGGCGACGGCCGCGGGCCCGGCGATCTCAAGACCCCCGCGGTCAACATGGATTTCGGCCAGCGCTATCTGCAATATCTCAGCAAGGACAGCTCGACGGGCGGCCAGTTGCTCAAGGTCATCGCCGCCTATAACGCCGGGCCCGCGCCGATCGCGCGCTGGCAGACCGAGGTTCGCGACGGAGGCGATCCGTTGCTTTACATGGAATCGATCCCCTATTGGGAAACGCGTGGCTATGTCGGCATCGTGCTCCGCAACTACTGGATGTACGAGGCGCAGCAGGGCAAGCCGTCGGACAGCCGCGCCGCGCTCGCGCAGGGCAAATGGCCGCGCTTCCCCGACGGCAAGGACCGCACGCGCCTGACCTATGCGGGCAGCCTCGCCAATGCCGATTGACGAGAGCCTGCCCTTCAAACCCGTCCGCATCGCGCTCCTGACCATTTCGGACAGCCGCAGCGAAGCCGACGACCGGTCGGGCGACAAGCTCGAGGAACTGCTCACCGGCGCGGGCCATATCCTCGCCGCGCGGGCGATCATCCGGGACGAGAGCGACCTTATCGTCTCCCGCCTCCACAACTGGATCGACGATCCCGCGGTCGATGTCGTGATCACCACAGGCGGGACGGGCCTCACCGGCCGCGACGTGACACCCGAGGCGCTGCGCCGGCTCGACGGCAAGGATATTCCGGGCTTCGGCGAATTGTTCCGCTGGCTCAGCTACCAGACCATCGGCACCTCGACGATCCAGTCGCGCGCCTGCGCGGTGGTGGCCCGCGGCACCTATATCTTCGCGCTGCCCGGCTCGACCGGCGCGGTGACCGACGCGTGGGAAGGCATTTTGTCGACCCAGCTCGACAGCCGGCACCGGCCCTGCAACTTCGTCGAACTGATGCCACGGCTGACGGAATAGCCCCTCTCGTCATCCCGGCGAAGGCCGGGATCTCACCGTCGCGTTACGACGCAATGTCGAGATCCCGGCCTTCGCCGGGATGACAAAGAGATATATGTTCTTCCTTTGTTCCCCATGTCGCGATATCCTGCGCCGATGGAATCGCCTAAGCCCCTGCCCCCCATATCGGGCCGCGGCGCACCGACCAATTTGCGCCCGACCCGCACCGGATCGCTCGACCGCGAGGCCGATGGCGACTGGCTCGACGCTGCGGAGGCGATCGACGGCGCGCCGCCGCCGCTGCGCACGACGGTGACGGTCGAGCGTCCGAAGACGATTATCTCGCGGAACACTTCACCCGACATCGGCTTCGACCGCTCGATCAACCCCTATCGTGGCTGCGAGCATGGCTGCATCTATTGCTTCGCGCGCCCGACGCATGCCTTCCACGACCTCTCGCCCGGGCTCGATTTCGAGAGCCGCCTGTTCGCCAAGCCCGATGCGGCGAAGCTGCTGAGGCAGGAACTCGCCAAGCGCAATTACAAAGCCGCCCCGATCGCGATCGGGACCAACACCGACGGCTACCAGCCGATCGAGCGCGACTGGGGCATCACGCGCTCGATCGTCGAAGTGCTCGCCGAGACGCGACATCCGCTGATCATCACCACCAAGTCCGACCGGCTGCTGCGCGACATCGACCTGCTCGCCGACATGGCGCGCGACAATCTGGTCGGCGTCGCGGTCTCGATAACGACGCTCGATCCAAAGGTCGCGCGGACCCTCGAACCGCGCGCGCCGCATCCACGCCGTCGTCTCGCGGCAATCCGCAAGCTGATCGATGCGGGCGTGCCGACGCAGGTCAATATCTCGCCGATCATCCCCGCGATCACCGATCACGAGATCGAGGCGATCATGGCCGCCGCGGCCGAGGCGGGCGCGATCCGCGCTTCCTATATCATGATGCGCCTGCCCTATGAGGTCGCGCCGCTCTTCCGCGCCTGGCTCACTGCCCATTATCCCGACCGCGCCGACAAGGTGATGCACATGGTGCAGGACATCCGCGGCGGCCGCGACAACGACCCGAATTTCTTCACGCGCATGAAGGGCCAAGGCGTGTGGCCGCAACTGATCCGCCAGCGCGTCAGGCGCGCCGCGCGCGAACATGGCATGGACCGAAGCTTCCCCCCGATCCGCAGCGACCTGTTTCGCCCGCCGGAAAGGGACGGTCAGATGGAGTTATTCTGAATCTCGTCATTGCAAGCGAAGCGTGGCAATCCAGAGCGGTGTACGCGGTCTCTGGATTGCTTCGCTTCGCTCGCAATGACGGCGATGAAGATTACGCCGCGGTCAGCGACCGCAGCTTGTAATCCTTGTAATCGTCGCGGATCTGGCGCTTCAGGATCTTGCCCGTCGCGGTGTGCGGCAGTTCGTCGACGAACACGACCTCGTCGGGCAGCCACCATTTGGCGACCTTGTCCTTGAGGTAATCGACGATCTCCGCCTCGCTCACCCCGGCGCCCGGTTTCCTGACGATCAGCAGGATCGGCCGCTCGTCCCATTTGGGATGATAGACGCCGACCGCCGCCGCCTCCTGCACGCCCGGCGCGCCGACCGCGGCATTTTCGAGTTCGATCGACGAAATCCATTCGCCGCCCGACTTGATCACGTCCTTGGCACGGTCGGTGATCTGCATGACGCCGTCGGGGTGGATCACCGACACGTCGCCGGTGTCGAACCAGCCGTCGGCGTCGGCTGCGTCGGCATCGGCCTTGAAATAGCGCTGGATGATCCACGGCCCGCGGATCTGCAGCCGCCCGCTCGTCACCCCGTCGCGCGGCAGCTCATTGTCCGCATCGTCGACGATGCGCAGTTCGACCCCGAACGGCGGGCAGCCCTGGCGGCAGACGATATCGACGCGCTCGTCGAAACCAAGCTCGTCCCAGTTCCACGGCCGCTTGCCCATCGTCCCGATCGGCGAGGTTTCGGTCATGCCCCAGGCGTGGCCGACATCGACCCCGGCCTTCATGAAGCGCTCGATCATCGCGCGCGGCGCCGCCGAGCCGCCGATGATGACGCGATAGAGCTTGCCATAGCCGATGCCTGTCGCATCCATATGCGCGAACATCGCGAGCCATACCGTCGGCACACCGGCGCTGTGCGTCACCCCCTCGTCGTGGATCAGGTCGCACAGCACCTGCGCGTCGTTGGTCGCCGAGAATACGAGCTTCGCGCCGACGGTCGCCGCAGCAAAGGGAATGCCCCAGCTGTTCGCATGGAACATCGGCACGATCGGCAGGATGACGCTACGGTTCGACATGTCGAACACGTCGGGCTGGATCTCGGTGATCGCGTGGATGACGTTCGAGCGATGCTCGTAGAGCACGCCCTTGGGATTGCCCGTCGTCCCGCTCGTATAGCAGAGCCCGACCGGATCGCGCTCGTCGAGTTCGACCCATGCGAAGCTGCCGTCCTCGGCATCGATCAGGTCGCGGTACGACAGATAGCCCTTGCGCGCCGGCGCATCGAACAGGATGAAATGCTCGACCGAGGGCAACTGGCTGCGCAGCCGCTCGACGATCGGCAGGAACATCGCGTCGAACAGCAGCACGCGATCCTCGGCATGGTTGACGATATAGACGAGCTGTTCGTCGAACAGCCGCGGGTTCACCGTGTGGAGTACGCCGCCCATTCCGGCGCTGCCGTACCAGCTCACCAGATGATGGCCGTGGTTCATCGCCAGCGTCGCGATGCGGTCGCCCTTCGTCATGCCGAGCCTGGTCATCGCCGCGGCGAAACGCCGCGCGTCCGCGCCCACCTCGCTCCAGGTCGAGCGCGTCATGCTGCCGTCGGCCCAGCGCGAGACGATCTCGCGCCCGCCATGCTCGCGCGCGGCATGATCGATCAGGCTGGTGACAAGCAGCGGCTGGCTTTGCATTCCGAACATCAGGCATCCCTCTTGTAATTTTGCCTAGGGATAGGGCCGTCAGGGCTCAGGTTGCAAGGGGCAACGCAAATTGCCCGCCCGTCGTGGAAAGCGAGTCGGTGCCGTGGTCAGCGGACGCGGAAATCGCGTGGTGCGACGAGCGACAGTGCGGCTTCGGAAATGCCCGTAATCATGTCGAACCGCGCGACCAGATCGGGGCCGAGCGCAAAGTTCCGGCCCAGGGTGATCTCGATATCCTCGTCGGTCAGCGGGTCGGTGGTGAGGACGATCACGCGCCCGCGCGCATCGTCGCGGCGTTCGAGCAGCCGCGCCATCTCGTCGATCGCCGCGGGCAGCTCGACCCGGCACTTGAGCTGCAGCGCCGCGGTCGCCGCGATATCGGCGAGCGGCTGCGCGCCACGAACCGTCACGCGCGGCGTTTCCTCGCCTTCGAGCAGATCGAGTTCGACCGACAGGATCGCGCAGCCGCCGTCGGCCGCCAGCGCCTCCAGCACCTTGCCCGCCGCCTCGTCGAAACAGCTCGACTGGAACTGGCCGCTGCGGTCGGACAGCGTCAGGTTGAGGAAGCGGTTGCCGCGCTGCGATACGCGCGGGCGCGCGCTCTCGACCATCGCCGCCATCACCATCGGGATGCGCGTGCCGGGCGTCATTTCGACATTCTCGCAGATGTCGCCATAGCTGCGCGCGCCGCGCGCCGCGACGATCGCCTCATATTGCTCGACCGGGTGCGCCGAGAAATAGAAGCCGAACGCCTCCTTCTCGCGCGTCATGCGCTCGGCGAGCGTCCACGGTTCGGCGGCGGGAAGCTGGAGTACCGGCATGATCGCGACGTCGCCGCCGAACAGCCCGCCTTGCCCCGTCGAGCGCTCGTGCGCCGAGTTGTTCGCGCAGGCAAGCAGGGCTTCGGCACCGGCATAGGCACGCGGACGGTCGGGCTCGACGCAATCGAACGCACCGCCGGCGGCCAGCGCCTCGATCTGACGCCGGTTGAGCAGCTTGGGGTCGATGCGCGCGGCGAAATCGTCGAGGCTGGCGAAATCGCCCTTGGCATGACGTTCAGCGGCGAGCGCCTCCATCGCCTTTTCGCCGACGCCCTTCAGCGCGCCGAGCGCATAGCGCACGGTCAGCCCTTCGTCGGCCCGTCCCTCTCCCGATCTTCCGACCGAGAAATCGGCCTCGCTGTCGTTGATCGACGGCGCCGACACATCGACCCCGAGACGCCGCATATCGTCGATGAAGATCGACAATTTATCGGTCTGGTGGCTGTCGAACGACATCGACGCGGCGAAGAATTCGTGAGGATAATGCGCCTTCAGCCACGCAGTCTGGTACGACAGCAGCGCATAGGCCGCGGCATGGCTCTTGTTGAAACCATAGCCCGCGAACTTGTCGATCAAGTCGAACAGCTCGTTCGCGGCCTTCGCGTCGATGCCGTTATGCTCGCCGCAGCCCTTGACGAAGGTGTCGCGCTGCGCGTCCATCTCCGCCTGCACCTTCTTGCCCATCGCGCGGCGCAGGAGGTCGGCGCCGCCAAGACTGTAGCCGGCGAGAATCTGCGCCGCCTGCATCACCTGTTCCTGATAGACGAAGATGCCGTAGGTTTCGGCGAGGATGCCTTCGAGCAGCGGGTGCGGATAGGCGATCGGCTCGCGCCCGTTCTTGCGCGCGCCGAACAGCGGGATATTGTCCATCGGCCCCGGGCGATAGAG
This sequence comes from Sphingopyxis sp., assembly GCA_013821905.1. GTDB lineage: Bacteria > Pseudomonadota > Alphaproteobacteria > Sphingomonadales > Sphingomonadaceae > Sphingopyxis. The sequence goes on along the minus strand of PNJO01000044.1, from coordinate 5,623 downwards.
CGCGACGAGGGCGATGATGTCGCCGAAATTGGTCGGCTTCACCGCCGACAGCGTGCGCCGCATCCCTTCGGATTCCAGCTGGAACACCCCGACCGTCTCGCCGCGCTGGAGCAAGGCATAGACTTCCTCGTCATCCCACCCGAGCGCGTCGAGATCGACGTCGACCCCGCGCAATGCGAGCAGGCGCTTCGCCTCCTTCAGCACCGACAGCGTCTTGAGACCGAGGAAGTCGAATTTCACCAGCCCCGCGGTCTCGACATATTTCATGTCGAACTGCGTCACCGGCATATCCGAACGCGGGTCGCGATAGAGCGGGACGAGCTGGTCGAGCGGCCGGTCGCCGATCACCACGCCCGCGGCGTGGGTCGAGCTGTGCCGCGGCAGGCCTTCCAGCTGGCGCGCCATGTCGAACAGGCGGCGCACCCCGTCGTCCTGCTTATATTCGGTCATCAGCTCAGCGACGCCGTTCAGCGCGCGTTCGAGCGTCCAGGGGTCGGTCGGATGGTTGGGCACCAGCTTCGCCAGCCGGTCGACCTGCCCATAGCTCATCTGCAGCACGCGGCCGGTGTCCTTGAGCACCGCGCGCGCCTTCAGCTTACCGAAGGTGATGATCTGCGCGACGGTGTCTCGGCCGTATTTCTCCTGCACATAGCGGATCACCTCGCCGCGCCGCGTTTCGCAGAAGTCGATGTCGAAGTCGGGCATCGACACGCGCTCGGGGTTGAGGAAGCGCTCGAACAGCAGGCCCAGCTTCAAGGGATCGAGATCGGTGATCGTCAGCGCCCAGGCGACGACGCTGCCCGCGCCCGATCCGCGCCCCGGCCCCACCGGAATATCCTGCGCCTTCGCCCATTTGATAAAGTCGGCAACGATCAGGAAATAGCCGGGAAATCCCATCTGGGTGATAACATCGACCTCGAAGTCGAGGCGCTCGACATAAGCCTGCCGCTCCTCGACTGACAGATCGGGATAGAGCGCCAGCCGCGCTTCCAGCCCTGCGTGCGCATCGGCCTTCAATTGCGCGGCCTCGCCCTCGCGGTCGCCCGCAAGGCTCGGCAGAATCGGTGCGCGCTTGGGGGCCATGAAAGCGCAGCGCTGGGCGATGACCAACGTGTTGTGCATCGCCTCGGGCAGATCGCTGAACGCGTCCTCCATCGCCTCGGCGGGCTTCAGCCACGCCTCGGGGCTCGACACGCGCCGGTCCTCGCTCTCGACATAGGCCGATTGCGCGATGCACAACATCGCGTCGTGCGCGGGATGAAATTGCGGCTCGACGAAGTTCGCTGGATTGGTCGCGACGATCGGCAGCGCGCGCGCATAGGCGAGGTCAATCAGTGCATTTTCGGCCGCTATCTCGGTCGCATCGCCGCGCCGCGACAGCTCGATGTAGAGCCGCCCGCCGAACAGCGCTTCGAGCTGCTCGACATAATCCTCCGCCGCGGTTTTCTGCTCACCCGCGAGCAACCGCGCGAGCGCACCCTCGCCCCCGCCAGTGAGACAGATCAGCCCGTCGGTCCTACCCGTCATGTCGGCGAGCGTGACATGCGGCTCCTGCTCGACCGGACGCCCGAGATGCGCCGCCGACACCAGTGCGCAGAGATTGTTGTAGCCCGCATCGTCCTGCGCATAGAGCGCCAGCCAGTCGATCAGCGGCGCGCCGTTCGCCAGCCGCTGCCCCGGCCGCGCAACGCTGAGCAGCGCCCCGACGATGGGTTGCACCCCCGCCGCCTTGCACGCCTCGCCAAAGGCCATGACGCCATAAAGCCCGTTGCGATCGGCCACCGCGATCGCCGGAAACCCGCGCTCCCGCGCGGCTTTCGCAATCGCCTTGGGCTCGATCGCCCCCTCCAGCATGGTGAAACTGGAAAAGACGCGCAGGGGAACGAAGGGGCTGTAGGCCATCGAACGACGCTAACGCGCGCCCGATGATTCGCCTACGCCTCGATTCACAAAAACGTCATTGCGAGGAGCCGCAGGCGACGCGGCAATCCAGAGTCGCGCAAACCGCTCTGGATTGCTTCGCTCCGCTCGCAATGACGAATCAAGTTAACCCAGCAGTTCCTCGATCTCTTTGCGCAACTGCTCGGGCTTGGTCGTCGGCGCGTGGCGCGACACCGTCTTGCCGTCACGGTCCACCAGGAATTTGGTGAAGTTCCACTTGATTCCGCTGCCGAGCAAACCGGTCTTGTCCTTCTTCAGATGCTTGAAGATCGGGTCGGCATCGTCACCGTTGACGTCGATCTTCGCCATCAGCGGAAAGCTCACATCATAGGTCAGCGAGCAGAAATTCTTGATTTCCTCGGCGTCCCCCGGCTCCTGCGCGCCGAACTGGTTGCACGGGAAGGCCAGCACCTCGAACCCGCGATCCTTGTAGTCGCGGTAGAGCTCCTCCAGCCCTTCATATTGCGGGGTAAAGCCGCATTTCGACGCGGTGTTGACGATCAGCAGCACCTTGCCCCTATAGTCGGCCAGCGACTGCTCGCCCCCGCCCGGCAGCTTCGCCGAAAGATCGTAAAGGCCCATAATCCGTCCCCTTCTGTCGGCGTCGATTTACGCCTCGATATGCCCTTCGTGCAAGCGCAGGACGCGGTCCATGCGCGCGGCGAGCCGTTCATTGTGCGTCGCGACGAGCGCCGCCGAGCCATGATCGCGCACGAGGCTGACGAACTGGTCGAATACGCGGTCCGCCGTCGCCTCGTCGAGGTTGCCCGTCGGCTCGTCGGCGAGCACCAGCAGCGGCCGGTTCGCGAGCGCGCGCGCCACCGCGACGCGCTGCTGCTCGCCACCCGACAGCTTGCTCGGCTTGTGGTGCAGCCGCTCGGCCAGTCCGAGCCGCCCGAGCAGGTCGGCGGCGCGTTCTTCGGCCTCCTGCTGCGCCGCGCCGCGGATGAGCTGCGGCAGCACGACATTCTCGATCGCGTTGAAATCGGGGAGCAGGTGGTGGAACTGATAGACGAAGCCGATCTTCTCGCGCCGCGTCTTCGTCCGCTCGCCCTGGTCGAAGCGCGTGACATCCTCGCCGTCGATGAGGATCGTGCCGCCGAAACCGCCCTCGAGCAGGCCCACGGCTTGCAGCATCGTCGACTTGCCCGATCCCGAGGGCCCGAGCAGCGCGACGATCTCGCCGCGGCGCAGCGCCGCATTGACGCCGCGCAGCACTTCGATCGTGACCTCGCCCTGCGTGAAGCTGCGCTGGAGGTCGATCAGTTCGAGCGCCGGACTACTCATAACGCAGCACCTGCACCGGATCGGTATTCGCCGCCTTGAACGCCGGATAGAGCGTCGCGACGAAGCTGAAGAGGATCGCCATCACCGCGATGCCGGTGATCTCGAACGGGTCGGGCTTCGACGGGATTTCGGTGAGGAAGCGGATCGACGGATCCCACAGCGGCTGCCCCGTCATCCACTCGACGGCGCTCACCAGCCCCTGGCGCATATAAAGCAGCCCGAACCCGATCAGCATCCCCGTCACCATGCCGACGACGCCGATCGACAGGCCGATCGCCATGAAGATGCGCAACACCGCGTCGCGCGGCGCCCCCATCGTGCGCAATATCGCCATGTCGCGCGTCTTGGCGCGCACCAGCATGATCAGCGACGAGACGATGTTGAACGCCGCGACGAGGACGATCAGCGACAGGATGACGAACATCACCACCCGCTCGACCGCTAGCGCCTCGAACAGGCTCGCGTTCATCGACCGCCAGTCGGACACAACCGCGCGCGCCGCGACCTTTTCGGCGAGCGGTTGCAATATCTCGCCCACCTTGTCGGGGTCGGTGACCTTGACCTCGATCATCCCGACCTGATCGCCCGTCAGCAGGAGCAGTTGCGCATCCTCCATCGGCATCACGACATAGGCCTTGTCGAAATCATAGACCCCTATCTCGAAGATCGCGGTGACGCGGTAGCTGATCTCGCGGGGAACCGTACCGAAAGGCGTCGAGCGCCCCGCCGGATTGATGATCGTGATGTTAGATCCGACCGAGGCGCCGAGATTGCGCGCGAGTTCGCTGCCGATCGCGACATTGCCCGCATTGGGGGTCAGCGTGGTCAGGCTGCCCTGCAGCACCTTGCCGCCCAGCGTATCGTTGCGGCGGATATCGGCGACGGTCATGCCGCGCACCAGCACGCCCTCGACGCGCCCGCTGAAGGTGGTGAGCAGCGGCTGCTCGATCAGCGGGGTCGCCGACACGACGCCCGGCGTCGCCTTCGCCTGCTTCAGCACGTCGCGCCAGTCGTCGAGCCGGCCGCCGAAGCCCTGCACCACCGCATGGCCGTTCAGCCCGACGATCTTGTCGAACAGGTCGGCGCGAAAGCCGTTCATCACACTCATCACGACGACCAGCGCCGCAACGCCCAGCGTCACCGCGACAAAGCTGAACGCCGCGGCGACGAAGATGAAGCCTTCGCCGCGCTGGGGAAGCAGATAGCGTTTGAAGATGGTGCGCTCGTAAGGACGCAGAATCATGGGGCGAGCGGCCTTTCGGGCGTATGCAGAACGACATACATGCGGCGGCTTTAGGGGGCCGGAGCGCCGCGCGCAATGGGTGCGGGCATGATGCGGGACTGCGAGCGATTCGCAGAACCTGTTGCCCATAGGCCACAGCACCGGGCAAAAGGACCGCGAAACGCTCGCAAGAGGGTGACAAATCCAGTGCTTAGTCCTAGCCCGATGACTTCTGGATCAAGCGGCCCAAGGCCCGGCTCCAGGGAGTGCAAGCCTTTCGCCAGGCTTGTTACAAGGGGGATGGCGAGTGTTCGTCACAGGCGCCCGGGTCTCACCAGAGGCCCGGGCGTTGTGATTCCGGGCGCGAAGCGATCGGTGAAACGACTGGTTTTGGGGCGTGGAGCGGATGGAAATCCTCGCTGTCGCGCAGCGATGGGGACGTGGCAGCGCGAAGCGCTGACGGAGGGGCAAAAAACGCGACGCTGTCGCCCCTCCACCACCGCTTCGCGGCGGTCCCACTCCCCACGGCTTCGCCGCAGGAGGATCGTTATGTCCGCTAACGGTTGTTAGCTGTCCCTCCGCGATCCCGGCGAAAGCCGGGGTCCATGCGGGGAAGACCGTGCCCGCCATCTGGGCCCCGGCTTTCGCCGGGGATCACCAACGGACGCTACCGGCAGCTTCCGCCCGCAATCAGCCGGCCCGCCCTACCCCTCGCTCTCGCTGATATCCTCGAGCATATCGGCATCGAGCACGCGCACGCGGCCCTGCTCCAGCGAGATCACGCCCGATTCCTCCCAGCTTCTGAGCTGGCGGTTGATATGTTCGCGGCTCATACCCGCGAAATTGCCGAGTTCGGTCTGGCTCAGCTCGACCCGGTGCGTCGCCTCGACATCCTTGCGGATCAGGCGCTTGAGGTAACGCGCGAGCCGCGGCCCCGACGCATAGGCTCGGTCGCTCTCGATCGTCTGGTCGGCGGTGCGCAGCCGCCGCGCGAGCTGCTGCATCAGCGACCAGGTGAATTCGGGATGGCTCGCCGCAAAATCCTTGAGCGCGTTGCGGCCGAGCTGGAGCGCGCTGCCCGCGCTCGTCGCGGTGACCGATGCGGTGCGCTCGCCGCCGTCGAGCAGCGCGATCTCGCCGAGCACGGCGCCGGGTTCGGCATAGGCAAGCACG
>PNJO01000043.1 GCA_013821905.1 Sphingopyxis sp. | reverse complement strand
AACCGGGGCCGGCAAATTCCAGGTCGCGATCAGCGCGGGCGGCACGATGTTCCTCGCCGACGAACCCGTCAGCGTCGGCGGCCTCGGCAGCGGCCCCAGCCCGTTCGACCTCCTCTCCGCGGCGCTCGCCGCCTGCACGACGATGACGCTGCGCCTTTATGCCGACGGCAAGAAATGGCCGGTCACGCGCATCCGCACCGCCGTCGGCCACCAGAAAGAGGTCAGCGATCCCCTGCCCGACCTGTTCAACCTGCGCATCGCGGTCGAGGGGGACCTCGACGCCGAACAACAGGCGCGGTTGCTCGAGATTGCCGAACGCTGCCCCGTGCACCGCACGCTCGAACGCGGCGCGCGCTTCAGCATGGCGGCGGGCGAACCCCCGGCGCCGTGCGAGCAACCCGAGGCGCACATGGAGGCGATGGAGCGCTCGACGAGCGGCTAGGCTCAGGTGCGATCGTCGGGATCGCCGCCCGGCGGCGGCGGCGCGGGCGGCTTCAGTTCGTAGATCTGGACTTCGGGTCCCGAACTCCTGCCCGGTTCGGGCCGGATCGTCAGGCGCAGCACGCCGTCGCCCAGCAGCCGGTCATAGCGCCGCAATTCGTCGCGATAACCCGCCGGATCGGCGCGATAGCGCAGCCGGTTGCTGACGACGACGAAATCGGCGCGGCAACTGTCGAGCCGGGCCAGCTCGACATGGCCGATATCGACGATCGCCGCGCCGCGGCGGCGGTCCTCGACCTCCGAATAACCCATCCGCCCGCCGAGCATGTCGTCGATATCGACGCATCCCGCCGAGCCCAACGGAAAGCGCAGCCGCCACGGCCCCTGCAACAGGTCGAACCCGCCATGCTCGATCAGCACGCTGCGACCCGCGGGCGCATGTTGGCGCAGCCACGCCGAGGCGATCTGGCGCGTGTCGTGCCGCCGCTCGGTGGCTTCGGTTCGCGCCGTCGCGAGCATCGGCGTCAGCAACAGGAGCGTCGCGACCGGCAGCAGAAGGCGCTCGCCCCATGCCCGCGGCAACAGATCCGCCGCGCCGCAAAGCGCGCGCGCCGCGGCGATCGTGGCGAAGGGCAGCAAGGGGACGATCCAGCGTTCCCAGCGCAGCGACTGCGCCGCGATCATCAGCAGAAAGACAAGGCAGAAAGGCAGGATGACGAGCGCCCAGCGACGGTCGCCTCCCACCCCCCATATCGTCCCGGCCGTCGCGAGCAGCAATCCGCCGAGACCCATCGAGGACAGGAGCGGTCCGGTCACATACCAGCCCAGATTGTCGAACAGACCGCCGCCCGTCGCGCCGGGATGCAGGGGACGCGCCTCGTCCGACAGATTGTTCAGCACCGTCGCATGGTCGATCAGCAGATAGGGCGATATGACGAACAGGGTCAGCAGCGCGACGAGGCCGAAGATGGCAAGATCGCCGAGGAGGCCCTGCCCCTGCCGCATTCGCCAGATGCCGGCATAAATGGCCGTCAGCCCGATCGCCGCGGCGGGCCATTTGGTCGCACAGGCCAGCCCGGTGAAAATGCCGGCGAGAATATAATCCCGCCGTCGCCCTTCGTCGACGATTGCGAGCGCCGACATCGTGCCGAGCAGCATGAACAGGCTCGCCTGCATATCGGTGCGGATGATCTGCGAATATTCGATATGCACCGCATTGACCGCGAGCATCGCCGCCGCGACCAGCCCGACGCGCATGCCGCCGAGCCGCCGGCCGATCCGGTAGGTCATCCAGACGCAGGCGACGCCGCACAAAAGGATGAACAGCCGCGCGGGCATCACCACGATGCCGGGATCGGCATAGACCGCCGCAGCAAAAGCATCGGCATCGGCGAACCGGCCGGTGGCGAGCCCGAGCCCGCCCACCGCGACCATGATCAGCGCCAGCGCGTAGAGCGTCGTGGTGCCGGGATGACCGAACCAGCCGGGGTTGAGGCTTCCGTTTCGCAGCATTTCGAACGCGGTCGCGAGGAACAGCGGCTCGTCGGGATCGTTGAGCGCGGGCAGGCCGAAGCCGACGCCGTCGACGCGCAGCGCCAGCGCGGCGAGCAGGATCGCGCCGAGAAGGACATGGCCGATCCACGGCCGCTGGGCAGGCTTGCGCATTTCGGTCATCGGTTCCGACAAAGACGTTGCGCGGCGGTCCGAACCTTGGTCCGGGTCAGCTGCGGCGGCCGGCGCGAAAGGTCACGCGGTTGTGCCAGAACCAGCTGCCGACGATCAGCACCGCCGTGAACCCCAGCTGCGCGATCACCGGCGATATGCGCCCCACCTCGACGAGCAGCGGCAACGCCGCCCAGTTGGCGGCATAGTTGAACAGATAATAGCCCGAAAATGTCGTGAACTCGCGCAGGATATCGCCCCGCGTGCGGAACACGCCGAACTTGTAGGTCGAAAAGGCGAAGCACAGGCACACGGCCTGCGCAATCCCCAGTGCGACCAGATAATGGGTATTGAAGAGCGGCACCGCCCAGAGCAGCAGCGGATAGAAAGCGAGCCCGAAGGCCGTGTTGAGCGCGCCCGCCGCGAGGAAGCGGATCGGGCGGCTCAGTGGCAGGACCCTGCCCGCCCTCATTGCTCGTCCATGAGCGGAATGCGCATATTCGCCTCCAGCACCTCGCGCGGCAGGAAGGGCGAAAGATCCTCGAGCGCGGGCGAGGTGATGCGCCCGTCGGGATGCTGCTTCGCGCCGAGCTTGGGCGCGAAGGGCACATGCTCGTCGACGAAGATTTCGCAGAAGGCCGGGCCGTCGCTGGCGAGCGCCGCAGCGATGGCGCCCGGCAGCTCGGCGTGGTTTGCCGCGCGGACATAGTCGAAACCGAACGCCGCGGCGACCTTCGCGAAATCGGGGAAGGTCACATGGCTCTTGGGCCCGCCGCCGACTTCCTGTCCGTTGAAGAAATTGCGCTGCGTCTGGAAGATCGAAACATAGCCGCTGTTGTTGATCAGAATGATTTTCACCGGCAGCTTGTAGCCCGCGATCGTCTGCATTTCCTGCAGGTTCATCATGATGCTGCCGTCGCCGGCGATCGCGATCACGCGCTGCTGTCCCTTCGTGGCAGCGCAAACGCCGATCGCGGCGGGGAGGTCGTAACCCATCGTCGCGCAGCCCGAATTGGTCCAGAGGCGCTGGCCCTGCCGGATATGCGCGGCCTGGAATCCGATCACGCAGGCGCTGCCGTTGCCCGTGACGACGACATCCTCCTCGCCGAGTTGCGCGAACAGTTCGTCCATCGCGACATAGGGGTGCACGAGCGTGTCATGCGCGCGATACTCAGGGAGCACCGCGGGGAAGAGCCGCACGCGCTCGCGCGCCCAGCCGAGCCATTCGCGGTGCGCGTCGGTCGGCCCGGCATAATCCTGCGCAAGCAAGGCAGGGATCAGGTCGGCGAGGTCCGCGACCACCGGCATATCGGGCACGACATTGGGCTTGGCGAGTTCGACGGGGTCAATGTCAACCCAGATCTTGTGCGCGGCGCGCGCGAAGCTCTGCCAATTATAGCTGACCTGCCGGATGTTGAGGCGGCTGCCGAGGACGAGCAGCAGGTCGGCGCTCTGCGTCACCATATTGCCGCCGCGGTCGCCGACCGTGCCCGGCTTGCCGCAGTTCAGCGCGTGGTCGGTCCACAGCGCGTCATGCGCGTTCCAGCCGGTGACGACCGGGATGCCGAGCCGCTCGATCAGTTCGATGAAGCCGGCGTGCGCGCCGCTCAGTCGGACGCCGCTTCCGGCGAACACAACGGGGCGCTTGGCCCGGGCGATCCGCGCGAGAATTTCCGCCGCAGCGGCATCGACATCGGTGGCCTTCCACGGCTCGTCGAGCTCGGCCGGATCGAAACCGGGCAGCAGATCGTCGGGATCGATCTTCGCCGCCTGTACGTCGAGCGGGATATCGAGCCAGACGGGCCCCGGTCGCCCGCTCGTCGCCAGATGCAGCGCTTTTTCAATATGATAGCGAATCGCGCGCGGGTCGGTGACCATCGTCGCATATTTGGTGATCGGGCGGACCAGTTCCTCGATATCGAGTTCCTGATCGCCATATTGGCGGAGCGGCAGGCCGGTGTGCCGCACCGTCGTCTCGGTCTTCACCTGCCCCGAAATCACCAGCATCCCGATCGAGTCGACGAAGGCGCCATAGACGCCGGTGATCGCGTTGGTGCCGCCGGGCCCCGAGGTGACGTTGACCACCGCCAGCCGGTTGGTGAGCCGGTAATAGGCCTCCGCCGCCATCGACAGCGCCTGCTCGTGATGTGTGAAGGTCGTCGTCAGCGCCGGATGCGTGCCGAGCGAGTGGTTAAGGTGCATCGCACCGCCCCCGGTCAGCATGAAGATGTCGGGAATGCCCCTGTCGGCAAGAAATTCGGCGACCCAGTCGGAGAGCTTCATCTGGCTCATTTTTTCCATCCATTGAAGATTGCGGTACGGCGGATGGCCTCTTCGAGGCCGGTCGTCGGTTCGACGCCCAGCTCGCCGCGGATCAGCGCGGTCGAGGGGACGTAACGGCCGGGATTCCAGCCCACGTCCTCACGCCCGGCGATCTCGACGCCCGGGCCGCCGAGCACAGCGGCGGTGCGGCGCGCCAGGTCGGCGATCGACACCGCTTCCTCTGAGCCCATATTGTAGGTCGCGCCGCGCGGCGCGCGGAGCATCGCCAGCCACAGCCAGGCGACGACGTCGGCGGCGTAGAGGTAGGAGCGGACGGCGGTGCCCGCGCTTTCGATGCGGATCGTCCGCCCCGCCATCGCGTCACGGATGAAATTACCCGCCGCGAAATGGATATCGAGCGACAGCATCGGGCCGAGCAGCGCAAAGATGCGCGACGTCACGACGTCGAGCCCGAACTGCTTGCCGTAAATCGAACACAGCAGCTCGGCGGCGCGCTTCCCTTCGCCATAGGCCGATTTGGGGTCGCGCGGGTCGGGGCCGCCATGCCAGCTTTCCGGCACATGGCCGACCTCGGCTGGCTGCGCGCCATAGACGGCGCCTGAACTCAGGAAGAGCGTGCGCGTTATGCCCCGCTCGACGGCAAGATCGAGCACGCGGCGCGTGCCCGCCACAATCGTGTCGAACATGCGGCGCGGGTCGTTGGCGTTGAGCGCGGCGCTCGCATCGGTGGCGGCATGGACGATGTGCGTAAAGTGCCCCGGCGGCGCGATGAATTCCGAAACATCGCCTGCAACCAACTGAAAACGTGCGGCGAGATGCGGGGCGACCCGCGCGAAGGCCTCCGGGTTCCGGCTGAGCAGCACGACCTCCGCATCGACGCCCGAGCGCGCCAGCGCTTCGAGCATCCAGCGCCCGATGAAACCCGTCCCGCCGGTCATCAAGATGCGCGCGCCGCTGAGGCCGGCCCAATGCGGCGCGAGCTGGCGGTCGATCGCGGCGAGGTCTTCGTCGAGGATCATGCCGGCACCAGCCCCAGCGACGGGCGCGTGTCGCGGTGCGCGCGGACCACGCGCGCAATGCTGTCGAGCGCGAGTGCCCAGACGATCAGCGCGACGAGACCCGGCCGGATGAAGTGCCCCGCGGTCAGCCCGAAGCTTGCGGTCACCGTCCGCTCGCCGAGCCAGCTGTTGCTCGCCACGTCGAGCACGCTCGCGAGCGGCCAGTCACCGACGAGGCAGAGCAGATAGGCGGCGGTGATCGCGGCGATCGCCCCCGCGCCCTTCCACCGCTCCATCAGCACAAGGAAGAGCAGGAACAATTGCGTGTAGCCGCCGGGCGACTGGGTGACGAGATAGGCGCCGAGCAGGATCGCCGAGATGCGGTGCAGCGGCAGCGCCTTCGGCTGCAGCCACGCCGCCGCGAGCGCCGCGACGGCGACCAGCTGCGTCGTGCGGATCACGATCGGCACGGCAAATTCGATCATCTCGACGAGCCGCGACGGTACGAACTGCAACAGCGGGATATCGAGCGTGCGGAACATCTGGAACGGCGCGTAACTTGTTGAATAATTGACTTCGTTCCAGACCTGCGCGCCCTGAAACACGACCCAGTGGGCGGTGTTCGACGCCAGCTCCATCGGCGTTCCCGAGCCGACGAGCGCGAGCGTGAGATGATAGAGCGCGATGGTCGCAATCCCCGCGAGTTCGAGCGGACGCCAGTCGCGCTTCACGGCATGGGCGAGCATCGGCAGCACCAGATAGGGCTTGAAGTTGATCGTCACCGCGACGGCGAACCAGCGCCACGGCCTGGACGCGGTGACCGGCCCATGCGCGATCATGAAGAAGGCAAATGCGACAAGGATCAGATTGCCGCGCTCGATGGTGAAGAGCATCGGCAGGCCGAGTGCGATGGCGATGGTGCGCATCGGCGCGGTGCGACGGTCGAGCCGGCGAAAGCAGACCCACGCCAGCGCAATATCGATCAGGTAGAAGGCATGAATCGTCCCGCGCGCGAGCCAGTCGCAATCGCGCGCGTAAAAGGGCGACTGGAGATAGCAGCCCGGCAGGCTGGTCGCATCGAGGAAGACGAAGGAGAGCGGCGGATAGATGCTGCGCCACACGTCGTAGATGCCGTTGTTGTTCGCCCAATAGGCGGTGTTGAACCAGTCCATGTAAGTGTCGTTGGTGTCGAACACGAACGGCTGCGGCAGGTAACCGAAGTCGAGGAAAAAGCGCAGCGTCCAGCCGACGCTGGCCAGCACCGCGAGCGCGAGCAGGATTTCGGGCACCAGCGGCCACAAGCGGGCGCGTGGCTCGCTCACGGACGGCGGATCAACGTGCGCGGCGCGGGGCGCGACCGGACGGCAGGGAAATTGATCCGCTCTTCCTCGATCACCAGCGGCACGTTGCGGCTACGTTCGGCGAGCAGGCGCACCTGATCGCCGATCAGGCCAAGGAAAAGCAGCAGCATCGCGAACAGGCCGAAACCCAGCGCCAACCCGAGCAGCACCCAGAAGGGACCGTCCAGCGCCAACACAACCGGCGCGCCGAGCAGCAGGCCGAGCGCGAGCGCGGCGGCACAGAAGGACAGGAACAGCGGCAGCCGCAGCAGCGACTTCGCCGATCCGGCGAGCCCCGACAGCGCAAAGGAAACCAGCGCCGCGACGCCGTTCTTGCTCTCGCCCGCGGCGCGCCCGGGCCGGTCGAAGGGCACGAGCGCGATGCGGAAGCCGCTTTCGACCACCATGCCGCGGAAAAAGGGCTCGGGCTCGTTCCACGCGGCGAGCGTGTCGATGACCTCGCGGTCGAACAGGCCGAAACCTGTCGCGCCGGGGATCACCGGATAGTCGCCGAAACGGTTCAGGAAGCCGTAGCCGGCCCGGCGCACGCCTCGCAGCAGCAGCGACGCCTTTTCGGACCGGCGCTGCCCCAGCACGACCTGCGCGCCCGCGCGCCATTTGCCCAGAAACTCGCCGATGAGCGCAGGCGGGTCCTGGAAATCGGCGCACATCCCGATCACCGCCCTGCCCTCGGCCTGATAGAGGCCATAGGTCGGCGAGCGCATCTGGCCGTAATTGCGGTTGTTCAGAATGACGCGCACGCGCCGGTCGGCAGCGCAAAGATTGCGCATGATGCTGCGCGTGCCGTCGGTCGAGCCATTGTCGATCAGGATGATCTCGTGGCTTTCGGCATGTGCTTCCGCCGCCGCGGTGACCGCAGCGCAGATCGCCGCGACATTCTGCGCTTCGTTGAAGCAGGGAATGACGACGGACAGTTCGGGCGCGGCGTCTTGCGCCGTCACGCCGACTCGTCCCGGAACAGCCGGATCCCCGTCGCGGGTGCATAGATTTCGGTGAACAACGCGCCGAGGATCACGAGCGCGAGCAGCGCGACCGCCGCGACATTATATTTGCGGTCGGCGTCGAGGCGCGGCGCCTCGAGAACCTGCACGTTCGACGCGGTCTCGCCGCTCAGCGTTTCGACCGCGACCTCTTCGGACGAGCGGGCATAGACCTCGTACACCGCCTGCGCGAAGCGATAGTCGCGGAAGAGGTTGAGATATTCGCCCGACACCTCGCTGAGCCCCGCGACATTGGGGCCAGCGGGTCCCGCGCCGGGCTGCGCGCTGCGCGCGATCTGGCTGCGCAGCGACGCGACTTCGGACTGCACCGACATCAGCTGCGGATTTTCGGGGCCCTGGAATTTCTGCAGCGTCTGCAATTCGACCTGCTTCGCCTGCAGCCGCGCCTCGAGCCCCGCGCGCACCGATAGCGCCGAGCCCAGTTCGGCCTGCGGTTCGGCGAGCCGGTTGCGGCGGCGGAAATCGGCGAGCGCCTTTTCGGTCGCGACGACGCGGTCGCCGGCTTCCCTGAAGCGCTGCATCACGATCGCACGCTTGCGCTCGACGCGGTCCTTGCCGAGCGCGACGATGCGGTCGCTGATCGCCCCGACATAGGCGCGCGTCAGCGCCTCGGCCTCTTCGGCATCGTGCGTGCGCACCTCGACCTCGACGATCCCGCCGGTCAGCGTGTGAATATCGGCCTTTTTGGCGAGCGCGAGGCGTGCCCTGGTCGGCGTCGTATAGCCATCCGGCCCGACGAGTTTCAGCTTGCGGATCACCGCATCGGCAACCTCGCTGCTCCGGCTCACCGCCAGATACATGTCGATCTGCTGCTTCGCGCCGCCAAACAGCGCGGCGAAGCCCTGCAACTGGCCGCCGAGCGCATTCATCGTCGAGCCGAGCCCGATGCTGTTGCTATCCTGCGGCAGCACCTTCGCGCGCGCCACATAGGGCTGCGGAAAGACGGCGAGCAGCGCGAGAATCAGCGCCGCGAGCGCGTAACCGCGGCGGCGCTGGCGCGCGTCGGCGAGCAAGGCGGTCAGCCGGCTCATTCGGTAATCGCCTTGACCGATGCGACGCCGACCAGCCCGCCGAACAGCGTGCCCGTGATGTCGCGCAGCCGCGCCCAGAATTCGCCGCGATTGGCGTCGATCGGCACATAGACAAGGTCGCCCGGCAGCGCCGGTGCCTTGAGCGCCCGCCGCCCGCCCGCGAGCACCGTGCCGTTGGCGCGCACGACGAAAATCTCGCCCTTGTCGCCGATCGGCTGCACCCCGCCCGCCGATCTGACGAAATCGCCGATCGTCGCGCCACTGCGATAGGCGAAGGAGGCCGGGCTCGGCACCGCGCCGAACACGCCGACGGTCACCGGCCGCGCGGGGATATGGACGACGTCGTTATTTTCGAGGATCAAGTCGCCGGGCAGCGACGCCGCGTCGACGGCAAGGTCGAACACGAGCCGCCCGTCGGGTTCGCGGCGGCGGAGCTGGTCGACGATGCTGTTGATCAGCGCGATATTGCCCGGCTGGACGAGCGCGGCGCGATTGACCGAGGTCACCGGCTGCGCCGCGAGCAGCAGTTCGACGTCGCTGATCGCGCGGTCATAGCTCAATCTTTGCTGATGCTTGACGCTCTCGCGCGTGATGACGCTGGCATAGGGAAAAGCCTCGTGCGTCAGCCCGCCCGCTTCTGCCAGCACATCGGCCATACTGGTGCCCGGCTGGACATAATAACGGCCGGGCTTCGCCACCTCGCCGCTGATCGTGACGAGCACCGGCTGCTGGCGCAGCGGCCGCGCGATGCCGACGTGCGAGAGCACGCGCACGACGTCGCCGCGCCGTGCGACGCGCTTCGCGGCATCGGCAGCGCTGACCTCGCGCCAGCCCGCTTCGTCCTGCCCCAGGCCGTTCAGCACCATCAGACGGCTGTCGTCGGCGACGCTGTTGATCCCGCCCGAATAGAGAATCGCGTCGGTCAGCGTTTCGCCCGGTGCCAGCTCGAAGATCGCCTCGCGGTTGACGCTGCCGATCACCGCGACTTCCTCGCCGACGGGCGCGACATAGACGACATCGCCATTCTGGAGCACGACATCGCCGCGCTTGTCGCCCTTGAGCAGCAGGTCATAAAGATCGAAATCCGACACGAGCTGGCCGCCGCGACGCAGCTGGATCGAGCGGAAGCTGCCTCCCGCCGCCGGACCACCCGCGCTCATCACCGCATTGACCAAAGTCGACAGGCTGCTCGCCGTATAGGCGCCCGGTCGCGCGGCGAAGCCGGTGACATAGACGGTGACGCCATGAAGCCGTCCGATGGCGACCTCGAGGCTGAAGCCGCGATATTGCCGCTCGACCTGGCGCGCGATCACGTCGTGGAGATCGCCGTAGCGCACCCCGCCGACGCGGATCGCGCCGACGCGCGGCAGGAAGATGCGCCCCTCGCTGTCGATGACGAGACGCAAGCCCGACGCCTGCACCGAACCGGCGAGCCCGATCAGCAGCTCGTCGCCGGGGTTCAGCCGATAGTCGGGCGGGATGGTGGTCGTCGGCGGCACCGCGAAATCGCGCGCGCCGGGAACGAGCAATTCGCTGCCGAAGCGGCGCAGCGGCTTGCCCGCGAGCGTCGAGACATAGGTTTCATACTCGCCCGGCGGCGGCGCGGATAGGGGCGCCGGAGGTGCAGCCTTCTCGCCGCCCGTCCGCTCGTCGAGGCGCGGCTGCGCCGGCGCGTCGATGACGACCGGCTCGATTGCCGGAACATCGACGTTCGGCACCGAGATCTGTTCGGCTGCACCGCGATAGGCGGCATTGTCGCCCGGCGCGGCAACGGGCGATGCCAGCTGCGCGAGCGCGGGCACGGCGGGCAGCGCGGCCGCCGCGCAGCCCGCGGCGAGCAGGGTCCAGCGCTTCGTCATCCGATATGATCCTCAAATGCGTTCAGCCCGGCTTCGGCGCCGAGCAGGTGGTCGGCGGCGGCTTGCCAGAGATCGGCATTGGCGGCGGCAAGCACGCCGCGGCCCGAACCGCCGACACGATAGGGAGAGCCGTCCCAATGGGTAATCTTGCCGCCCGCCTCGGTCAGGAACAGCGCGCCCGCGGCGTGGTCCCACGGCAGGATGCGCTGGAACAGCGCGATATCGTCCTGCCCCAGCACGAGCCGCGCATAGCTTTCGGCGGCGCAGCGCGGCACCGGCTGCACATCGAAGGCGCGGTCCGCGACCCCGTGCAGCCGCTCGCGGCGTTCGGGCGACAGGAAGTGCGAGCCGATGGCGGCGCGCGGCGGCGCGCGGAGCAGGCCGCGCGCGGTCACGGGCTGGCCGTCGCAGGTCGCGCCCTTGCCCGCCTCGGCATGGCACATGCGCCCTACCAGCGGATCGAAGATCCAGCCCGCGAGCGGCTCGCCATGTTCGACCAGCGCGATCATCATGCCGAAGGGCGCGCGGCCCGCGGCGAAATTGGCGGTGCCGTCGAGCGGGTCGATCAGCCACACCAGCCCCTCACCCACATTCGCGAGCAGGCCCGGGTCCTGCCCGACTGCCTCCTCGCCGACGATGCGCGCGCCGAGCCCGAGCGCGGCAAGCCCGTCGTGCAGCCGCCGCTCGGCCTCGCGGTCGGCGATCGTCACGACTTCGCCGGGGGTTTTCTCGGCAATTTCGCCGGGCGCGAGCGAGCGGAAGCGCGGCATCACGACATGCACCGCGACATCGCGCATCAAGGCGCAAACCCGCTCGCCCAGCGTCAGGAACATCAGGCGGCGACGCTCGCCAGATGCTTGCGCTTCGCGACCGTCGCGCGCTCTTCCATCATGCGGATGCGCGCGAGATCCTCGTCGGCGATCGCGCGATAATAATCGCGCTTGTTCTGGAGCCAGGCGAGCTCGAAGGCGACGGCATTGGCGATGCCCGCCTCGAAGTCGGCGGATTCGGCCGCCGCGCCGTCGAACACGACCTTGCGCGTTTCGAAGCGGTCGAGCCGCACTTGCCGGATTTCGCGGAGCGCCGATGCGGCCTCGATCGAAACCGAACCGCCGACGACGAGGTCGAGGTTGCGGTTGGCGCAGGCGTGCGCGACGCGCAGCACGGCGTCGGTGATCGACCGGTCGTTGACCGCGCCGCGCGCCAGCCCGCGCGACAGGGTGAAATCGACGCGGCCAAAGACGATGCCGTCGATCTCGCCGTTCGCAACCGGCAGCATCGCATCGAGATTGGCCAGCGTCGTATCGGTTTCGAGGTTGAACAGCATGTCGGTGCCGTCGCGCGCGGCGCCATAGACCTTGCTGCTCGCGTCGATGAATTTCGACAGCGCATAGGGCGTCTCGACCATCGGCGCGATGATATAGTCGGCGCCATAAAGTTTCGACGCGTGCAGGTCGGTGACGGCCTCGCAACCGCCGATCTTGAGCGCGAATTTCAGGTCGGCGCGCCAGGCCAGTTCGAGCAGGCGCAGCAGCTCGTCGGGGCGCGTGCCCTCGGCCTCGAATTCGGCCTTTACCGCGACGACGCCATAATGGTCGCGCCCCTTTTTGAGCATGTCGAGCATGCGGCGTTCCGTGGAATTCATCTTCCGTCTCCCTTCGAAGCAAAAGGCTGGTGATATGATCGGAGACGGAGGGAGGACCCGCATTCCGTAAGGATTTTTGCATCGCGATTTTTTTTGCGCGCCGCACCAAGGGCGCTTGCGAAGGGCTCCGTCTAAATAGGCAATGCCTGTTTGCCCGGTCCTTCTTTCATCGCTTGCGCTCTGCTGTGCCGGTGCCGCCGAAGGGCACCCCGAAATGCCCGAAATCGCCCTGCCCCGGGGCGATGGCGAGGCGTTCGAGCGGCGCATGACCGATTGGTCCGTCCCCGAACAAAAGCCCGCGCCGGTCGTGCCGCAGTCGCCCGCGACGCGCGCGGCAATGCCGCGGCTGTCGTCGGGCTATGGCTATCGCACCGATCCGGTCCGCGGCGGCGCACGGATGCACCGCGGTCTCGATATCCCGGGCCCTGTCGGCACCCCCGTTCTCGCATCGGACGGCGGCGTCGTCGCCTTCGCCGGCAGCGCAGGAAGCTATGGCCGGATGGTCGAGATCGATCATGGCAGGGGGCTGCGCACCCGCTACGCGCATCTTTCGCGTCTGCTGGTGCGCGCGGGCGACACGGTGGGTCCGCAGCAACCGATCGCGCTGATGGGTTCGACCGGCCGCTCGACGGGCAGCCATCTGCATTTCGAGGTGCGCGAAAACGGCCGGAGCACCGATCCGTTGCCGCTGCTGGGCCAGCCCGCGCGCGCCGCGCGTCCGGCCTTCGCCGAAACCGCGCCGCATATCTCCGACTTCGCGCGCCGCCGCGCCGAAGCCTCCACCTGTAAGGACGCCGAGTGATGGCGCGCGCCGACACGAGCGCCCTGCACGCCGCGCTGATCGAGCATCGCGGTCGCCTGCTCCGCTTTCTCGCCGCGCGCGGCGCGGGCGAGGAGGCGGAGGATGTGCTGCAGGACCTGTGGCAAAAGCTGGCTGCCGCGCCCGACCGCCCGGTTGCCGACCCCGTGTCCTATCTTTTCCGCGCCGCCGAAAATCACATGCGCGACATCCGTCGCGCGACGGTCAGCCGCGACCGGCGCCAGCTCGACTGGCACGAGGCGGGCGACCGGCCCGAGGATGCCCCGGCGGGCGAACGCGCGCTGATCGCGCGCGAACAGCTTGCGCGCGTCGAGGCGGCGCTCGCGAAGCTCGGCGCGCGCGTCGAACATTGCTTCCGCCGCTATCGCCTCGACGGCGTCGGACAGGCCGACATCGCGCGCGAACTCGGCATCAGCCTGAGCTCGGTCGAGAAGGATCTGACCAAGGCCTATCGGATGCTCGCCGAACTGCGCGAAAGAATGAATACGGAATAGGCGTTTGGACTTCGTCATGGCATAGGACCCCGCCATCAGAGGGGAATGGGCATGACGACGCAGCAATCCGACATCACAGAGACCGCCCGGCTATGGGCGGTGCGCGTCGGCGACCCCGCGTTCGACGACTGGGATGCCCTCACCCGCTGGCTGGAGGCGCACCCCGCGCATCTCGCGGCCTATGAAGCGGCGATCGCCGACGAGGAATGGGCCGAGGCCGCATTGACGCGCGCCGGCGGATCGCAGTCCGGAAACGCCTGACCCTCAATCGTTCGCTTCGCGAATCGTTTCCATCGCGACGAAGGTCGATGTGCTCGCCACATGCGGCAGCGACGAGATTTTCTCGCCCAGCACGATGCGATAGCGGCGAATGTCGGCGGTGCGCACCTTCAGCAGATAGTCGAAGCTGCTCGCGATCATGTGGCATTCCTCGATCTCGGGAATGCGCATCACGCCCTCGTTGAACTGCTTCAGCGCATTTTCGCGCGTGTCGGACAATTTCACCTCGGTGAAGGCAACATGGTCCATGCCAAGCTTCTTGGTGTCGAGGATGGCACGAAAGCCGCGAATATAGCCGTCGTCGACCAGACGGCGAAAGCGGACCTGCGTCGGTGACTTCGACAGGCCGACGCGCTCGGCAAGATCGGTCACGGTCATCCGGCCATCGAGCGCCAGCGCATCGAGGATCGCATGGTCATGGCGGTCCAAAGGACCATCATATTTCGGATCACCGGTCATTTCGCCTGACTTTAGCATCAGAATAAGTTCAATTCCATATCGCTCGGTAAATCAAAAGACGAAATCACTCCTGCCTTCATGGTAGTTATGCGCGTACCCCAACAGAGGAATCGCAGCATGACCGCAGCCATCGGATATCGGGCCTTTTCGAATTTCGTCGCGCCGCTGCGCGGCACCGATCCGTTGCGACAGGCGATCAGCGCTTCCTATCGCACGCCCGAACCGGTCTGCGTTCCGCCCCTCGTCGAAGCCGCCACCCTGCCTCCCGCGACGCAGGCCGCCGTCGCCGCCACCGCGCGGTCGCTGATCGAGGCGCTGCGGTCGAGCCATCAGCCGGGCGGCGTGCAGGCGCTGGTGCAGGAATTTTCGCTGAGCAGCCGCGAGGGCGTCGCGCTGATGTGCCTCGCCGAAGCCTTGCTGCGCATCCCCGACCAGCCGACGCGCGACGCGCTGATCCGCGACAAGATCGCGTTCGGCGACTGGAAATCGCACCTCGGCGGCGGGCGCTCGCTGTTCGTCAACGCCGCGACCTGGGGTCTTGTCGTCACCGGCAAGCTGACTGCGAGCACCGCCGACAAGGACCTCGGCAATGTCCTCACCCGCCTGATCGCGCGTGCCGGCGAGCCGGTGATCCGCCGCGGCGTCGATGCCGCGATGCGCCTGATGGGCGAGCAGTTCGTCACCGGCCAGACGATCGCCGAAGCGCTTCAGCGCTCGCGCAAGCCCGAGGCGCGCGGCTATTCCTATTCCTACGACATGCTCGGCGAGGCCGCGACCACCGCCGCCGACGCGGCGCGCTATTACCGCGACTATGAGGAAGCGATCCACGCGATCGGCAAAGCCTCGGCGGGCCGCGGCGTTTATGCCGGCCCCGGCATCTCGATCAAGCTGTCGGCGCTCCACCCGCGCTACGTCCGCGCGCAGGCGGGCCGTGTGATGGAGGAATTGCTGCCCACCGTCCGCCAGCTCGCCGGCATCGCGCGCAGCTATGACATCGGCCTCAACATCGACGCCGAAGAGGCCGACCGCCTCGAACTCTCGCTCGACATCTTGCAGGCGCTTGCCGAGGACGAGGGGCTGGCGAACTGGAACGGCCTCGGCTTCGTCATCCAGGGTTATCAGAAGCGCTGTCCGGCGGTAATCGACTGGATCGTCGCACTCGCGCGCCGCACGAACAAGCGGATCATGGTCCGGCTGGTCAAGGGCGCCTATTGGGACGCCGAGATCAAGCGCGCGCAGGTCGACGGACTCGACGGCTTCCCCGTCTATACGCGCAAAGTCTATACCGACGTTGCCTATATCGCGTGCGCGCAGAAACTGCTCGCCGCCCGCGACGCGGTCTTCCCGCAGTTCGCGACACACAATGCCCAGACGCTCGCGACCATCTACCAGCTTGCCGGACCCGATTTCACGCTCGGCGATTATGAATTCCAGTGCCTGCACGGCATGGGCGAGACGCTGTATGACGAGGTGGTCGGCAAGGACAAGCTGGCGCGCCCGTGCCGCATCTATGCCCCCG
The DNA here is from genome assembly GCA_013821905.1 of Sphingopyxis sp. Taxonomy (GTDB): domain Bacteria; phylum Pseudomonadota; class Alphaproteobacteria; order Sphingomonadales; family Sphingomonadaceae; genus Sphingopyxis. The sequence continues at coordinate 4,303 of PNJO01000043.1, read as the reverse complement.
TCGGCACGCACGAGACATTGCTCGCCTATCTGGTCCGCCGCCTGCTCGAAAACGGCGCCAATTCCTCCTTCGTGAACCGCATCAACGACGAGGATGTCGCGATCGACGAGCTGATCGAGGACCCTGCCGCGATCGTCCGCGCGATGCCCGTCCCCGGCGAACCGCACGACAAGATCGCGCGCGCGCCGGAAATGTTCGCCGACCGCCGCAATTCGGACGGCATCGACCTCAGCAACGAGATCGCGCTCGACGCCCTCGCCGAGGCACTCGTCGAAAGCACCAAGCGCAACTGGACCGCGGGCACCCCCGACGCCTCGCGCGAGACGCAGCCGGTCGTGAACCCCGCCGACCACCGCGATATCGTCGGCCATGTCCATGTCGCGACCGCTGCCGACGCGCACGAAGCGGCGCGCATCGCCGGCAGCGCAGCCGCCAAATGGGCCGCGACGCCGATCGCGGAACGCGCCGCAAGCATCGAGCGCGCCGCCGACCTGCTGCAGGACCAGATGCCGGTGCTGATGGGCGTCGTGATGCGCGAGGCCGGCAAGTCGGCCGCGAACGCGATCGCCGAAATCCGCGAGGCGATCGACTTCCTGCGCTATTATCCGGCGCAGGCACGCCTCTCGCTCGCCGATGCCCAGCCCCTCGGCCCCGTCGTGTGCATCAGCCCGTGGAATTTCCCGATGGCGATCTTCACGGGACAGGTCGTCGCCGCGCTCGTCGCGGGCAATCCCGTGATGGCGAAGCCGTCGAGCGAGACCCCGCTGATCGCCGCCGCCGCGGTCGATATCCTGCACCGCGCGGGCATCCCGGCCGACGTGCTCCAGCTCGTCCCCGGCGGCGGCGCGATCGGCGCCGAGCTGATCGCCGCGCCGCAGACCGCGGGCGTCGTCTTCACCGGTTCGACGCAGGTCGCGCGCTCGATCCAGGCCTCGCTCGCGGGTCGCGTGACACCAGCCGGCGCGCCGATCCCGCTCGTCGCCGAAACCGGCGGCCAGAATGCGATGATCGTCGACAGCTCGGCGCTCGCCGAACAGGTCGTCGCCGACGTCATCGCCTCGGCCTTCGACAGCGCGGGCCAGCGCTGCTCGGCGCTGCGCCTGCTCTGCCTGCAGGAAGACGTCGCCGACCGCACGCTCGAAATGCTGCGCGGTGCGCTCGCCGAACTGTCGGTCGGCAGCACCGACCAGCTTCGCTTCGATATCGGCCCGGTGATCTCGGCGCGCGCGCGCGACGGCATCAACGCGCATATCGACAAGATGCGTGGCCGCGGCCACCGCGTCGAACAGCTCGATATCGGCGAATGGGAAAAGCTCGGCACCTATGTGGCGCCGACGATGATCGAGCTGCCCGCGATTTCGGAACTCGAACAGGAAGTGTTCGGTCCCGTCCTCCACGTTATCCGCTTCGAGGGCGACAAGCTCGACCAGCTCATCGCCGACATCAACGCAACGGGTTACGGCCTGACCTTCGGCCTCCACACCCGCCTCGACGAGGTGATCGAGCGCGTGACGAGGCAGATCGCGGCGGGCAATCATTATGTGAACCGCAACATCATCGGCGCGGTCGTCGGCGTGCAGCCCTTCGGCGGACGCGGCCTGTCGGGCACCGGTCCGAAGGCGGGCGGCCCGATCTATGTCAGCCGCTTCGCTGCCGATGCCGACAGCCCCCTCCCCGCCGCACCCGCGCAAGCGAGCAATGCCCTAGCCTCGCTCTCTGACTGGGCACGCAAGAGCAATGTCGCGGCGGCGCTGCGCGCGGTCGATCGCTATCGCGGCCGCTCGCGGCTCGGGCTGCAGATCGAGCTTCCCGGCCCGGTCGGCGAACAAAATCTGTACAGCCTCCACCCGCGCGGGCGCATCGCGGTCGCAGCGAAGAGCGAAGCCGGCTTCTGGAACCAGGTCGCCGCGATCCTCGCCACCGGCAACAAGGCGGTCGTGGTCGCGGGCGGCGAGACGATCGTCGATCCCAGAAGCCTGCCGCCGCAGCTGGCGAGCGATATCAGCTGGTCGCCGCGCGGCCTGCTCAACGTCGAAGACATCAGCGCGGCGCTGATCGAGGGCAATGCGGCCGAGGTCGCGAAGGCGACCGAAGTGCTCGCGCGGCGCAAGGGCGCAATCGTCACCCCGCACGCGGTCGGCGCCGACGGCAGCTATCGCCTCGATCTGCTGCTCGAAGAGGTGGCGGTGTCGATCAACACCACCGCGGCGGGCGGCAATGCGAGCCTGATGGCGATGGTCTGAGGGCAGCGAACCGTCCGCCCGGCGCGGGCGGTCCGCCTTCCGACCTCATGTGAAATTTCCGGTAGGGCGCGGCCTTAAAGCGGCCGCGCGCCGCCCGTTAATTGACGCATGACCACAAACGCAACGTCTTCGCACGAGCCGGTCGGGCGGCTCCTGAATTGGCTGGGGCTTCGTCACACCCGACGCGACGCGTCCGGGCAAGCGGCGGAATCGCCCGAAGAAGCCGCCGGCCACAATCTGGCGCGCGAGGGGCGGCGCCATCTCGCCGAGGCGATCATGTCCTTCCTGCTGGACAATGATCTCGATATCTCGCCGGGCAATCTGGCGCTGGCGCACGACGCCTTTTCGGGGAAGAATCCCGCTCTCGCCCGCCATATTCGCGAGCGCGCAAGATCGCCCGAGGGCATCACCCAGGCCTGGCTCGACGAAATCGCGCAGCAGAATGGCGGGCGCCCTGACCATGCCGACCTCGACCGGCTCGTCGCCCGGCTCGAATCCAACCTCGACACCTTCCAGACGCACACCAAGGCCGCACGCTCGGTAACGCGCGACTATGGCAGCGAGCTCGAGCAGCATGTCGTCGACCTCGAGCAGGTGCAGAAGACCGGGCAGCTCGTCACCAATCTGGCGAGCCTTGCCAAGGCGATGCTCGAACGCACGCGCAAGGCCGAAGAGGATATGCGCAAGAGCGAGGACGAGGCGAAATCGCTCCGCCGCAGCCTTGCCCGCGCCCGCCGCGATGCCGAGATCGACTATCTGACCGGCCTGCCGAACCGCCGCGCCTTCGAAGCCTTGCTCGAACGCCACTATGCCGAAGCGCGCGCCGAGTGCGAGCCGCTCAGCGTCGCCTTTTGCGACATCGACGAATTCAAGCGCGTCAACGACGTACATGGGCATGAGGCGGGCGACCGCGTCATCAAGCTGATCGCCGACACGCTCGCGCATATCTCGGACGACCATTGCCATGTCGCACGCCACGGCGGCGAGGAGTTCGTGATGCTGTTTCGCGGCCTGCCGCCCGCCGAAGCGGCGAAGCGGCTCGACGAGGCACGCGAGACGCTCGCCGGCCGCCGTCTGATCAACCGCAAGACCGATCAGCCCTTCGGCCAGATCACCTTCTCCGGCGGGGTCGCCGACGTCTTTGGTTATGAGGAAGCGCGCGGCGCGCTCAAGGCCGCCGACGAAGCGCTCTATCGCGCCAAGGAAAACGGCCGGAACCGGATCGAGCTGGCCTGAATGGGCTTTCCCGAGGGGGGCGGACCGCGGGCGATCGTCACGGGGGTGACGGTCGCCCGCGACTGTTTTTTCGCTAGGCGTTCGCCTGACGCGCCGTCCACAACCCGAAGCCCGCGATGATCGCGTAGCAGATAAGTGGGACGACCAGCGCCAGCCGGATATCGACGTCGGCCACCGTTCCGAACAGGAACGGGACGATCGCGCCGCCGATGATCGCGGTGCACAGGATGCCCGATCCCTGCGGCGTCTGTTCGCCCAGCCCCTCGGTCCCGAGGCTGAAGATCGTAGGGAACATCAGCGAATTGCAGAAGCCGACGAGGATCAGCGCCCAGCCCGACAGCGCGCCCGTGGTCACCGCCGACAGGACGATCAGCGCAATCGCCCCCGCCGCAAAGGCCGCGAGCACGCGGCCCGGCTTCGCCAGCCGCAGGATGAAGCCGCCGAGCAGGCGGCCGATGAGCGCGCCCAGCCAGTATATCGCGACCAGCTTGCCCGCAACCTGCAGATCCAGCCCCATCACGCTCTTCTCGCCCAGATAGGCGATCAGGTTCGAACCGATCGCGACTTCGGCGCCGACATAGACGAAGATCGACAAGGCACCGAGCTGGACGCGGCGGTTGTGCGTGAGCAGCCCCCAGGTCCCCTCCAGCTTCACATCGTCGGCCTGGGCATGATCGAGCGCCGACCGGTACATCCAAAACACCGCCGCGATGACCAGCATCAGCACGCCGAGCCACATATAGGCGGTGCCGATCGATGCGCCCTCGGCGACGCGATAGGCCTGGATCTGCGCCTCGCTCGCGGTTTCGGCGTCGATCGGCTGC
>PNJO01000042.1 GCA_013821905.1 Sphingopyxis sp. | reverse complement strand
CGGGGTCGGTCGCGGCCCACAGGCCGATGCGCGTCATGTCGACGAACCAGTGCACCGACCAGCTCGTTCTCGCGCTGCTGCCCCCCGAACGGATCGCGTCGGTCACCTGGCTGTCGCGCGATCCGTCGGGGTCGCTGATGGCGCGCGAGGCGCAAAGGGTCGCGATCAACCACGGGCTTGCCGAAGAGGTGGTGCGACAACGGCCCGACCTGATCGTCACCGACCGTTTTTCGAAACCCGTGACGCGTGAGATGCTGAAACGGCTCGGTTATCCGATGACCGAGGTCGACAGCGCCGACAGTTTCGAAGGCGTCCGCGCCGTGACGCGGCAGGTCGCGAAGGCCGTCGGCGAAGTCGCGCGCGGCGAGGCGATGATCGCCGACATGGACCGCCAGCTTGCCGAACTGCGCCGCAATCCCGGCCCGCCGCTACGCGTCGTGGCGTGGGATGGCGCGGGGTTCAGCGCGAGCAAGGGATCGCTCTACAATGCGGTGATCGAGGCCGCGGGCGCGATCAACATCGCCAACGAACCGCCGGTGTCCGACTATAACCGCCCCGATACCGAAGTGCTGCTTGCCGCCGCGCCCGACCTGCTGATCAAGGGCGCGGGCGTGCGTCCGCTCTACGGGCAGCGCGAGAATATCGAACATCATCCGCTCGTCCGCCGTTACTGGAGCGGCGCGCGGACGCTGCGCATTGCACCCGCCTATTATGCGTGCGGGACGCCGAAGGTCGCCGAAGCCGCGATCGCGCTGCGCGCGCAATTGCGCGCCGCCGCGGCGCAGGTGCGCTCGCCCCTCGCCTATTCCCCTGCGGTGCGACCGTGACGCGCTGGCTCGTCCCCGCGCTGCTCGCCGCGCTGCTGCTTGCGGGCTTTGCGTCGCTGCTCGCGGGAACGGTGTGGCTGACGCCGGGTCAGGCCTTCGCCGGCCTGTTCGCGGGCCGCGCCGACCTCGGTTCGCTGATCGTCACCGAAATCCGGCTGCCCCGCCTCATCCTCGGCCTGATGGTGGGTGCGATCCTCGGCATGTCGGGCGCCGTGCTGCAAGGGCTGCTGCGCAACCCGCTCGCCGAGCCCGGACTGCTCGGCGTGTCGGCGGGCGCCTCGCTCGGCGCCGTCATCGCCATCTATTTCGGCATCGCGGCCGTCTTTCCGCTCGCACCGCCGCTCTTCGGGCTCATCGGCGGTTTTCTCACCGCCGGCACGGCGCTGATCCTGTCGCGGCGGGGTGGCACACTGTCACTGATCCTGACCGGCGCCGCGGTCAGCAGCATCGCGGCGGCGGGGGTGAGCGTCGCGCTCAACATCGCGCCCAACCCCTATGCGGCCTATGAGATCATGATGTGGCTGATGGGCTCGCTCGTCGACCGCAGCTGGGACCATGTGTGGCTCGCCGCGCCCTTCATCCTGACCGGCGGCGCGCTGCTGCTGGCGACCGGCCGCGCGCTCGACGCACTGGCGCTCGGCGAAGCGCAGGCCGAAAGCCTCGGCATCCATGTCGCACGCACGCGCCTGCTCGCGCTGCTCGGCACCGCGCTCGGCGTCGGCGCGGCAACTTCGGTCGCCGGCGCGATCAGCTTCGTCGGACTGATTGCGCCGCATATCGTGCGGCCCTTCGTTGCGCACCGGCCCGGCGAGACCCTGGTCCCCGCCGCGCTCGCGGGCGCGCTGCTCGTCACGCTCGCCGATATCGGGACGCGGCTGCTCGTCGTCGACGGCAAGGTGCTCGCGCTCGGCGTCTTCATCAGCCTCGTCGGCGCGCCCTTTTTCCTCTGGCTCGTCCTCCATGTGCAAAGGCGGACGGCATGAGCGCCCTCTCCCTTTCCGCGCTGACCGTGCGGCGCGACGGGCGGACGGTGCTCGACGACATCGACCTCGTCTTTGCGCCGGGCCGCCTGACCGCGGTGATCGGTCCCAATGGCGCTGGCAAGAGCACGATGCTCGAGGTCGCGGCCGGGCTGCGCGCGCCCGATGAAGGCCGCATCGCGCTCGGCGACCGGCCGCTCGCCGCCATCGCGCGCAAGGATCTCGCGCGGCGGCGCGCCTATCTGCCGCAGCGCGCGGCGGTCGAATGGCCGATCAGCGTCGAGCGCGTCGTCGCGCTCGGCCTGACCCCCGTGCTGCCCGCCTTCGGCGACATTCCCGACGCCTTGCGTCCCGCGATCGACGAGGCGCTGGCGGCGTGCGACCTGCTCCCGCTGCGCAACCGTCCCGCGACCGACCTGTCGGGGGGCGAACTGGCGCGCGCGATGCTGGCGCGCGCGATCGTCGGCGACCCCGAACTGCTGATCGTCGACGAGCCCACCGCCGGGCTCGACCCGCGCCATGCGCTCGACGCCGGACGGCGACTGCGCGCGCGCGCCGATGCCGGGCGGACGGTCATCATGGCGATCCACGACCTCGACATCGCGCTGCGCCACGCCGACGATATCGTCGCGATCCGTCAGGGGCGGCTACTCGCAGCCGGGCCGGTCGCGGAGACGATGACCGAATCCTTGCTGGCCGAACTCTATGATGTCACCGCGCGCCTGTCGCACGATGCGGACGGTCCGGTGATCCGCTTCCACGGCTGACGGCGGGAACGATCGGCGCCGGGGCGCCGCTTCCGTCACCCGCGATTGACGTCCACGACCGTGCGGCCGCGAATTTGCCCCGCGAGCAGGCGCGGTGCGCGGTCGATGACGTCGCCCAGGCCGATCTCCTCGACCATCGATTCCAGCTTTGCGACGTCGAGGTCGCGCGCCAGACGCGCCCAGGCTTCCTCGCGCACCGCGATCGGCTGCATCACGCTGTCGACGCCCGACAGGGTGATGTTCCGCAGAATGAAGGGATAGAGCGTTCCGGGCAGGTCGACGCCCTGCGCCAGCCCGGTCGCCGCGACGATGCCGCCATAGCGGATGCCGGCAATGACGTTGACGAGCGTGTGGCTGCCCGCCGTGTCGATTGCCGCGGCCCAGCGTTCCGATTGCATGGGCGGCCCCGGCTCGGCCAGCGTCGTGCGATCGATCAGTTCGGCCGCGCCGAGGGCCTTCAGATAATCCGCTTCGTGCGGACGGCCCGTCGATGCGATCACCCGGTAACCCAGTTTGGCGAGGAGCGAGATCGCCACGCTGCCGACGCCGCCGCTGGCCCCGGTGACCAAGATGTCGCCATCGCCCGGACGCACGCCGTGCTTTTCGAGCCGCAGCACGCACAGCATCGCCGTATATCCCGCCGTCCCGATCGCCGCGGCCTGCCGCGTCGTAAAGGCGTCGGACAGGCGCACCAGCCAGTCGCCATCGACCCGCGCGCGCTGGGCGAGGCCGCCCCAATGCCTCTCGCCGAGCCCGTAGCCGTTGAGGACGACCCGGTCCCCCGCGATCCAGCGCGGATCTTCGCTCCGTTCGACGACGCCCGCGATGTCGATGCCGGGAACCATCGGAAAGCTCGCGATCAGCGGCAGGTCGCTCGCGATCAGCAAGCCGTCCTTATAGTTCATCGTCGAATATTCGACCCTGACCGTGACATTGCCGGCGGGAAGCGCCCCGTCGTCGATTTTGCGCAGCCGCGCGACGTTCCGGCCGCCCTCGCGCTCGATCAATATGGCGTTGAACATCGAGTTATTCCTTTGATTTCAAGGGGGGTCAGGCGGCGGTGTAGCCGCCATCGACGATCAGCGCGCTGCCGGTCATATAGCTGGCGGAATCGCTCGCCAGGAACAGGATGGGTTCGGCGATCTCCTCGGGCTGCGCGAGGCGGCCGATCGGAATATGCGCGAGAATGTCCGCGGTGAACTTGCCGCCCTCCTCTTCGGGCATGGTGCCGATCGCGTTGCTCACCAGCGGGGTGTCGGTATAGCCGGGATGCACCGAGTTCACGCGGACGGGATAGCCCGCGCGCGCGCAGTGCAGCGCCGCATTGATCGTCAGCAGCTTCACCGCCCCCTTGGACGCATTATAGGCGGCGAGGTGCGGCTCGCCGACATTGCCGGCAATCGACGCGACGTTGACGATCGCGCCGCCGCTTGCCTTCATCACCGCGATCGCGGCCTGGGTGCCCAGGAAGACGCTTTCGACATTGACCCGGGACGTCCGCTGCCAATCCTCGAGCGTCTGTTCCTCGATGTTGCCGATGATCGCGATCCCGGCATTGTTGACCAGCACATCGACGCGGCCATGCCGCGCCACGACCTCGGCCAGCAGGCGCGGCCAGCCGGCGGCGTCGGTGACGTCCTGGCGCAGGCCGGTGACCTTGCCGCCCTCGCGGTTCAATTGCGCGACGAGGTCGGCAAGCTCCCCGTCAAGTATGTCGGTCGCGACGACCGTCGCGCCCTCGCGCGCGAAGGCCGCGACGGTCGCGCGGCCTATGCCGCGCGCCGCTCCCGTCACCACGACCACCTTGTCGCTCAATCCCTTCATCATTCTTCTCCAATGGTCCCGATTTGTGCGGGGATCAGAACTTGGCCGACACCTCGACGCCATAGGTGCGCGGGGTACCGCGGTTCAGATAGTCGAGCCCGAAGATGTCGATGTTCAGGCCGTAGCTGTAGTAATATTTGTTGGTCAGATTCTTGACCCACAGGCTCGCGGCATAATTGCCATGCTCGAAGGTCAGGCGGCTGTTGAGCAGCCAGTAGCCGGGGTTGCCGCAGGTGATCGCGGGGCCGGCGGGACGGATGTTGCCGGGCACGCCGGCGCGGTCGCACGGCGACTGGCCGTAATCGCCGAACGGATCGAAATAATATTTGCCGGTATAGGCCGCGTCGCCGCGCAGCGTCAGCTTGCTGTCGCCCTGGTTGAGGATATCCCAGTCGAATCCGGCCGAGAAGGTCGTGCGCGGCGCGTTCGGGAAGGGATTGCCGTTGACGTTGCGCGTCGGACTCGACGGATCGGTCGGGTCGATGACATTGCCCTTGTACTTGCTGCGCAGCAGGCTCATCGACGCGTCGAAGCGCAGCCAGTCCGCCGCCTGGATCGCCAGTTCGGCCTCGCCGCCATAGAGGCGCCCGTTGGCGCTGCGGGTGAAGGTCGTCGCGCCGATGACCTGCGTGACCTGGTGGTTCTTGTAATCATAATAGAAGCCCGCGAGGTTGAGTTGCACGCGGCGGTCGAACAGCCGCATCTTCAGCCCGCCCTCATAGGCGTTGATCTGTTCGGGCCGGATATAATAGACCTGATTGGTCCCCTGATAGGCGAGCCCGTTGAAGCTGCCGCTGCGATAGCCGCGGCTGTAGTTCAGATAGACCATCTTATCGTCGGCGAAGTCGTAGCTGAGGTTGATGCGGCCGGTCAGGCGGTTGGCCTTTTCCTTCTGCTGCAGCGCCGCGACGCTCGCGTCATAGGGGAAGGTATAGGGGATGGTGCTCGCGCGGATCGTCCCGCCGAGGTCGTAGAGCACCGTCCGGCCGTTCAGATATTTGACCTTGTCCATCGTGTAGCGCAGCCCGACGCTGACCGTCAGCGCGTCGGTCAGGTCATAGCTGCCGTCGAAATAGATCGCCGCCGACGGGCGCTTGATCGTGTAGCGCTGCTCGCCCTCGATCGGGCCGAAGGGCGGTGCCCCCGCCGCGCGGCAGGCCGCCGAAATGGCGCCGCCGAAACCGCCGCCACCCGAATTGTTGAGCTGGATGTCGGTAAGCAGCGCGATCAGCGACCGCGCGTCGAGGAAGCCGTTGGGATTGCCCGTGGGCACTGCGGCGCAGCTGGCCGGATTGGTCGGATCGAGCGTCGGGTCGACGGCGAAGGCCGGAACGAACGCCGCGGCCTGCGGCGCCGACACCGGGGCGTTGAAGAAGCTCTCCGGCGCGCCCGCGCCCAGCAGGATCGGTTTCAGCACGCCGAAGAAGTCGATCTCGTTGCGCGTGTCGATCTTGTCGACCCCGTAATAGAGGCCGGCGACGAGATTGAGCCGGTCGCCCTTGTAGTTGAGCCGCAAGTCCTGGTTGAAATTCTTGCTGACCGAATTGTAGCGCAGCGCGCAGACGCTGTTCGGCGATCCGTCGCAATCGAAGGGCGAATTGCGATATTTGCCGGTGTCGTAGCCGGTGATCGAGGTCAACGAAACCGTGTCGCTCAGCTCGACCGCGATGTTGAGCGCGACGCCGCGCGACGAGGTGAAATAACGCCCGCCGGTATCGGCGGCGACCTCGTTCTTGCCGAGCGGCGCGCCGCCGTTCTGCGCGGGATCGAAGCGCGAATAGCCGAGTACGTCGCGTCCCTCCGCCAGCTGGCCGAGCGCGTAGGGATTGGGCGCCAGCGGATTGTCGCGCGCAAAATAGCCCTTCAGGTTGATATCGACCGTGTCGGCAGGCTTCCATCGCAACGACACGCGTCCGGCCACGGTGTTGGTCGTGCCGACATGGCGATCCTGCACGGGGTTATATTGCCAACCGTCGCCCTTCGCATAGGTGCCGGCAAAGCGGATGCCGAGCTTGTCGGGGATCAGGGTCGCCTCGAGCGCGCCTTCGACGGTCTTGGTGTCGTAATTGCCGTAACCGAGCGTGATCGTCCCTTCGCTGCCGTCGAGCTGCGGCTTGTTGCTGAAGAAGCTGATCGCGCCGCCGGTCGTGTTGCGGCCATAAAGCGTGCCCTGCGGCCCGCGCAGCACCTCGACGCGTTCGAGGTCATAGAGCTGCTGGCCGTGGCTGGCGCGGAAGCTCTGATAGACTTCGTCGACATAGACGCCGACCGGCGACGCGGTCGAAGCCGAAAATTCGTTGGCGACCGACACGCCGCGCAGCGAAAAGTTCGGCTGGGTGCGGCCATAGGGGGTCGTGATCTGGAGGCTGGGGACGAAGCCCTGCAGGTCGGAGGTTTCGCTGACGCCGCGCGATTCCAGTTCCTCGCCCGCGAGCGCGGAGATGGCGACGGGCACATCCTGCAGATTTTGCGAGCGCTTCTGCGCCGTCACGACGATATCCTCGATACCGGCGCTGCTCTCCTCGGCGGGAGCGGCCTCCTGCGCGATCGCCATCTGGGGCACGATCGTCAGCAATGACGCAGCGGTCAGCAGACTGGCCCGGCGCGTCCTCATCTTACGGTTCATCGACATTCTCCTTCTCCCTTTTCCGGGCGCAGAGCTTCCCCGTCCCCGGCGCGCCATCCGCGCCGGGCCCGATGTTCTCCGGCCTTGTTCTCGTCGTTGGTCTCTTCGCTCCCCGTGCGGGGGAGGGTCGTCAGTTCGCTTCTGCACTCCAGCTGTGATAGCCATGTTCGGCCCAGACGTTCAGGATCTGCCGGGCGCCGAAAGCCCTGGCGGGGGACTGAAAGCCGGTCGCGAGCAATTGCCCGGCGAGGATGCGCCTGCACGCTTCGGCGCCCAGCAGGCCGGTCTGGATGTAGGGCGAATTGCCCCGCAGCACGACCTTCACGCCCGACACATTGCCACGGCCGATGCAGGAAATGACCGAACGGTTGACGTCGGGGTCCTCGCGCGACGGTTCGACCTGCGTCATCTGTCCGCCCAGTTCGTTGCAGATGCGGACCTGTTCCGCGTTGGGCAGATGGGCGTATTTCTCCTGGAATTCCTCCAGCGTGCTGATGACGGCATCGAACATCAGCGGATTCTTGAAGGCGACCATAGTCTCGCAGTTGCGGACGCGCGCGTCGCCTTCATACCAGATCGGCTCGCCGCCGCCCGACCAGGGGACGGCGCGATACAGGCGGTGCGCGTCGGGCGAGATGACCGGATAGGCTGTCGCCATCGGCCACGGCGCGGGCTTGCCGTTTTCCAGATAATATTGCTGCTGCGTGCACATGCGCAGAAAGGATTTGGTCGAGGCGACGCTGGTCGCAGAGTCGGCCAGATAGAGGATGTCGAGCGAGTCGATACCCGGCGTTTCCAGCGCGATCTCGGCCGCGAGGTTGCCCGCCGCCCACATATAGGAGGATGCGGGCGCGAGCAGCAGTTTCTTCGCCGCGAATTTTGCGCCGAAATCGTCACGGACCGTCCGCATCCAGTCGGCCTCGCCCGTCGTGTCGAGATAGTGGCACCCCGCCGCCAGCGCGGCCTCGACCACCGGCCGTCCCAGTTCGGAGAAGGGCCCGGCGACATTATAGACGACCCTGGCGCCGGTGAAGAGGCTGGTCAGCGCCGCCACCTCGTGTGCGACCGCGCGGCATTCGAACGCGGCCCCCTTCAGCTCGGGGACGAGCGCCATCTGCTCCTCGAGCCGCTCGACGCTGCGGCCGGCGGCGATGAACGGGATGCCCGCCTCTGCAAGATGCCAGGCGATCAGCTTTCCCGTATAGCCGCTTGCGCCGTAGATGATGACGGGTGCGGTCATGTCACTCTCCTTCAAATGCGATTCTGGTCGGGCCGGACGAACCGGATATGCTGGCATCCTTCGCCTTCAGCATCTCGATCAACCGTCGATCGATCGGCTTTTCGGACGCGGTCTTCGGGATTTCGGCGACGATCTGGACAAAGGAGGGCACGGCGGTCGGGCCCAGCGCGCCGCGGCAGCGCGCGAACACCGCCTGCGGATCGAAGCCGGGGTCGCCGGGGACGATCGCCGCGACGATCTCGCGCTCGCCCGGCGTGTTGCCCGCAGTCGCGACGCCATAGACATAGACGTCGGCGACGCCTGCCATGCCCGCGACCTCGGTCTCGATCTCGCCGGGGTTGATGAAATCGCCGTTGCGCCGGATCGCCGAACCGTCGCGGTGCGAAAAGAATAGCCACCCATCGGCATCGAGATAGCCGATGTCGCCCGAGCGAAACCAGCCGCCACGCGTCTTGGCAGCAGAGGCTTCGGGATTGCGGAAATAGACCACGGGCGGCGTTTCGCCCTCTTGCGGACGAAAGCAGATCTCGCCGCGCTCGCCGGGCGGCAGTTCGCGGTCGTCGGGGTCGAGGATCGCGCAGACCAGCCCCTCGGGCGGGCGGCCGACCGATCCGACCGGACCGGCGCCCGGCGGATTAAGTGTCAGCCCGCCCTCGGCGGCGGCATAGATTTCGAGCAGGCGGACCCCGAACCGTTCCTCGAACCCGCGCCACATTACCGCGGGCATTCCCGCGCTCAGCACGGTGCGCACCCTGTGGGCGCGATCGAAATCGCCGGGCGGCTCGGCATAGATCGCCACCGTCATGCCGCCGAGCAGGTTGAAATAGGTGCATTCGTAACGGGTCAATATTTCCCACAGCCGCGATTTGGTGAAGCGGCGGCTGATCACCAGCGGCAGGCCCATCGCGAGCGCATTGCCCAGGGTGATCAGCTGCGCATTGGCATGGGTCAGCGACAGGCCGGTGTAGAGGCGCTCGTCGGGCCTCATCCCGATCATCGGACCATAGCCGGCAACAGTAGCGAAGCGCGCAAAGGGAGCGAGCATCGCCTTGGGCTCGCCGGTGGTCCCCGACGTGAAGAGAAATTGCATGGGCCGGTCGGGGTCCGGGCCGGCCCATGCAGGGGGAGAGGCTCTATCCGCCAGCACGTCGCGGTAACGGCGGACCCGGACTCCCGGGATTTCGGGCAGCGCGCCGTCGCCGATCACCCAGAGCCATTCGAGGCCGGGGATCTGGCCGGAGACCTCGACGATCGCCGCGACCGCGGACGGATCGGCGATGACACCGCGGCAATCGGTGAAGCGGATCATGTAGGACAGGCGGTCGCCGCGCGTGCGGGGGTCGATCGGCACGAAGACGGTGGACGCCAGTTCCGATCCGATCATCGCATCGACGAATTCGGGCAGATTGGGCATCAGCAGCGCAAAGGCGTCGCCTGCGGCCATGCCCTCGCCCGCCAGCGCGCCGCTGACCGCCGTGCCGTTGTCGTCGAGGTCGCGATAGCTGCGCGTCTCTTCCAGAAAGGTGCCGTCCGCCGCAATCTCGACAAAGGTCAGCAGCGCCGTGTCGGGATCGCGGGCGATCCCGGCCCGGACGAGCGCGGTGGGGGTGCGAAGCGCGCTCATTGCGACAGCACCGTCATCGCGACCACCGCCGCATCGCGGCCCAGAAAGCCGCCGCCATTTTCCGCGACGCCGATGCGGGCGCCGTCGACCTGGCGTCCGCCCGCGCGCCCGCGCAATTGCAGCGTCAGCTCGTAAATCTGCGCCAGCCCGGTCGCGCCGATCGGGTGGCCCTTGCGAACCAGCCCGCCCGAGACATTGACCGGCACGCGGCCACCGAGCGTGGTCGCGCCGCTGTCGAGCAGCGCCGGCCCTTCGCCGGGGCGGCAAAGACCGAGCGCCTCGCAGCAGATCAGTTCGGCGGGCGTCGTCGCATCGTGCAGTTCGACGCAATCGATATCTTCGGGACCGACACCTGCCTGGTCATAGGCCTGCGCCGCGGCCCAGGTTGTGATGCCGGGCTCGCCGGGCCCCGGATCATAGCTGCTGGCGAGCAGGCTGCTCATCACCCGGATGGGCGCGTCGATACCGCGTTCGCGGGCGAAACGCGGCGACACGATCACCGCCGCCGCGGCGCCGTCGCCGATCGGCGAACACATGGGCAGGGTCAGCGGCGCCGAAATCACCGGCGCGGCCAGAACCTCCGCCTCGGTCAGCCGGTCCTGGAACTGCGCCAGCGGATTGAGGCTGCCGTGCAGGCTGTTCTTCGCCGAAATCCGGGCATAGTGGGCGTCGGTCGCGCCGCTGCGTTCCGAATAGTCGCGCGCCATGCGGGCATAGATGTCCATGAAAAAGGACCGCGCGCGCGCCGGATTGTCGTCGGGCTGCCCCTCGGCGACATAAGCCAGCAGCTCTTCGGGCCGCTCGGTGTCGACCGCCCCGCCGAGCACGGCAAAAGCGCGTTCCTTTTCGGGGTGGAACAATTTCTCGACGCCAAAGGAGAGCACCGCGTCATAGACACCCAGGCTGACCATCGTGCAGGCCTGCTGAAAGGCGGTCGAGGCCGTCGCGCAGGCATTTTCGACATTCACGACGGGAATGCGGCCGATGCCCAGACCGCGCAGGATCATCTGTCCCGCGACCAGCGTCTGGCCGGTCATGATCGGCGCGCCCGCGACGCCCGCCCAGGCCGCCTGGATGTCGCCGGGCTCCAGCCCCGCATCCTTCAGCGCGGCGTCGATGGCCTCGTGGGCCAGGCTCGACAGGCTCCGGTCGAGATGCTTGCCGAAGCGCGTCATGCCGACACCCGCGATAAGCGCATTCTGTTTCATGGGCACTATCTCTCCGCCGCCCGAATCGCTTCGGACGCCAATGACGTTCGGGTTCCAGAACCGCCCGGTTTACAGCGCGGGCAGCCGATCCGGGTCGGCCAGCATTCCGCCCCCCTTGATCGCGATGATTTCGTTGCAGCCGTCCTCGATCAGCGACGCGCGGGCGTCGCGAAGAATTTTCTCGACCGGATACTCCAGTGTCAGGCCATTGCCGCCGAACATCTGGAGGGCGTCGCTCGCGACCTCGAACGCGTGCTGCGTCGACGTCGTCTTGGAGAACATCGCCGCTTGCAGCGCCGGCAGCGGGTTGTTCATGTTGAATGCCGTCACCCGCCGCGCCAGTGCCCGCGAGATTTCGACGCGGCGCGCCATGTGGAACAGGCGGCGCTGGACGTCCTGATGGCGGATGATCGGCACACCGCCCTGCTTGCGTTCGTGGGCATAGTCGAGTGCCAGTTCATAAGCCGCGCGGCCGCACCCCGCGAACACCGATCCCATCAGCGCGTTCGCCTCGCTGTGGATGGCATAGACACCCTTCACATAATCTTCGGGCGCGACGAGCAGATGGTCGATGTCGAGCGTGACGTCGTTGAAGAATATCTCGCCCTGCGGCAGCGGGCGCTGCCCCAGCTTTTCGAGCGGCTTGCCCTTGGACACGCCGGGCGCGTTCAGCGGCACCACGACCACCGCGCCGCGCGCCGGATCGAAGCCGCTGCCGGTCTCGGCCGCGCAATAGAGGATGCAGAGCTCCGCGATCGGGCCGTTCGAAACCCACGCCGATTTCTGGCCGTTGATCACGATCTTGCCGTCGCCGATGCGGGCGACGCAATTGGGCTTGTTCGGCTTGCCCAGTCCGTGCGCGGCGGAGCGCGTCGGATCGATCGAGTCGCTGCCGCGGTCGGGCTCGGTGATGCCCCAGCATCCGACCAGGCTTTCGGGATAGGTGCGCGCGACGAAATCATTGCCGAATTTCGCCGCCATATAGTGTGGGAACATCGCTACGCCCGCCGAAATGGCGAGCCCGGAATCGCCCCAGCCCAGCTCCTCGAACAGGACCGAAAAGACATAGGGGAGCTCGGTCTGGTCGAAGGAGGCGAGCGTCGCCATGTCGATGCCGAGTTCGGCGAAACCGCGCCGGAATTCCCACAGGCGCGACCCCCTGTCGACCACCTGCTCGGCGGTCAGCCGGTCGAGCTCTATGCCGATCGGGCGCATCACCTTTTGCGCGAAGCCGTGCAACGACTGCTGCAGGTCGCCGACGATGCCGGGAAGCGGCGGCTCGGCGCCGAGATCGCCGAGTGCGACGCGGGGCTGCGCAGGCCAGAGGGCAAAGGGGAGCGGGCCGTCGGTGACGGGCGCCGCGTCGATGGTCACGGGGCCAAGCTGGTTCAAGACATCCTCCTCGGCATCACTTTTTGTGATTGCGCATCCTTATTCATCATCATTCGCGCCGCGAACGGAATGTCGTTGTTCGCCATGTTTTTGACTTTTTCCGCCAACCCCTTATCAGTCGATCCATGAAGCTCGAGATGATTTCCTCCATGCGGCTGCCCAACCAGAGCGTCCGCCTGATGGCGTCGATGCTCGACGAATATGGAATTGCCCCCGCCCCCCTGCTGGCGGCCGCGAACATCCCCGGCACGGTGGTCGACGATCCGCAGGGCGAGGTGTCGGGCCTGCAGGAACTGCATTTCCAGGAAGAATTTGCGAGGGCCACCCGCGACCGGCCGGCGCTGTGGTTCGCGCTCGGGCTGCGCTACCGGCTGATGACTTACGGGCCGCTCGGCCTGGCTGTGCTGTCCGCGGGCACCATTCGCGAGGGCTTGAAGGTGCTCGTCGCCTTTCAGGCGCTGACCTATTCGCTGCTCCAGTACCGGATTCACGAGGTCGACGGGGTCCTCCTGGGGCTGGAGGCCGACGATGCGATGATCCGCCCCGACCTGCGCGATTTCTGCCTCGTCCGCGCGCTCGGATCGGCGACGATGTTCCTGCGCGACATGCGACAGCCCTTTCCGCTGCTGCGGATCGAAACCCGGCTGGCCGATCGTGACTATGGCGTCGATTTCGAAACCGCGCTCGGCGTTCCGATCGTCTTCGGCGCCTCCGAATCGCGCTGGATCTTCACGAGCGACGCGGCGGACATGGTCCTGCCGATGGCGAGCCCGCTGCTCGAGCAGACCTATCAGCAGCTTTGCGAGCGCCTGATCGGCGAAGCGCAGACGAACGACGACATGGTCGGGCGGCTCTTCGCGTTGCTCGTCCGGGTGAACCGGCCCTATCCGACCGCGAAGGAAGCGGCGGCGCAACTGTCGATGTCCGAACGCACGCTCAACCGGCGACTGGCGAAACAGGGGCTGGGGTTCGGCGACATGCTCGACCAGGTGCGCCAGCAACGCGCCAGCTACCTGCTCGACCGGTCGAACCTGTCGATCGAACAGATCGGCGAAATGCTCGGCTTTGCCGAGACGGCGAGCTTTTCCCGCGCGTTCAAGCGATGGCTGGGCATGTCCCCGATGAACTATCGGCAGCGCCCGCGGTAAGGCGCCGGAAAGCTTTGCCCCACGGGGCAGCGCAAGCCATTGGAACCAGCCCGCCGTTTCCGGCTCCCATCATCGAACGGCGATGGTACGCCACGCTCGACGACGATCGCTAACGCGGGCTCGAGGCCTTGCGCAGAATGTTTTGAAGGTTTCCGCTCAACGCTATACGGGCACCGGATTGGTTGCTTCCATCGCCTCGCGCCCGGCTTCCGCGCGCAGCCGGTCGTTTAAAGGCAGATCGCCGGGATTTTGAATTGCAATGAATTATCGCCATAGCTTTCATGCCGGAAACAGCGCCGATGTCGTAAAGCACAGCCTGCTGATCGCCCTTGTGCGGGCGCTGCAGCTCAAAGAGAGCCCGCTCACCCTGATCGACACCCATGCCGGTTGCGGGCTGTACGACCTTGGCGGCGAGGAGGCGAGGCGCACCGGCGAGGCTACACAGGGCGTCGTGCGCGCCTTTGCCGACACGAACCCGTTACTGGACGACTATCGCGCCGCCGTGCAGGCGGTGAATGCCGGGACCGAGCCTCGTCTCTACCCCGGATCGCCGCGCTTCTTGGCGCAGCTTTTGCGTCCGCAGGATTTTCTGATCCTGAACGAGAAACATCCCGAAGACGCCTATGCCCTGCGCGGCGCGATGCGCGACACGTCCGCCGCCGTGCATCACCGCGACGCCTACGAGCTTTGGCTGGCGATGCTGCCGCCCCGCACCGCGCGCGGCGTGGTGGTGGTCGATCCGCCGTACGAGCAGACCGATGAACGCGAACATATCACTGCCACCCTCGCAGCCGCCCGCCGCAAATGGGCGCATGGCGTGACGGTAATCTGGTATCCGCTGAAAGACCGCGCCACGCATGTGCGGTGGAAGACGCAGCTACGCAAGCTCGGCATCCCGAAGTTTATGGTGGTGGAGCATTGGTTGTACGATAGCGATCAGCCCGACATCTATAACGGCGCAGGCCTTTTTATCGTCAACCCGCCCTACGCCTTCGCGCAGGCGCTGCCGCCTTTGCTGGAAGCCCTGCGCGCTGCGCTGGCGCCGGAGGGGCATAGGGGAAAGATCACAGCCGATTGGTTGGGTGATTGAAATAGACCCTCATCTTCCCCTTTTAGACCCCCTCCGCCCCAGCGTGAGCGACCAGGAACGCGCGCAAGCTTCCGCCCAATGCATTTTGACTAGTTTGCGATCGTAGGTTGGGCCGCAACATCGCGCTATGGATGGCAATCGGCGAATGGTGCGCCCGACAGGATTCGAACCTGTGGCCTTCGGATTAGGAATCCGACGCTCTATCCTGCTGAGCTACGGGCGCGCCGCGGTCCGTGTAGCGGCGCGGGGCGGGCAGCGTCAATCGGCCGATCAATTCACCGCGTCGGGAGGCACGATCGGCACCAGCAAGGGCATCGCCGCGATGCCGTCGTCGCGCAGACCCCGAATCTCTTCGGGCGAGGCCTGGCCGTGGATCAGATCCTCGGGCGCGCGGCCTTCGTGCATCGCGCGCGCGGCGGGCGCGAAGTCACGGCCGACCCAGCGCGATTGCGGCAGCATCTCGGCCTGCTTCGCGGCGATTTCGGCGAAGAGCTTGCGGACGAGTTCGGGGGCCGGCTCGCTCGCCGCGGGCGCTGCCGACGGCGGTGCGGCGGGCGCCTGCTGGTTCGACTTGGCGCCGACGCGCGGCGCCATCACCGCCTTGCGGACCGCAACGTCGCCGCACACGGGACACGCGATCAGCCCGCGCGCCTGCTGGTCGGCGAAGCTGTCACTGCCCGCGAACCACGCCTCGAACCGGTGGTCCGCGGCGCAGCAGAGGTCGAAGACGATCACGGGCTCAGCCCGCCGCGAGCAATGCGTCGAGCTTGCCGCCCGCCTCGAGCGCGGCGAGGTCGTCGCTGCCGCCAATGTGCCGGCCGTCGATGAAGATCTGCGGCACGGTGCGGCGCCCGTGCGCGCGTTCGACCATCGCGTCGAACCCGGCGCGATCCATCGTCACGTCGATTTCCTGAAAGGCGGCGCCCTTGTCGCCCAACAACGCCTTCGCGCGCGAGCAATAGGGACAAAAGGCTTTGGTATAAACTTCGATCACGGCCATGCGGCTATCCTGTCATGCGGTTATCCGTCATATCGGAATCCAACGAGGCAAAGTCAAATATGTTGCCGGGCATCAGCGCATCGGGAACGACGCGCGCCCAGCTGAGCGCCGAAACCCGCGCCGCACCGCTGCGTTTGAGCGCCCGGGCCGCGGCGCGCAGCGTCGCGCCGCTGGCATGGACATCGTCGATCAGGATCAGGTGACGCCCCGCGGCGCGCGCCTTTGCGTCGGGCGCGAGCGCGAAAGCCCCGGCGACGACGCGCTCGCGCTCGCGCCGCCCCTTGCCGCGCAGCGACGCCGTCGCCTTGCGCCGGAGCAGCAGATGATGATCGCGCGGCACGCCGGTGATCCTCGCCAGTTCGTCGGCGACGAGCGCCGCCTGGTTGAAACCGCGCGTCCACAATCGCCAGCGGTGCAGCGGCACCGCGACGAGCAGCGCGTCGCCCTCGCCCGCCAGCGCAATCAGGCGCCGCGCCATCAACTGCGCCATCAGCCGCGCATGGCCGGTGCGCCGGCCATATTTGAGTCGCAGCGCCACGGTGCGCGCCGCAGATCCATAGGCGACGGCCGCCGGCGCGCCGTCGAACGGCGGCGGATCGGCGAGGCAGGCGCCGCACGACAGCGCGCTTCCGGGCAAGGCGGTCGGCAGCGGGATCGAGCATTGCGCGCACGCCGGGCCGTCGAGAAAATCGAGCGACGACCAGCAGGCGAGGCAGAATTGATTGTCATCGCCGACGATCGCGCCGCACGCGGGACAACGCGGTGGCAGCGCATAATCGACGACCATCCGGCCGGCGCGGCGCAAGCCGCCCAGCCAGTCGCGACCGGCATGTTTCGCCACGTCGATTTCGACGTCCCCCGCTTTCGTCGCCATGATCCCCTTGTGAAGCATCGCCCGGGGCGGCACAAGCGCCGCATGTCGCAGCCCCCGCCGCTCTTTTCCGCAGCCCGCACCCGCGCCCAGCGCGATCGCCTGGCGGCGCTTCCCGCCGGTGCCGATTTCCTCGCGCCGATCATCGCCGACACGCTGCTCGACCGATTGTCGATGGTGACGCGCGCATTCCGCCGGACCCTGCTTATCGGCGCACACGATGCGATGCTTGCCGACCAGTTGCGCACCAGCGGGACCGAACTGACGATCCTCGAAGCGGGCCCGGCGCTTGCCGCATCGGCGGGCGCGATCGCCGGCGAGGCCGATGCGATCGACCTTCCGCTTGCCAGCTTCGACCTGATCGTCTGGCCCGGCGGTCTCGACAGCGTCAACGACGTCCCCGGCGCCCTCGTCCGCCTGCGCGCGCTGCTCGCGCCCGACGGCCTGCTGCTCGGCGCCTTCGTCGGCGACGGCAGCCTGCCGCGGCTGCGGCGCGCGGTGATGGCCGACGGCGTCCGCAGCATCGCGCGGCTGCATCCGCAGGTCGATCTCGCCGCGATGGGCAATCTGCTCCAGCGCGTCGGTTTCACACTGCCGGTCGTCGACGTCGAGGTGCTGACGGTGCGCTATGGCGACTGGTTCGCGCTGGTCCGCGACCTGCGCGCCGCCGGGCTGTCGAGCCGGCTCGCCCCCGCACCCCCGCCGCTCACACGCGACGAAGCGGTGCACATCGCAGCGGCCTTTGCCGCGGCGGCCGATGCGGACGGACGCATCGCCGAAACCTTCCGCATCGTCCATTTCAGCGGCTGGGCGCCGCATCCCGATCAGCCCCGGCCCGCGCGGCGCGGCAGCGCCGGCACCTCGCTGATCGAGGCGCTGAAACCGAAGAGCTAGGGTCAGGATCCTAGAGCCCGAAAGCTACACCAACGCCTCCAGCAGCCCGATCAGCGGCTTGTCGGCGGGCGGCATGTCGAGCCCGTGCAGCTCGACGGGGCGCACCCAGCGCAGCGCCGTCGCGTGATGCGCGACGGGCGTGCCGCGCCATTTGCGGCAGACGAAGAGCAGCAGCAGCAAATGCCTGTCGCCGAGCGTATCGCTCGCGAAGCAGGCGGGGGCGAGGCAGGCCTCTTCGACGTCGATCGCCAGTTCTTCCCACAGCTCGCGGACCAGCGCCCGTTCGGGCGTTTCGCCCGGTTCGAGCTTGCCGCCGGGAAATTCCCATAATCCTGCCATGGGCTTACCCTCCGGGCGCTGCTGGACGAGCAGCCGTCCGTCGCGGTCGACGAGCGCCGCGGCAACAACAATGAGACAGGTTTTCGGCGGGTTTCCGGCGTTTGACACGGTAAAATCGTTAACCTTCCTGTGCGATGAAGGGAACCCTCGGGAACTGTAATTTCAGCTAGGGGTGGAACAATGGGCAAGCTTTACAGGCTGATGCGGTCGACCAGGGCCGCTACAGCCGTCGAATACGGGCTGATAGTAGCCCTGATCTTTCTTGCCGCCATGAGCGCGATGAGCAGCGTCGGGCAATCGACCAGCACCATGTGGCAGCATGTATCCGACACATCGAGCGACGCGATGAACGGCAATTAATCGTCCAGTTTTGAGACTCAAGAAGCTGTACCGCATTAAGATTTTCAAAACCTATTCAACCTAAACCGGCCAGTGTTGACCACGACCAGACTGTCAACAGGGTAAGTGACTTGTCAGGAGACCAGACATGAAGTTCATCAAAAAGTTCGTTCGCGAAACCAAAGCCGCGACCGCCATCGAATATGGCCTGATCGCCGCCCTGATCGCCGTTGCCGCGATCACCGCGCTCAGCAACGTCGGCACCTCGGTCAGCACGACCTTCAACAAGGTCGACACCAAGCTGACGGAAGCCAACAACAAGTAAGCCTGTCTTCGGCTTCTCCGTCGGCTTCGGCGGGCGGGGACCGGAAACAGAAAGGGCGGTGGAGCGATCCACCGCCCTTTTCCTTTGCCCGGAAGGCGGGCACGTCAGCGGTCCGCGTAAACGACCAGCTTCACCTTCTGCCCCGGCGTCAGCCGGCTGTTCGCCGCCAGACGGTTGAGCACCCGGAACCGCTCCGCCTGATAATTGCCATAGGCCATGCGCGCCGCGAGGCTGGCCATCGTGTCGCTGCGCCCGACCGTCACGACGTCGACGTGGCGCGGGCGGATCGCCGCCGCCTCGCTGGCCGAAAGCCGGCGCACGCTGCCGAACATCGAATTGAACACGCCGGCACCGCCCGCCTTCGTCAGCGCGACGAAGTGAAAGGCGCTCGTCCGCGAAAATTCATAGGCGAAGACGGTCACATCGACCTGTCCCGACTGGGTGTTCACCCGCGCCGTCGAATAGGAGGCGGGGATGCCGCCCACGGTTGTGCGCTGGATCGCGCCCGGATTGATCGACGCATTGCCGGCGACCGCCTTGAACGCCGCGGCGATATAGGCGTTCATGTCGCCATTATAGGCGCCGGTGGTGAACTGCGCCTGCCCGCCATTGCCGCTGATCGCGACCGCGGTCGTGCCGTTCTGCATCCCATAGCCGTTCGGCACCGCGAATTTCAGGCGCAGGTCGGGATGCAGGAATTCCTGTCCCTCGACCACGCCCTGTGCCGGATCGTCGCCGTAGAGCACGCCGTCGACCGAAGCGAGAAAGGCTTCGGCGTTGCGCCGCCCCCCGGTGCCGCCGACCTTCGTCGCCAGCGTCTGCGCGTTGCGGACGCGCGATGCCGGATCGGGGTGGGTGCTCGCCCATTCGGGCAGCGAGCGCGCATCGCCGCCGGCAAGGCGCGCCTCGAGGGTCGTCTGGTTGGCGAGGCTCGTCAGCATCGTCGACAGCGCCATCGGGTCATATCCCGCACTCTTCAGATATTGGACGCCTAGCTGGTCCGCCTGCAATTCCTGGCTGCGCGAGAAGCCCAGCGTCGCGAGCTGCGCAACCTGCATCGAATTATTCTGAAGCAGGCCGCCCAAGCCGCCGAGCAACCCGCCACTGTCGCCGATCGCGCTGCCCAGCACGGCGCCGAGCACGCCGAGGATCTGGTTGCGCGTCGCCGCCGACTGGCGCTTCTTGCTGTGCTGCGCGGCGACATGGCCGACCTCGTGCCCAAGCACGCCGGCCAGTTCGGCCTCGTCGTTCATCAGCGCCATCAGCTGGCGCGTGACATAGACATAGCCGCCCGGGATCGCGAAGGCGTTATTCACCGGCGAATTGAGCAGGGTCACGGTGAAATCGCTCGGGCTGCGCGACAGGCCCGACTGGACCGCGATATTCTGGCCGATACGGTTCACATAGGCCGCTTGCGGCCCGGCATAGGCACCGCCGAATTCCTGCAGCAGCGCCGGGTGCGCCTCGTCGCCCTGCTTGCGTTCGGCGGGCGAGATGTTGGTCTGGGTCTTGATCGCCTTGAGCTGCGCGTCGGCCGCTCCCGTCGCCAATACCCCGCCCATCGCCAGTACCGCCGCCAGCCGCCTGCCTGTCTTCCGGTTCATCGAAGCGCCTCCCACTCAGCTCTTTCGATCAGGGATATCCTGATCGCGCAACAAGACAAGCCGGGTGATGAACCGCGGCTTGCCGATTTCGAAAAAGGGAACGCCAAAGCCCGCGACCGGGTTCCGGCGGAAAGGCCTAAGCCCGTCCCATCGCGAGAAATTTTTCCTCGCGCGCGAGCAGC
>PNJO01000041.1 GCA_013821905.1 Sphingopyxis sp. | reverse complement strand
GCCCGCCGAGGCTTTCGGGTTCGTCGGCGATGAAATTCGCCTTGCCGGCGCGCATCGCGAGCTGGAACCTGCCCAGCCCCGTTTCCTCCGCCTCGGCATCGAAGCGGCTGAGCGCGGTCGGCAGCGGTTCGGGCAGATAGCGCGCCGCCCAGGCCGCGATCATGTCGGCGGCAAAATCGGCATCGCGCGGGCTGCCCAGCAGATGGTCGGCGCCGTCGAGCGAAACGAAGCTCTTGGGATGCCGGGCCGCGAGATAGATGCGCGTGACATGGTCGATCCCGACCACATCGTCGACGGGCGAATGAAGCAGCAGCAAGGGGCGCCGGAGGCCGGCGATCCGCGCCCCCTGATCCTGTTCGCGCAGATTGTCGACGAGCGCGCGGCCGACCGTGAATTCGCGGCCGCCGATCACGACCCTGGCCCGCCCCTCGCGCTCGATACGCGCCAGCGCCCCGGGCTCGAACTGCGTCAGCACATGGTCGACGTCGAACGGCGCCGCGATCGTCGCGACGCCGCGCACCGCAGGCAGCGACGCCGCAGCGGCCATCGCCGCCGCGCCGCCGAGGCTGTGCCCGACGAGCAGCATCGGCGCCATGTCGTTCGCGCCCATCGCCGCCGCCGCCGCGATCAGATCGTCGACATTGCACGTGAAGCCCGCCGCCCCGAAGTCGCCGCCGCTGCGCCCGAGCCCGGTGAAGTCGAAGCGCAGCACGCCGATGCCCTTGCCGGCAAGCCGCCGCGCGATCCGCACCGCCGCCTTGTTATCCTTGCCGCAGGTGAAGCAGTGGGCGAACAACGCCCAGGCGCGCACCGGGCCGACCGGGAATTCGAGCCGGCCCGACAGCATTTCGCCCACGGCATTGGGAAAGTCGAAGCGGCGCGTCGGCATCGCCGGGCCTCAGCGCGTTTCGGGGGCCATGATCAGGCCAACCCCTCGGCGCGGAGCGTCGCCTGCACCGCGGGCCGCGCATTCAGCCGCTGGTGGATCGCCGCGATCGCGGGCGGAATGTCGACGTCGAAGCGTTCGGCCCAGCGCGTGTTCACGAACAGATAGAAATCGGCGACACCCGGCTGGTCGCCGAACAGATAGTCGCCCTTTATCGTGCCGCCGAGATAGGCCATTCGCGCGGTGATATAGGCGCTCGCCGTCGCCTTCTGCTGATCGGTGCCATTGTGCCAGAAGGGCTTGTAGCTCTTGTGAAGCTCGGTCGAGATATAGGCGA
Organism: Sphingopyxis sp.; assembly: GCA_013821905.1. Lineage (GTDB taxonomy): Bacteria > Pseudomonadota > Alphaproteobacteria > Sphingomonadales > Sphingomonadaceae > Sphingopyxis. The sequence goes on along the minus strand of PNJO01000041.1, from coordinate 19,117 downwards.
GCGCTTCGACCAGCCGGGTGCGACCGAGCGGGCCGTCCACCCCGAACTGCGGATAGACGCCGGCAAGATAATCGAGAACGGCGATATTTTCGGTCAGCAGCTCGCCATTGTCGAGCAGCAGCGCGGGAACATAGCCCTTGCGCGTGACGCTGTTGAAATCGGTGCCGGTCGCGGTGATCTTCGTGCGGATATCGACGCTCTCATGCTCGAACGGAACATCGGCCTCGTGCAGCGCGACATGGGCGGCAAGGCTGCACGCCCAGGGGCAATAATAGAGTTTCATTATGCAGCTCCTGCAGGGTGGCCGCCGGAACGGGGGGCCGGTGTCCCGGCGGCCGGGGGGGCATCGGGGTCAAGCCGCGGCGGCGGCCTGTTCGACAGGATGGATGGCGCGCAGGCCGATCTGGACCCTGTTCCAGAAGTTGATCGCGGCGACCGCGGTCGTCAGAAAGGCGATCTCCTTTTCGTCGAAATGCGCCTTGATCCGCTCGTAATCGGCGTCGGGAGCGCCGGTTTTCGCGACGCGGGTCAGCGCCTCGGTCCACGCCAGCGCGGCGCGCTCGCGATCGGTAAAGAGCGGCGATTCGCGCCACGCGCCGAGCAGATGGATGCGCATGTCGCTCTCGCCATGCTTCACCGCATCGGTCGCGTGCATGTGGATGCAGAAGGCGCAGCCGTTGATCTGCGAGGCGCGAAGCTTCACCAGTTCGACAAGGCTGTGCTCGAGGCCCGAACCGTCAACCGCGGCCTCGACCGCAAACATGCCCTTCATCGCGTCGGGGGCGGCCTGGAAGATGTTCATACGGGGGGCCATCATCGTCTCCTGATCGTCATGGGGTGGTCAATTGGGGGTGGCGGCGCGCGACCGCGGGGCATCGGCGACCGCCCAGATCGTCAGCAAGGTGCCGAGGATCGCCGGAAGCGTGACCGCGGGGAAATCGCGGGCGAGCGCATCGGGGCCGCAGATGCCGACCGCGACCTCCCAGAAATGGAAGAGCGCATGGCCCCACAGCCAGGCCGTCGCGGTGCCCCAGAAGGTCACACGATGCTCGGCCCGGGCCGCGCCATAGAGAAAGGCACCGGCAAGCAGCAGGAAGATCAGCCCGATGTCGCGGATGAAATGCTGGTTGAACGGGCCGGTCGTCGTGACGCCCGGAACCGCGAAATACCAGCCCGAGGGCGAGTAGAGCATATAGGCTCCGTTCGCCGCGGCGCCGACGCCGAGGATGACGGCGGTCCAGAGACAAATCTGCTTCAACATGGCGATCCTCCTGCGTCGGTGGCTATTTCTTCGGCGGCGGCGGCACATTCTCCAGCCACCAGTCGAATGTCGTCGCGCCGATCCGCGCCTCGCCCTCGGGGACGAGCGAGTCATCCTCGAGCCGCACCGCGAAGTAACGCGCCTCGGGATCGACCACGATGGGGTGCGGATCCTTGTCATAGGCAAGCACCCGCCCGACGATCTCGGCGAGGTGGAATTTCTCGGGGCCCGCGATGTCGATCGTGCGGTTCGCGGGTTCGGCGAGCGCCACGGCGGTCACCGCGTCGGCGACATCCTCTGCGGCGATCGGCTGGATGAAGGCGTTCGACAGATGCACCTTGCCGTCGATGATCGCCGATGCTCCGATGCCGCGCAGAAATTCCATGAACTGGGTCGCGTGGATGATCGTGTAGGGAATTCCGCTGCCGCGGATCGATTCTTCCTGCGCCCATTTGCCGCGGAAATAGCCGCTGTCCTGAAGCTTTTCGGTGCCGACGACCGACAGCGCGATATGATGGCCGACGCCCGCCGCCTTTTCGGCCGCGGCGATGTTGCGCCCCGCGGTTTCGAAGAAATCCAGCGCGGTCTTGTCGTCGAACGCGGGCGAATTGGCGAGATCGACGACGACGTCGGCGCCGACGAGCACCGCGTCCAGCCCTTCGCCGGTCAGCGTGTCGACGCCGGTCGCGGGGACGGCGGCGATGGCTTCGTGGCCCTTTTCCTTCAGCTTCGCGACAACTTTCGAGCCGATCAGCCCGGTGCCGCCGATCACGACGATCTTCATGGTCTTTGCCTTTCCAACAGCAGACGACGCCGATTGCGTCCGATCCCTGAAGGCTATCGCCGGCGCCCGGCGCGGTGCAGACCTGAAAGCTGTGAAAGCCACTGTACCATGCGGCGCTTGGTACATCGCGGCGGCCATCTCTTGCATCTTATGGGACAGCGGCGGCGCTGCTCTAATCGCGATGGTCGAGACGGACCGCGTTGCCCCTCCGCTGCGTGCCGTCTCGGCCTTTCGCTATCCGCACGCGTTGCGGCCATGATTGTGGAACCGTGTCAATCGGACGCGACAGGGATGATGAACATAGGGGTTTTTCCGGTTTCTCCCTATGGCCGACGAATTGGCAGGCGAGCATCCCACCTGTCCGGTTCCACCATTTTCCTGAGGCAAAGGGCCGGAAACGGCCGACCGGCACGGCGCCGGCCGGCCATTTTCGTTCAGCGCGGCGCGGTCGCGGGCGTGGTCAGCGCGGCATCGGCAGTGTCGACGATGAACACCGCGAGCAGCTTGGCGGGCTCGGTGGCGCTGGCATTGGCGCTGATGTTGTGGAAGTCGCCCGGCAGCTCGGTGAAATTCTCGCCCTTGCGAAAAGTGCGCACCGGGCCACCGTTGATCTGGTTGAGCACGGCGCCTTCGAGCACGGTGGCATAGATTAGCGCCGACGGGGCATGAACGTGCGACGGGTTCGCACCGCCCGGCTCATATTCGACGAGCACGCCCTTCACGCTCTTGCCCGGCACATTGGGCAGTTCATGCCGATAGACCAGCGAGACCTTCGCAGGCTTCGCCGCGGCCGGGGCGCCGTGCCCGGCATGGGCAGCGCCGGCCGCCGATGTCTGCGCGGTAACCGGCGCCGCGACCAGCAGCGCGGGAAGCAGGGCCGAAAGCATCTTGTGCGTCATTTTTCATCTCCTTCACGGGGGAACGGGGCATCGAACCCGTGGCGCGGCGCGTCGGTCGGCGCGACGCCCGGGGCCCACCGTCACAATGTCGCCGCTGCGAACCGCGGAGCAGACCCGAGCCCCATCAAAATGCCTGTACCATCGGCAGCGCTCCGCGAACCCCGCGGCCCGGCCCTCAGGCGCGGTCGAGCATGTCCATGAAGTCGCGCGCGCTGTTGCGTTCTTCCTCGCTCTTGAAGGCGACGTCGAGGTCGGGGGCGGCACCGAGGATGTAGAGGAGCGCCCATAGCGCGAAGCGGCGACCGGGGTTGGTTTCGAGCCCGAGATCGACCTGCATGCGCTCGGTCCCCGCGGCGAGGGCCGCGGGATTCAGCGCGGCGATGTCGGCGGTGCCGAAATAGCGGCGCAGCTGGTCGTCGAAATCCATGCTCCGCGGTTCATCGCGAAATCGTCCGGTTGTCAATGCGCGGGCGCCCCGATAGGGCCGGGCGCGTGAACAACAGCATCGAAATCGGGACCGACGGCGCGGGGGCGTCCGTGCGCATCGACGTGCAGGAACTGCTCGCGACGCGCCTGCTCGTGCAGGGCAATTCGGGGTCGGGAAAGTCGCACCTCCTGCGCCGGATGCTCGAGGAAAGCGCGGGACTGGTCCAGCAGATCGTCATCGACCCCGAAGGCGATTTCGTCACCCTCGCCGACGCCTATAGCCATGTCGTCGTCAACGCCGGCGACTATAACGAGCGCGAGATCGCGACGATGGGCGCGCGGATCCGCGCCCACCGCGCCTCGGTTGTGCTCAGCCTCGAATCGCTCGACATCGAGGCGCAGATGGGCTGCGTCGCCGCCTTTCTGAACGCGCTGTTCGACGCGCCGCGCGACCACTGGTTCCCCGCGCTCGTCGTGGTCGACGAGGCGCAGATGTTTGCGCCGTCGGCGTCGGGCGACGTGTCCGACGCGGTGCGCCGCGCCAGCCTGGGCGCGATGACGAACCTGATGTGCCGCGGCCGCAAGCGCGGGCTTGCCGGCGCGATCGCAACGCAAAGGCTCGCCAAGCTCGCCAAGAATGTCGCCGCCGAGGCGAGCAATTTCCTGATGGGGCGCACCTTCCTCGACATCGACATGGCGCGCGCCGCCGACCTGCTCGGCATGGAACGGCGGCAGGCCGAGGCGATCCGCGACCTCGAACGCGGGCATTTTCTGGGGCTCGGCCCGGCCATCTCGCGCCGCCCGCTGTCGGTGCGCATCGGATCGACGCGGACCGCGACGCGCATGGGCACGCACAGCCTGCTGCCGCTGCCCACCGCCGAGCCGCAGAACATGCGCACGATGCTGTTCGCCGAGATGGAAAGCGCGCCGCCGCGCCCCGCTCCGCCGCCACCCCAGCCGGTCGCCGCGACCGAATTGATGCGCCAGATCGCCGCGTCGGAAGCCCCCCATGAGGATGCCGACGCCCCCGCCGTACTGGATATCGTCGAAGCGGTGGAGGAAGCCGAAAACAGCGACGCCGTAGTCATCGCCATGCTCCGCGAGATGCTCGACGACCCCGAGTGCGCCTTCCAGCCCGAAGCCTATCTGTATCAGGATTTTTCGGTGCGTTGCCGGATGCAGCGACTGAAAAAGGTGCCCCTCGACCTCGCGGCGTTCCGCCGCCGCTTCGCGCTCGCCAAGGGCGGGGTCTTCGATCCGTCCGAGCCGCGCTGGCGCGATGCGCTCGCCGTCGCCGACCGGCTGCCGCACGACATGTTCGCGCCCTTCCTGCAGATCGCCCGCGCGGCGATGGAGGGGGAGCCCTGCCCCGACGACGAAAGCCTTGGCCGTGCCTATGGCACGCGCTCGTCCGGGCGTATCCGCCGCCTCGTCGAATATATGGAAAAGCAGGGCGCGATCGTCGTCCGTTCGGACTTCGGCGGACGGCGCTCGATCGGCATTCCGGAACTGGGGCTGAGCACCGAAGCCGAGTGACGATCAGGCCGCGTCGGTGACAACCAGCGCCAGCGCGCCGAGCAGGCCCGCGTCCTCGCCGAGTGCCGGACCAACGATGATCTGCCGCGGATCACCGCGAAAATAGCCCGCCGACGCTTCTACCGCCGCGGCGCGAACGCGATCGAGCAAGCCCGGCGTCCCCATCACGCCGCCGCCCATCACGATACGCGCGGGCTCGAATATGGCCTGGAACGTCGCGACCGCCTGCGCCAGATACCAGGCGATGATGGCGTGCGCGGGATGATCGTCCGGCAAACCGGACAGCGACGCGCCCCAGCGGGAAAGGATCGCCGGCCCCGACGCCAGTCCCTCGAGGCAGTCGCCATGAAAGGGACAATGGCCCGCAAAATCCCGGTCGTCGGGATGCCGCGGCAGGCGGATATGCCCCATCTCGGGGTGGGTGACGCCGTGGATCAGGCGGCCATCGACCACCGCGCCGCCGCCGATCCCCGTGCCCACGGTGAGGTAGAGTGTCGACCGTGTCCCCTGCCCCGCGCCCCATGTCCATTCGGCGAGCGCGGCGCCGTTGACGTCCGTATCGATCACCGCATCGCAACCGAGTTCGCGCGCGAACGGCCCCGCGACATCGGTCATGTCCCAGCCCGGCTTGGTCGTGCGGGTGATGTGCCCCCAGGTCGGCGAGGCGCGGTCGAGATCGAGCGGGCCGAACGAGGCGATGCCGACCGCCGCATAGCTGTGCCCCTGTTGCCGGAGCCACGCGATCGCGGCGGGGATCGTCGCCTCCGGCTGCGCCGTGTCGATGCGGGTGCGGGTGTATATCCGCCGCGTCCTGTCACCGACACCGACGATGAATTTGGTGCCGCCCGCCTCGACCAATGCGATCCTGCCGTCCATGCCTTATGTCCTCATCCCCGAAGCAGGGATCGGGATAGCAGGTTCCGGCCGCCACGCACGCCCTGCGGCGACGCGCAGCGGTGCAACCGTTCAATTGGTCCAGTAGATATAGTCCTGTCCGTCTTTCCACGGCGCGTTGAGCGGTACGTCGATGCGTACCGGCCCCTCGACGAGCCCCGGCCAGATCGGTTTCGCCATGCCCCGGTTCTGCGCCTCGAGCATCGCGCGCAGCTGCGCCACGCGCTGCGGATCGCTCGCCGACAGGTCCTTTCGTTCGGTGGGGTCGGCCGCGAGATTGTAGAGGCGCGCCTTTTCGGGTCGCTTCGTCACCTGCAATTTCCAGTCGCCCGCGCGCACTGCGCGATAATCGCCCGAGCGCCAGAACAGCGCCGGCCGCTTGGCGGGGCCGGCGAGAATATCCTCGCTGTCGATCGTCCGGTCGGTCGGCACCCGCGCGCCTGCCGCGGCGGCGATCGTCGAGAAAACATCCATATGCCCCGTCATGTCGGCGCGCGTCGATCCGGGCGCGATCTTCGCCGGCCAGCGCATGAAGAAGGGGGTGCGGATGCCGCCTTCGAAGAAGGTCGCCTTCCAGCCGCGGTAGGGCGCGTTGAGATTTTCGATGCCATTGTACCAGGCACCGCCATTGTCGCTGGTGAAGATAACGAGCGTGTTGTCGTCGATCCCCGCTTCTTTCAGCTTTGCCATCACGTCGCCGATGCGCCGGTCGAGCTGCGCGATCATCGCGCCATAGACGCGGGTCTTGTGATCCTTGATCTGCGGCAGCGCGTCATAATCGGCCTTCGTCGCCTGCAGCGGCGTGTGCGGCGCGTTGAAGGCGAGATACAGGAAGAAAGGCCGGTTCTTGTTCGCCTCGATCGCCTTCATCGCCTCTTCGGCGAAATAGTCGGTCATATGACCCTTGGGGTGGAAGCGCTTGCTGCCGTTGAAGGTCACCGCGTGGCGCAGGTTCGCCCAGAGGAAGCGGTCGATCGGGTCCCAAGGCAGCTTGGCATTGACCGCATCGGGATCATCCCCGGGCAGGAACATCGCCGCGCCGCCGAGCACCGCGAGGCTTTCGTCGAAGCCCTGCGCCTGCGGCTGGAGCGCCGCCGCCTCGCCGAGATGCCATTTGCCGATGTGGAGCGTGTGATAGCCCGCGGCCTTCACCGCCTCGGCGATCGTCACCTCGCTCGCCGGGACACCCATGTCGGGATAATCCGGAATGTCGGGGGTGATCAGTTCCTTGTGGAAGATCGCACGGTGCGGCCCCACACCCTCGCCATGCGCGAGATTTTCGGAAAACTGCACCGGCACGGCGGTATATTCGAAGCCGAAGCGCGTCGCATAGCGCCCGGTCATCATCGCCGCGCGCGATGGCGAGCAGGTCGCGTTGGCGGCATAGGCGGTGGTGAAATTCATGCCCTGCCGCGCCAGCGCGTCGATGTTCGGCGTCTTGACGATCCCGCCCGCTACCCCGCCGCCATAAAGGCTGATATCGTTGATGCCGAGATCGTCGGCGACGATCAGGATGATGTTGGGGCGCCGCTGGCCCTCGGGCGCCTTCGCCGGTCCCTGTTGCCAGACGATAGCGCGATTGTCCTGCACCGGGTCGCGCCAGTCCTGAAGCAAACCGGGCACGCGATATTTATTCGCCTGAAAGCCCCAATAGCCGCCCGCTCCGGCGAGAAGCAGGGCGCCGAGCGCCAGCCATCTTTTCTTCATCCTCGTCCCCGTCGGTCGCTGCCGGTTGCCTCGAAACTATTGGCACTATATGTGTCATTATATCGGCCGATGCGCAAGCGCCGATGATGCGCGGGCATTGACCGCGGCAGAAAGCTGGTCCAGCGGGGTGTCATGGCGACGGGGGAGAAGAAATCGAGCGGCGCGCGGGCCGAAGCCGGACGGGTCGACGGGCGACGCGAGCGCGGCCGGTCGAGCCACCGGCGCATCGTCGAGGCGATGATGGAGCTGATCGTCGGCGGCGACCTGATGCCCAGCGCGGCGCGCGTCGCCGAGGAAGCCGGGATCGGGCTGCGCACCGTGTTCCGCCATTTCGACGACATGGATTCGCTCTACGCCGAAATCACCGCGACGATCACGCAGCAGGTGATGCCCGCGGTCACCGCGCCCTATCCCGATCAGGACTGGCAGGACAATCTGCGCGAACTGGTGCGCCGGCGCGTCCGCGTCTTCGAAACGACGCTGCCCTTCCGGCTTGCGGCGAACATCAAGCGATATCAGTCGCCCTTCCTGATGGGGCAATATGCCAAGGTGGTGATGCTCGAACGCGAGCTGATCCTGCGCCTGTTGCCCGGCGAGGTGCTGACCGACCGGATCGGCGTCGAGGCGCTATGCGCCGCGCTGTCGTTCCAGAACTGGCGCGTGCTGCGCCACGATCAAGGGCTGTCGGTCGAAGAATCGGCGACGGTGATGGCGCATATGGTCGAAACGCTGATCGCGCCGGTCAGGCTCGCGAAGCCGCAAGGCGCGCGCGGCGCCGGCGGCGCCAGCCCCAGATAAGCGCGGCGAGCGCAAGCAGGCCGCCGCCGAGCCAAAGCCCGGCGCGGATCGCGCGCTTCCGCCCCTGCTGTTTCCACGCATAGGCGTTGATCTGGTCGTCGGCGGTATAGCCCGCGGGCATGTCGAGCACGCCGTTGGCCTTTGCATAGGCGCGGTAATCGGCGATCATCGCCGCGAAGCGTTCGGGCTCCGCCGTCGACAGGTCGCGCGTCTCGCCGGGATCGAGCTTCAGATTATAAAGCCGCCAGTTGCCGTCGCCCGTCGGCGCGAGGTTGCGCACCAGCTTGTAATCGCCGCGGAACAGCGCGGCATTGCCCGACAGTTCATAGCCGAGCGGCGCGTCGCCGTGCACGCTGCCCGACGCGCCGCCGAGCATCGGCGCCAGGCTGCGCCCGGTCACCTGCTCGACCGCCTTTCCGCGCCAGTTGCCGCCATGCCCGGTCACGCCCGCCAGCTCGGCGAGCGTCGGCACGATGTCGGTGACATGTGCCAGCCCGTCGCTGATCGCGCCCGCGCGGACCCGCTGGTTGCCCGGCCAGGCGATGATCAGCGGCACGCGCAGCCCGCCCTCCGCAGCGGTGAATTTATAGCCCGACAGCGGCGAGGCGGCGGCGCTCGCCCAGCCCGGACCGATCGCGGCAAAACTGCCGCGCCGTCCGATATTGGCGGTCGACAGATCATATTGCATACCGAGGAAGGTGCGGTTGCGCAGGCTGTGGAAGGGGTTGGTCGGCTCGGCGCCATTGTCCGACAGGAAAACGAAGATCGTGTTCGGATAGTCGCCGGTCGCCTTCAGATGCGCGACGAGCCGGCCGATCTCGCGGTCCATCGCGGTCGCCATGCCACCATAGGCCTGCATCACGCGCACAGCCGCCGCGCGCTCGTCGGCGTCGAGCTTCGCCCAGTCGGGGGTCGTGCCCATCGTCACCATCGGCGCGTTCGCGGGCATGATGCCGAGCGCCGCCGCGCGCTTGGCACGCGCCGCGCGCAGCGCGGTCCAGCCATCGCGATACATTGCCGCGTAATGCGCGATGTCGCTGTCGGGCGCCTGGATCGGGATATGGTTGGCGAGGAAATTGATCGAGGCGAAGAAGGGTTTGCCGCTCGCGCGGTCCTGCTCGATATAATCGATCATCCGCTGGACGACGAAGGTCGAGGAATAGAAATTCTTCGGCAGCGTCGCGGGCCGGCCATTTTCGGTCCAGGCGGCGGTGTCGTACATCCCCTCGATCGGGCGCTGTTCGAAATTGTCGGCGCCGGCGTCGGCGAGGCTGTAGGCGCGGTCGTAGCCGCGCGCGTGCGGCAACCGCTTCGGATCGCTGCCGAGATGCCATTTGCCGGTGAGATAGGTGCGATAGCCCGCCGCCTTCAGCATCTCGGCGATCGTCACGACGCGGAAGTTCATCACCGTGTCGTAGCCCGGCTTGCCGCGATGCGCGTCGGGGATCGTCTCGGGCATGTTGCCGAGCCCGTTGCGGTGATTCATCACCCCCGTCTGCAGCATCGCGCGCGTCGGCGAGCAGGATCCCGCGACATGGAAATTGGAAAAGCGCATCCCAGCCCGGGCGAGCGCGTCGATGTTCGGCGTCGCGATTTCGGAGCCGAACGAGCCGACGTCGCTGAAGCCCCAGTCGTCGGCGAGCAGGATCACGATGTTGGGATGCTTCGGCGCCGGTGCAGCCTCTTGCGCCTGCGCGGGCACCGCGAGGATCAGCGCGCCGAGAGAGGTGATGGCAGCGCGCCGGAACCTGCCTACGCGACCCGGCATCCTGGTGGTCCGCCTGCGCACTGCCATCACTCCCACCCCCCCGGGCTATTTTGACACTTACTATGTCAATATGTCGGCGAGTCAATGGGCGGCGCGGCCTAGCGCTCGCGATAGTCCGGCGCGCGCTTTTCGAGGAAGGCGGCGAGCGCCTCGCGATGGTCCTCGGTCGCGGCGAGGATCACCTGCTGCCGGTCCTCGATCGCCATCGCCGCCTCGAGGCTCGGGGCGTCGATGTTGAGGTTCAGCGCCTGCTTCGAGAGCCGCAGGCCGTGCGGGCTTGTCGCGAGCATCTCGTCGGCGAGCGCGAGGCCGCGGTCGAGCAGCGCCGCTTCCTCGACGATCTCGCTGATCAGGCCGGCGCGCAGCGCGCGCTCGGCGTCGATGAAACGGCCGGTCAGGATCATCTCGGACGCGAGACTGGCCCCGACGAGGCGCGGCAGGAAATAGCTCGACGCCATGTCGCAGCCGCCGAGCCCGATGCGGATATAGGCGGCGTTCGCGCGAAACGAGGGCGCGCCATAGCGCACGTCGGAGGCGAGCAGCAGCGACAGCCCGCCGCCGCACGCGGCGCCATGACCGAGCGCGACGATCGGCTGCGGACAGGCGCGCATCTTGCGATAGATGTTGCCGATGCGCGTCTGGGTCCGCAACGTGCGCAGCACGGGTGTTTCGTCGGACGCACGATCCTCCTGGATATCGAGGCCCGCGCAAAAGCCGCGCCCCGCGCCGCGCAGGATGACGACGCGGATCTCGCGGCGATCGGCGAGGCCGCCGAAATAAGTGTTGAGTTCGTCGACGAGCCCCGCGTCGAGCGCGTTGAGCCGTTCGGGCCGGTTGAGCGTCGCGATCTCGACCGCGCCGCGACGCTCGACCAGCAGCGCGCTCACAGTGTCTGTCCGTCGTCGATGGTGATGACGCTGCCGGTGATGCCGAGCGCGGCGTCGGAGCAGAGGAGGAGAAGGGGTGCGTGGAGGTCGCTCGGCGGGCGCATCCGTTGGCGCGGAAAGCTCTTCACCATCGCCGCGCCGGCTTCGCTCCCGAACAGTTCGGCGGTCATTTCGGATTCGAAATAACCGGGCTGGATGACATTGACGCTGATCCCGCGCCGCGCCCATTCGCGCGCCAGCGCCTTGCCGAGGTGGCGCACCGCGGCCTTGGTCGCGCCATAGACCGAGGTCGCCGGAAAGACCTTCTCGGCCGTGATCGAGCCGATGAGCACGATGCGGCCATGCTGCCTTTCGCGGCTGCCCGCCTTGTCGAGCCGCTTCGCGCCCTCGTTCGCGGTCAGGAAGACGCCGCGGACATTGGCGGCGAGCAGGAAATCGACCTCCTCGACCGACAGCCCCAATGCCATCTTCTCGGTCGCGACGCCGGCGTTGGCGACGATCGTGTCGACCGTCCCGAACGCGGCTTCGGCGGCGTCATAGGCAGCCCTGGTCGATGCCTCGTCGGTGACGTCCATGCTGACAGCCATTGCCTGCCCGCCCGCCGCCTCGATCGCCGCGACCTGTTCGGCGAGCTTGTCGGCGCGCCGTGCCGCGAGCACGACCTTGGCGCCTGCCGCCGCCAGCGCCCGCGCAAAGCCCGCGCCGAGACCCGATGAAGCCCCTGTCACCAGCGCCACGCGCCCCGTCAGGTCGAATTTCGGTTGCTCGGCCATCGCATATCCTTTCCCAGATCTTCTTTGCGGTGGTCCCGATTGACGTTCACGTCAACCCGTCAGGCACATGCGCCGGATGCGCACGAAACATGTTGACGAACCCATTTTGTTCTCTTAATGTTCTTTTGTGCACAACGAACCTCATCCCCCGTTGCGGGTGCGGCGGACGGGGGATCAAGGTGGATCAGCGCGTGTCGCCGGGCTTCACGATATATTGGTCACGGTCCTCGACGGGCACATTGCCCTGGATCAGGTGACGGCTGGCATAGACGCCGTCGCAGAGTTCGATGTCGAACCGCTCCTGATCGCGCCGCCGCGTTTCCTCCATGATATCGCTGATCGCATCGTCGTCGACCTCGAGCCGCCGCAGCGCCTCCTCGGCCATCACCAGCGCCGATTCAAAGGTTTCGCGGACCTGGTAATCGACATCGGCGTGGACCAGCTCGAGCGCATGTTCGCGGTCGAAGGCGCGCGCGAGCAGGGGCGTGTGCGGAAACTCCGCCTTGAGCAGTTCGACGATCTTCAGCGTCGTTTCGCGGTCGTCGGTCGCCACGATGATCATCCGCGCCTTCTCGGCCCCAGCGGCATGGAGAATGTCGAGCCGCGTGCCGTCGCCGTAATAGATCTTGAAACCGAAGGCGAGGGACTCGCGGATCGCGATCGTGTCGGTGTCGATCAGCGAGATGGTGCACCCATTGGCGAACAACGGCTGGCTGACGATCTGGCCGAACCGGCCGAAGCCGATCATCAGGATGCTGGCGCTGAGATCGTCGGCGACGTCGAGATCGTCGGTCGACGGTTCGGCGCGCGGCATGAAGCGGTCGTGCAGGATCACCATGATCGGCGTCAGCACCATCGACACGATGATGATCGCGGTCAGCGTGGCGTTGCTTTCGGCGTCGATGATCCCGACGCCCGCGGCAGCCGCATAAAGGACGAAAGCGAATTCGCCGCCCTGCGCCATCAGCACGGCGCGTTCGGCGGCCTCGCCGCGATCGGCCTTGAACAGCCGTGCGACGACATAGATGGCGAGCATCTTGAGCAGCATATAGGCGGCGACCGATACGGCGATCAGCCCCGCGTTCGCCGCGACGATGTCGAGGTCGAGCGCCATGCCGACGCCGAGGAAGAACAGGCCGAGCAGGATACCGCGGAACGGTTCGACATCGGCCTCGAGCTGGTGGCGAAAGGCCGATTCGGACAGGAGGACGCCGGCGAGGAAGGCGCCCATCGCCATCGACAGCCCTGCCGCCTGCATCGCGAGCGCCGCGCCCAGCACCACGAGCAGCGCCGCCGCCGTCATCACCTCGCGCGCCTTGGCGCGCCCGAGCAGACGGAACATCGGGTCGAGCAGATAGCGTCCCGCCAGAACGAGGCCGATGATCGCGCCCAGCCCGATGCCGATCGCCGCGGCGCGGTCGGCCGCCGACACGGCTTCGCCTCCCGGCGCGAGAAAGGCGACCAGCGCCAGCAACGGAACGATCGCCAGATCCTCGAGCAGCAGGATCGCCACCACCCGCCGCCCGCGGGGCTGGCCGAGCAGGCGCCGTTCGTCGAGCATCTGCATCGCGATGGCGGTCGAGGTGAGGACGAAGCCGGTGCCGGCAACGAAGCTGGCCGCGACCGGGTAGCCGAGCACCAGCCCGACGCAGATGAGGAGCGCAATCGCAACGCCCACCTGCGCCGCGCCGAGGCCGAAGATTTCGCCGCGCATCGCCCACAGGCGCGACGGCTGCATTTCGAGGCCGATGATGAACAGGAACATCACCACGCCGAGTTCGGCGACGTGGAGGATCGTTTGCGCGTCGGAAAACAGCCCCAGGCCGAAGGGGCCGATGGCCAGTCCTGCAGCGAGATAACCGAGCACCGAGCCGAGGCCGAGCCGCTTGAACAGCGGTACGGCGATCACCGCGGCCGCCAGCAGGACGACGATCGGCACAAGATCGAAACCATGCCCTGCCGCTTCCGCCGCATGGGCTGCTGTTTCGGCCGCCATCGCTTTTCCCCTTGTTTCCGGTCGCCCCAGCCTGCACGGAAAGGCACCGGAAGATCAAGGGTTAGTCAAAGGCGCGAAAGCCGCGACGGCGGCGGCGCTACCCCGCGACGAACGGCAGCGGCGCCGCCTGGCCGTGCGATGCCGCGGCGCAGGCGGCGTTCATCTGTGCGAACCGGACGACCTGCTGCGCCATGATGTCGAGCTGCTGGTTGACGCTGCGGTCGGTCACCATCCCGTCGGGATCGAACAGCGGCTGGCCCGAATTGGCGGTCACCGCCATCGGCGTCGGCCAGCCGCGGAGCGCATGCGTGATCGAGCGCAAGGTCGCGAGCGTGCTGCCCGCCGCCTGCCACCCGCCGGCAACCGCGATCAGCCCCACCGCGCGCCCGTCGAAATAAGGGCGGGCGTCGGCGGCGAGATCCTGCGCATAGTCGAGCAGATTCTTGACCACGCCCGATACGGTGCCGTGATAGGCGGGCGACGCAACGATGATCCCGTCGGCGGCGCGCACGGCGTCGAGCAGCGTTCGCGTTCTGGCGCAGCGCTCGCTGCGGTGCGGCGCATACATCGGCAGGTCGATCGCCTCGCCCGCGAAGAGCGTCGTGTCGGCGCCGAGCGCCTCGCAGCGCGCGAGCGCATGGCGGAGCAGGCGCTCGGCCGAACCGCCCGCCGTGGCGTTGCCGCCGAGCGCGACGATATGCGGACGGAAGGCGGGAACGGGGCGCTCGGCCATGACGCTCTCCCTCAGTTGAAGGTGACCTGGCTGCCGCCGCGCAGGAAGGCGATCGCGTTGCGGCGGAGGTGGTTGGTGCCGGGGTTGAGGATCGGTTCGGGCGAATATTGCGCGAGATAGACACGGCGCATGTTCGGGGTCGAGTTCGATCCGGTCGCGTGCAGCGCAAGGCTGGAGAAAGCGACGACGCTGCCCGCCGGAACCTCGAGCGTCACGCCCTCGCTGTCGCCCGTATAGCCGACGAGGTCGTTGCTGCCGGGCTGCCGGATATGCGGGACGATGCCGCTGCGCGTGTCGGGCGCCTGCGAGAAAGGCAGGATGCGCACGGTGCCGTTGGCGACCGTCGTGTCGTCGAGCGTGCACCAGCAGGTGAGGTAGGGCTTGTGATCGGCGGGGCCGCCGTTGCCGACGACATAGCCCGAATCCTGGTGCCAGCTGAACGGCATCCCCTTGTCGGCGCCCTTCACGACATATTGGTCGTAGAAGAAATAGGCATCGTCGCCCAGCGTCGCGCGGCAAATGTCGGCCATCGTCTCGCTGAACAGCATTTTTCGGAGGTCGGGCTGCTTGCGCTGGCATTCGCCGGCGAAATAGCGCTTGCCCTTGTGGCTGATGCCGTCGACCTCGACCCCCAAAGCATCGAGACGGGCATCCTCGCGTTCGATGACGCGGCCGCATTCCTCGCGCAGCAGATCGAGCAGCGGGCCTTCGAGGATGCGTTCGAACACCGCATAGCCTTCGGTCGCGAATTGTTCGCGCTGGGCCGAGTAATCCATTCCGTCTCTCCCGGATTTATCCAATAGCGACTCGATACCCCCAAACCACCCATCGCATCCAATCGAATTGCATCCACCAGTCATACGACTATACTATGACCTATGCGGATGAGACAGGTCGAGGCGTTTCGCGCCGTGATGATGAGCGGGGGCATTACGGCCGCCGCGACCATGCTGAACATCAGCCAGCCGTCGGTGAGCCGGCTGATCGCCGACATGGAGCGCGCGGTGGGCTTCAGGCTGTTCGACCGGCGCGGCGCGCGCGTGCATCCGACCGCGCAGGCACAGGCGCTGTACGAGGCGGTGCGGCGGAGCTATGCAGGGCTCGACCTGCTCGACCAGGCGGCGCGGCGCATCCGCGCGCATCCGGTCGGCACGGTGCGGATCGCAGCGCTGGCCGCTATCGCCATGTCGATCCTGCCCGCGGTGATCGCGCGCTTTCGCATCCTCTATCCCGACATCAAGATCACGGTCGAATCGCTGGGGCAGCGCGCGATCGAGGAGCGCGTGTTCCTGGGACAGGCGGACCTGGGCATCGGGGTCGACGTGCAGGGCCGCGAGGGGATCCGCTCGACCCTGCTCGCGCGCGCCGAATATGTGTGCATCCTGCCCGCGAACCACCCGCTTGCCGCCCGGCCGCAGCTCGCGGTCGCCGACCTCGCGGGCGAGGAGTTCATCGGCCCGATGCACGAGGCCGACGCGCTGTGGAACGGGATCGACGCCGCGCTCGACCGGTCGGGCATTCCCGTGTCGCGGCGGCTGGAGACGCAGCATTCGCAGATATTATATGCCTTCGTCGAGGCGGGGCTGGGCGTGTCGATCGCCGAACCGTTCAGCGCGCCGCTGTTCCACCGGCTGGGCGTCGCGGTGCGCCCGATCGCGCCGCCGGTCTATCTGGATTTCGCACTGCTCGAGCCCGACATCGGGCCGACGCCCGAGATCGTCGCGTGGCTGAATGAGGATGTGGCGCGCGAGACCAGAGCCTGCCTGGCGCATGTGAAACGGGTCGTGTCGGCACAATAGGCGGCGCAGCCCCTCAGGCCGCGCCCAACGTCTCCCTTCGCGGCCCCAGATAACCAAACAGATAGGCCGCCACCTTCCGCATCTGGATTTCCTCGGCACCCTCGGTGATGCGGTAGCGGCGGTGGTGGCGATAGATATGCTCGAAGGGCTTGTGGCGCGAATAGCCGATGCCGCCATGGACCTGCATCGCGCGGTCGGCGGCCTCGCAGACGAGGCGGTTCGCCCAGTAATTGCACATGCTGACCTTGTCGGAGAGGGTGCGTTCGATCTCCTTGTGCTCCGTGCGGTCCATCTCCCACGCGGTCTTGCGGATCAGCAGGCGCAGCATCTCGGCCTGTGTCGCGAGCTCGACGAGCGGGAACTGGATCGCCTGGTTCTTCGCCAGCGCCTCGCCGAACGGCTTGCGTGTCCGGGCGTAGCGCACGCTTTCCTCGATGCAGTAAACCGCCGCGCCGAGCGAGCTCGCCGCCTGCCGGATGCGGTTCTGGTGGACGAAGCTCTGCGCGATCGACAGCCCGCCGCCCTCGGGCCCGAGCCGCGCGCTGTCGGGTACCCAGACATCGATGAAGGTCATGCGCGGATGGTCGGTCGGCATGTTGAAGGTCCACATATATTCGTCGACCGTCATCCCCGGCGTGCCGGTCGGCACGAGCAGGCAGGTGATGCCCCTGGCATCGCCGTCCGCGCCGCTGGTGCGGCAGAAGGTCGCGCAGTGCGTCGCGACGTGCATCCCCGTGATCCACATCTTGCGGCCATTGATGAGCCAGCCGTCGACACCGTCGCGCGTCGCGCGCACCGCGCGCGTTTCCATATGCGTGGCGTCCGATCCGTGATCGGGCTCGGTCAGACCGAAGGCGGTGCGCCGCTTGCCCTCGAAGCCGCCGAGGATGAATTCCCGCTTCTGTTCCTCGCTGGTCGCGAATTGTTCGAACATCTCGACAAAGGGAAAATTGCCGACGATGCTATGCTCGTTCTGAAGGTCGTTGTGGAGCCCGAGGCCCTTGGCGGCGAAATGTTCGCGGATCACCGCCATCCACAGGTTGCTGCCGTCCTTGCCGCCATATTTCTTCGGCGCCGAAAAGCGCCAGTGCCCCGCGGCATCGGCCTTTCGCGTCGCCTGCTTCAGCAACGCTTCCCACTCGTGACGCGGCAGACCCTGATTGTCCCAGTCGGTGCGGCTATGCTCGCGGCGATGGTCGAAAAAGCGGATATTGTCGTCCGCCAGTTCGAGCGGCTTGATCTCGGCTTCGATAAAGGCGTCGAGCTCGTCCAGATAGGCCTGCAAATCGGCCGGAACCGCAAAATCCATCGTCTCTCTCCCGCTTTTCTTATCCGTTCCACGCCGCGCGCGCCGCCGCCAGCGCGGCATATTTGGGGCTGTCGACCGCGCATTTGTCGAGCGCCGCGCGGCGCAGACGCGCGAGCAGGCCCGGTTCCGCCAGCGTCTTTGCGCCCGCCATCAGCGCGTCGGACAGCGCCTTGTCCTCGGCGCGCACGCCCGCATCGAGATCGCGCATGACGACGCCGAGCGCGTTCATCGCAACCGCGACCTCGAACTTGCCGTGCCCTTCGGCGCCCGGCTTGATCGTCTCGTTCAGCCAGTCGCGCACCGCCTGCACCATCTCGCGGTTCGTCGGTTCTCCGACCGGGGCGGGCATGGGAGGCGGTGACGGCGGCAGCGCCCTCGCCTTCTCCGCCGCGGGCGCCTGGTCTTCGAGCAGTCCGATCAGGTCGAGTTCCTGCTCCGCCGTCCGGCGCCCGACGACAACGCGCTCGACCGTCGGGTCGGAGCCGTTCCGCCACGCCTGCCCCATCTGCAGGCAGCCGAGCGCCCACCACAGTGTGCGATAGACGAGCCAGAAGCGGAACCGCGCGCGATCGACCGCCCGCCCGCCCGCGCCCTCATAGGCCGCGAAATAATCGTCGAAGCTGCCGACCCCGAACGCCGGCCGGTCGAGCCGGCCGAACCGCCACACCGTCATGCAGCCGAAGGCGAGGTCCTCGTGCGCATCGCCCAGGTGCGCGAGTTCCCAGTCGAGCACTGCGGCCAGGCCATCCGCATCGACCATCACATTGCCCATACGATAGTCGCCGTGGACGAGCACCGGATCGGCGGGCGCGGGCAGATGATCCTCGCACCAGCGGATCGCGAGCGCGATGGCCGGACGATCGCCGCCATAGGAGAGGAAACGCGCCTTGAGCTCGGCGAGCGCCGCGGCAGTGTCCATCAGCGGGATCGCAGCGGGAATGGTTTCGCGCGGCAGCGCATGGATACGTGCCAGTTCGCGCCCCAGATCGGCGAGCAGCGCAGGCGGCGGATCGGCGAGGATCGCCGCCGGGTTCACCTCGGCGACGATGCGGCGCATGACATAGCCGGTGCCCATGCCGTCGCCGTCGGCCAGCACCACGACCACCTCGGGCGCCTTCACCCCGCCGGCGTGCGCCGCCATCACCAGCGCTGCCTCGTCGGCATGGCCATAGGGCCGGCCCGCCATATAGTCGGCCGACGGCGCGCGGCGCAGCACATAGGCGCCGCCCGCCCAGTCGAAGGCCCAGCTTTCCATATTCGCCCCGCCCGACAGGCGCGCGAGGCCCGAAAGCTCGCCAGGCCCCGCGACGCGGGTCATCAGAACGGACAAGGCGGCACCCAGGTCGGCCATCGGCCAATAGTGCTTGCAGCTTACGTAAACGGCAAGCGAACATTTACCCTGTCCGCCGCGACGATCAAGAAAGGGAAAATCCCGCCGCAAGCGGCGGCAAAGACGCTAGGGTCAGGACCCATTAATTCCACGTTCGAGGCGTCGAAATGGCGAAGAGATCGGGTCCGGGTGGCCGCCGCGGGTAGCATCGCTACCC
>PNJO01000040.1 GCA_013821905.1 Sphingopyxis sp. | reverse complement strand
AGCGAAAGCTGGGGCCGCTAGCGGTTTACGAGGCGGCGCAGGAAAAGGCCGATAGCGGCCCCAGCTTTCGCTGGGGCGACGTTTTTCTCCAACGTCCGCTCTCACCCCGAAGCGGACAAACGAAAGCCCGCCGGAGCGAGGCTCCGGCGGGCTTTTCTGTCTGCTCGATCCACCGCTTATTCGGCGCGGGTCGGAATGCCGTTCATCAGTTGGTGCAGTTCGCCGGCTTCCCACATTTCCATCATGATGTCGGAGCCGCCGATGAATTCGCCCTTCACATAGAGCTGGGGAATCGTCGGCCAGTCCGAAAATTCCTTGATGCCCTGGCGGATTTCCATGTCCTGCAGCACGTCGACCGTTTCATATTCGATGCCAAGCCGGTCGAGCATCGCGATCGCGCGCGAAGAGAAGCCGCACTGCGGGAACAGCGGCGTGCCCTTCATGAACAGCAGGACGGGGTTGTCGGCGACCAGCTTGGCAATGCGGTCGTGAGTGGTGGGGTCGCTCATCTTGTGTCTCCGGTGGCGCATCGCGCCGCAAATTTCGTGTCAGCCCCTTATGAGGGGATGGCGGTCGTCAATTGCAAGGCATGAAGTTCGCCGCCCATGCGTCCGCCGAGCGCCGCATACACCGCCTTGTGCTGCGCGACGCGCGTCATCCCGCGAAAGGCGGCGCTGACAACATGCGCCGCATAATGGTCGTTGTCGCCCGCGAGGTCGGTGATCGCGACCTCTGCGTCGGGAAAAGCCGCGAGGATCATCGCCCGCAGATCGTCTTCGCGCATACCCATCGGATGCGCCTCAGTTCTGGCTGTCGATGAACTGGCGACGCGCCTCGGCGGTCTTGTCGTTCAGCACCGAACGGATTTCGGCGTCGCTGATCTCGACCGCCGCGGCGGTCAGGTCGCCCGCGAGCTTGCGGATGACGTCCTCGTCGCCGGCTTCCTCGAAATCGGCCTGCACCACCGCCTTGGCATAGGCATCGGTTTCCTCGGGGGTCAGTCCCATGCGCTCGGCCGCCCATTCGCCGAGCAGCCGGTTGCGGCGTGCGGTGATGCGGAACTGCAGCTCCTGGTCGCGCGCGAATTTCGCTTCATGGGCCCGTTCACGATCGTCGAAAGCGCTCATATTGTCCTCACCGGATTGGAAGTATCGCGTTGCAGATAGGTCGCGCATCCCCCCGGCGCAAGCCGCCTGTGCCGCAGATCACTTCCCTTTTTCAGACGAAGGGGTTAGGGTTCGCGCCAAGGGAACGGGTCGTACCGCAGCAATGAAGACTCGCCATGCCGGCAATCGCGTCGGCGCGGCGCCTCTGGCTTGTGTTTGGGGGATTTGGTGATGACCGTTCGACGTCCGCAACTCGTGCCTGCTCTCGCGGCGCTCGCGCTGGCCATGCCGGCCGCCGTCCAGGCGCAGGTCACCGACCCGACGCTGCGCGACAGTTTTTCGATCGGCGACCAGGGCGGATCGCTCTGCGAGGTGCAAGCGACCGTCCGCGACAGCGTGATCGACGGCATGTTCGACCGCGCCTGGGTCGTCGTATGCCGCGACGCGAGCCAGCCGGTCGGCTATATCCGCGCGCTGCGCGCCACCGCCGACGAGGCCCGCGCCCGCATCGACCGCGGCCGCGCCGGCACCATCCTCTGCGCCGCCGACGGCAGCTGCGCGGTCAAGGACAGCAATGTGGCATGGGCGACGCGGATCGAGGCGGAAGGCAACACCGCCTATGCCGCCGAGGGCTTCGCCGCCTATGGCGACGCGCTGAACCTCGCGCTCGAATCGATCCGCCAGCACAAGGTCGTGCCTGGCGTCATCAAGGTCGCGACCACTTCGGTCGGCGGCAACGACGGTTTCGCGCGCACCCTTGCCGGCACGATCGACGTCGACAAGGCGCTGGCCGAGGGATATCGCCGCAACCACAGCGGCGACTATGCCGAAGCCGCCGAATTTTTCGAAGCGCTGTCGCGGCGCGCGCAGGGCGAGCAGGCGGGGGCCGATATCGACCCCAGCGAATTCACACTCAACCGCGCGCTCCAGCGCTCGAACCTCGGCGAATTCGCCGAGGCCGAACGGCTGTTCGCCGAGGTCGAGGCGGTCCCGACCAGCGATCCGGTCCAGCTCCGCCTGCGCCGCAATTTCCGCGCGATCGATGCCCTGAACCAGCGCAATTATGACGGCGCCGCCGAGCTGCTCGCACGGCCGATCCCGCCGCTGACCAGCACGGTGACCGTCGCGGGCAACGCCGTCACCCTGACCCCCGAAATCGTCGCCGGCGTCAACAGCGGCGCCAATGCGCGCGCGGTGCGGCAAACGAGCGACCGCGAACGGCTGACCCCGCTCGAACGCGCACAGATCATCGACGCGCAGGCGGTCCATCTGCTCGGCACGGTCGAGCGGCTGCGCGGCAACGCCCAGGCGGCGAAAGCGGCGCAGATCAAGGGCCTCGCCGACGCACTCGCCGTCCGCGAAGGCCGCGTGACCTCGATCATCCGCCTGCGTTCGCAGATGCTCGGCGAACTCGCGCTCGCCGAGGAAGCGCTGGGCGACAATGCCGCCGCCGACGCGCGCTTCCTCGAATCGGTGAACGCGCTCGCGGTCGAATATCCCGAAACCAACGCGCTCGCCTCGGCGCGCGCGCGCTACGCCGCCTTCCTGACCCGCCACGGGCAGGACGACAAGGCGCTCGGCATCTACAAGGAGGTCGTGACCGCGCTCGCCAATTCGCAGCGTTCGACCACCGGCATGGCGAACATGATGGCGCCCTATTACCGGCTGCTCGCCGCGCGCGGCGCGACCGATCCCGCCGCCGTCGGCGATTTCTTCGTCGCCAGCCAGTTGCAGGTGCGCCCCGGCGTCGCCGACACGCAGGCGGTGCTGGCGCGCGAACTGTCGAGCGGCAGCAGCGAGGGCGCGCGGCTGTTCCGTCAGGCAACGACGCTGAACCGCGACGTCGAGCGCGCGCGGATCGAGGACGCCCGTCTCGCGCAGCTGCCCGTCTCGCCCGAGGTCAACGCGCTGCGCGCCGACATCAAGACCCAGCTCGACAATCTGTCGTTCCAGCAGGCCGAAACCGTCGCCGCGCTGTCGGCCTTTCCGCAATATCGCGTCGTCGCGCCGGGCAAGCTCGACCTTGCCGAACTGCAGGCCGTGCTGCGCCCCGACGAAGCCTATCTGAAGATGCTCGTCGTCGGCGACGCGGTCTATGCGATGCTGATCGGCCAGGGGTCGGCCGAGCTCTGGAAATCGGACATCAGCGCGTCGGGGCTGCAAAATGCGGTCGACACGATCCGCTCGACCATCTCGATCGTCGAAAATGGCCGCCGCTTGACCTATCCCTTCGACGCCGCGACGGCGCGGAAGCTCTATACGCAGCTGTTCGGCCCCGTCGCCGACCGCCTGCCGGCCGTGACGCATCTGGTGTTCGAGCCCGACGGCGCGATGCTCCAGCTGCCGATCAATCTGCTCGTCACCGCCGACACCGGTCTTGCAGCCTATGAGCAGCGACTGCTCGACCCCAATGCCGATCCGTTCGACATGCGCCAGATCGCCTGGCTGGGCCGCGCCACGCGCCCGAGCACCGCGGTGTCGGCGCTGTCGTTCCGCAACGCGCGCCAGGCGGCGCCGTCGACCGCGTCGCGCCAATATTTCGGGCTCGGCGAAAATCTGCCCGTCGCGGGCACGCTTGCTTCGCTCGGCACGCGCGGCGCCGCCGCGGGCGGCGTCGATGGCGACTGCCAGTGGGACATCACCCAGTGGAGCCGGCCGATTTCCGCCGACGAACTGGTGACCGCACGCAATGCGATGAGCCGCGATGCGACGACGCTGCTGACCGGTGGCGCCTTTACCGACAGCGCGGTGAAGGCGCGCACCGACCTGTCCGATTATCGCATCATCCATTTCGCGACCCACGGCCTCGTCACCGCACCGCGTCCCGCCTGCCCGGCGCGTCCGGCGCTGGTCACCTCGTTCGGCGGTCAGGATTCGGACGGCCTCCTGACCTTCCAAGAAATCTTTGATCTCAAGATCAACGCCGACCTCGTCATCCTGTCGGCCTGCGATACCGCCGGCGCGGCGACGGTCGCGGCGACACGCGAGGCGGGCGTCGCGAGCGGCGGCGGCAATGCGCTCGACGGGCTGGTGCGCAGCTTCATCGGCGCCGGCGGCCGCGCCGTGATTGCAAGCCACTGGCCCGCACCCGACGATTTCGACGCGACCAAAAGGCTGATCGGCGGGCTGTTCACGGCGACGCAGGGCGAAAGCATCGCCGACGCGCTGTGGGCGACGCAGACGCGGCTGATGGACGACCAGCAGACGTCGCACCCCTATTATTGGGCGGGTTTCGCGATCATCGGCGACGGTGGGCAGGCGCTGCTGCACGGCACGACCACCGCCGGCATCGCCGCTGACAGGGGGGAGGCTGCCGGCCGCGCGGCCCGCTGAACGCATGACGGGGGGACAGACGATCGACACCAGCCCAGACGCGCCCGCGTCGGACGGCAGCCCCGCTGCCGTGCCGCTGCGCAAACGCGTGCGCCGGCTCGTCATGCAGCTCGGCCCGTCGCGCATGGCGGCGACGATCGCCTTTCTGATCGTCGCGGTGCTGATCGCGCGCTTCAGCTGGGAACTGCCGCTGGCCCGCGACGCCGAACGCGCGCTCTATGACGCGCGCGCGACCGCGATGGCACCGCATGTCGGACAGGACAAGCGGATCGTCATGGTCACCTATAATGACGAGACCCTGTTCAACACCGGCATCCGTTCGCCGCTCGACCGCACCCTGCTCGCCAACGCGCTGGCCAATCTCGACCAGATGGGCGCGAAGGCGATCGGCATCGATATCGTCTTCGATTCGCCGCGTCCCGACGACCCGCTGCTGAAGGCGCAGCTGCGCGCGATGAAGACGCCGACCTGGCTCGCCTATGCCGAGCAGGGCAGCAATCCGAACACGATCTTCTATGAACAGCAGAAATATCTGGAGGCCTATCAGGCCGAGGTCGTCACCGACAAGACGAAGCCGACCAGCGTCCTCTTTCGCACCGACGACGACAGCGTGATCCGCAACTGGCCCGACCGGCCGAAAAATCTGCCGCCACTGATGGCCAACGCGCTCGCGCCGGTCGATCCCGCGCACGCCAATTATCAGGGCAGCATCCGCTTCCTCGTCCCCGCGCGCGCCGCCGCCGGACAGGAAGAACCCGTTTTCGCCAACATCCCGATCGACACGTTCGCGATGCCGATGGATGCCGACATGCGCGCCGGCTTTTCGGAGCTGGTGAAGGGCCGCTATGTCCTGATCGGCGGCGACATCATCGACAACGACCAGTTCAACACGCCGCTCAGCCGCTTCACCGACGCCATCACCGGCCAGCATGAGACGATGATCGGGCTCGAGGTTCACGCGCATATGCTGGCGCAGCAGCTCGACCGGGCCTGGGCCAATCCGGTGCCCGGCCCGGCGCTGTGGGTGCTCGCCGTGCTCGTCGTGCTCGCAGGCGGGCTCACCAGCCTGATCGACCTGCGCGCGCGCTGGGTCGCGCTCGCCTTTCTCGGCCAGATGGCCTTTTTCCTCGTCTTCCCTTTCTGGGTGCATAGTCGCGGGATCGACACGACGACCCTCCCCGCCTTCGGCTGGGCGATCGGCTGGCTGTTCGGCTATGCTGCCGTCGGCACCGCCGCGCGCACGATCGGCGCGCGCCAGCGCGCCTTCGCCCAGTCGGCGCTCGGCAAATATCTGCCCGCCGACGTCGCCGCGCAGATCATGCGCGACCCCGACCAGCTCTCGCTCCACGGCGAGCGGCGCAACATTTTCTGCGTCTTCACCGACCTCGAAGGTTTCACCAAGCTGAGCCACGCGGTGACGCCGGAAACCGTGGCGCGGTTGCTCAACGAATATCTCGACCGCCTGTCCGACATCGTGCTCGACCATGGCGGCACGATCGACAAGTTCGTCGGCGACGCGGTCGTTGCGTTCTGGGGCGCGCCGCTCAGCCGCCCCGACGATGGGCCGCAGGCCGCCGCCGCGGCGCTCGCGATGTACGAAGCGGGCGAGAAATTCCGCATCGACCTCGCTGCCGAGGACGTCCCGCCGATCGGAATGACGCGCGTCGGTTTGCATGTCGGCGATGCGATCGTCGGCAATTTCGGCGGCGAAGGCCGCATCCAGTACACCGCGCTCGGCGACAGCATGAACACCGCCTCGCGGCTCGAGGCCGCCAACAAGGGGCTCAAGACCGGCGTTCTCGTCTCGGCCGAGGCGGCGGCGCGCGCCGGGCGCGACGATCTGGTGCCGATGGGACGCGTCACGCTGCGCGGCCGCGCGCAGCCGGTCGACGTCTTCACCCCGCGCCCCGACCTGACCCCCGAACAGCGCGGCCGCATCGCCGATCTGGTCGCCGCGCACGCCGCGGGCGACAAAAATGCCTTTGTGACCTGTGCCACAGCAATACAGGCCGAATTCGGTCAGGATCCATCCATCCTGTTCCTGATAGAACGCCTGACAGAGACCGAAAAAGGAGAAAGCTATGTCCTTTCCTGACCTCCGCACGAGCCGCATGGGGCTCGCCGCCGCGGCCGCCATCATGGCCGTCGCGGTCACCGGCACCGCCGCCGCCCAGTCGATGGTCGTCCGCTCGACCGGGCCCTCGGCGGCCAAATATCCGACCGGCACCAAGCTGAAATCCGCCGACCGGCTGACTCTCGTCGCGGGCGACAAGGTCGTGCTGATGCAGGCGGGCAAGACGCGCACGCTGTCGGGGCCCGGCACTTTTGGCGCCACGGGCACGGTGCAGGCCAGCCAGTCGATGGGCGCGACGGTCACGCGGATGATCGCCAAGGGGCCGACGATGCGCTCGCGCGGCGGATTTTCGCGCGGCCCCGAAGAGGCCGCCCCGGTCAATGTCCGCGCGCCGAACCTGTGGCTGCTCGACTATCGCGAGTCCGGCACCTTCTGCGTCAACGATCCCGCGATGCTGTTGCTGTGGCGCCCCGACATGGAAAGCGACCAGCTGCTCCGCATCGAGCGCGGCGACAAGAGCGAGACGGTGGCGCTGGTCGCCGGCGCCAATTTCCGCAAATGGCCGACGGAGGCGCTGCCTGTCCAATATGGCGTCGATTACCGCCTGTCGGGGGCCGGCCTGACGGCACCGGTCACCGTCCGTTTTGCCGAGATGAGCAATGCGCCCGACACGGTCGAGGGGTCGATCGACATGCTGATGGCCAAGGGCTGCTCGCCGCAGCTCAACCGGCTGGTCGATGCGATGTCGGAGTCCGAAGCCACGGGTGGATGACCGGCGGCGGGGAAGCATTGAACCCGCCCCATCCATCTGTTAACAATCGAAAGGCAAGCTGCGCTTAACAGCAGCAAATCCTTTCCTTGGGTCGAAAATTCGTGCCGTCGGTCGCCGGCGAAGCAGGATGAATTGGGCGCGTCGCGATGGAGGCGATGCGTTCCGTACACAAGGGGTGGTGATGACCGATCTGGGGGAATTGGAGGAAGGCCGGCGCGCCCGGCGGGTCCGGGCCGGTCTGTGGACGGGCCTTGCCGGTTCGGCGGGCCTCGTGGCTGCGGCGCTGCCCGCCGCCGCGCAGGCGCAATTGACGCCGCAGGTTCCGACGCGCGAGGAAATCCAGCAGCCGACGCTGCCCCCCGCGACGCCGCCCGCCGAGCAGGTCGTCTCGGTCGATGACGAGATCGAGCGCGCGCCCTGCCCGCTCGCCAACCCCGAATTCGCCCATATCCGCGTGACGCTGCGCAGCGTGCAATTCTCGACCGTCGAGGGGATCGACCCCGCGATGCTCGACGCGAGCTGGTCCGACCGCGTCGGGCAGGATCTCCCGATTTCGGTCGTCTGCGACATCCGCGACCGCGCCGCGACGATGCTGCGCTCGAAAGGCTATCTGGCCGCGGTGCGTGTGCCGCCGCAGACGATCGAAGATGGCGTCGTCAGGCTCGACATTCTTGCCGCGCGCATGGCGCGGATCGAGGTGCGCGGCGATGCGGGCGCCAACGAACGGCTGCTCCAGCGCTATCTGGCGCGGCTCGACGACCAGCCCGTGTTCAACATCGTCGACGCCGAACGCTATCTGCTGCTCGCGCGCGACATTCCGGGGCTCGATGCGCGGCTGACGCTGCGCCCCGGCGGCGTGCCGGGCGAGGTCGTCGGCGAGGTGCTGGTGACGCGCACGCCCGCGGTCTTCGACTTCAACGCGCAGAATCTGGGGTCGAAGGACGTCGGCCGCTGGGGCGGCGTCGCGCGCGGGCGCCTTGCCGGCCTCACCGGCATGGGCGACCTCACGACGGTCAGCTTCTACGCGACCCCCGATTTCGACGAGCAGAAGGTCGTGCAGCTCGCGCATGAATTCCGCGTCGGCGGCGAAGGGCTGCGCTTCGGCGCCAGCTATACCTATGCCTGGACGCGCCCCGACATCACCGGCCTGCCGGTCAAGTCGGACACCCAGATCGTCAGCCTCTTCACCTCCTATCCGCTGGTGCTGACGCAGGCGCGGCGTATCACGATCGGCGGCGGACTCGATTTCATCGACCAGGACATCGACCTGACCGGCGTCCCGATCAACCGCGATCGCCTGCGCGTCTTCAACCTGCGCGCCGATGCCGCGTGGGTCGATCCGGCGTCGGTCGCGGGGCGCGGCGGCTACAGCCCCAGCGAACCGCGCTGGTCGCTCGCGACCTCGTTCGAGGCGCGGCAGGGCGTCAGCTTCCTCGGCGCGAGCGACGATTGCGGTCCCGGCGGCGCTGCCTGTTTCCTTCCCGGCACGGTGCCGCTGACCCGCGTCGAGGGCAAGCCCGACGCCTTCCTCGTCCGCGCCAATGCGCTCGCCGAGTGGCGGCCCGCCAAGCTGTTCACCCTGTCGGCGGCGCCGCGCGCGCAATGGGCGAGCGATCCGTTGCTGGCCTATGAGGAATTTTCGGGCGGCAATTTCACGGTCGGACGCGGTTTCGACCCCGGCACAGTGATCGGCGACAGCGGCGTCGCGGTGGCGCTCGAAGCGCGCTACGGCTCGTTCGTTCCCGCCAATACCAAGGCTTTCGCGATCCAGCCCTTCGTCTTTTTCGACGCGGCGTGGGTATGGAACGAGGATAGCGCATTCGACGGCCTCGATCCGCAGAAACTCTATTCGGCGGGGGGCGGCCTGCGCGTCGCCTATGGCGATGTCGCACGGATCGACGTCACGCTCGCGGTGCCGCTCAACCGCGGCGGCTTCCTGCCCCAGAAACCCGACCCGCGGCTGCTCGTGTCGCTGACCACCCAGTTCGGCGTGAGGGCCCGCCGATGACCTTCGTTTCGAGGACAACCGCCATGCGCGCCATCACCCCCCGCCCGCCCGTCCGCAGCGGCAAGCCGAAGCTGCTCGCAAGCTGCGCGATCGCCGCCGGGATTGTCGCGCTGGCCTATGGCGGGCCGACGCAGGCGCAGGTCGCGGGCACAGGCACGATCACCACCCTGCCGTCGGGAACGACCGGCGGCACGGGGGCCAATCCGTCCACGGTCAACGTCACCGGGCCGCAAAGCATCATCGACTGGACTCCGTCGAACGCGCCCGTTGGCGGCGTCGTCGATTTCCTGCCGACAGGAAACACCCTGACCTTCGTCGGAAACACGCCGAATTACATCGTTCTCAACCGCTTCGTGACCGGGGCCGGCAACCAGATCGGCATCAACGGCACGGTGAACAGCCAGGTCGTGATCGCCGGTCTTCCGGTCCAGCAGGGCGGGAATATCTGGTTCTACAATGCGGGCGGCATCCTGATCGGCAGCTCGGGCGTGTTCAACGTCGGCAGTCTTGTGCTGACGACCAACGATGTGGTGACGACGGGCGGCCTGCTGGGCCCCGCCGGCGAAATCCGCTTTCGGGGCGCCGCCGGCAGCGTTGCGCCGGTCACCGTCAATGGCACGATCAACGCCGCCAATCCGCTCAATCCGGGCGGCAGCTATGTCGCGCTGGTCGCTCCGCGCGTCGTGCAGGCGGGCGCGGTCCGCGTCGATGGTTCGGTCGGCTATGTTGCCGCCGAGCAGGCCGATATCCGCATCAACAGCGGGCTGTTCGACATCAATGTGCTCGTCGGCGCCGAGGGCGGCAACGCGATCACCCACAGCGGCACGACCACCGGCCCCGCGCACCAGCAGGGCGATACCGACCAGAGCCGCATCTATATGGTCGCCATTCCCAAGAATGACGCGGTCACGATGCTGGTGACGGGTTCGGTCGGATATGACGACGCGCTGTCGGCGCAGGTCGACCCCGATGGCGCGGTGCGCCTGTCGGCGGGCTATAATATCGTCGCGGGCGAACTGGCGGCGGCGCCGGTCAATGCGACCGCGGCCAACATCACCATCAACGACACGCTGTTCCGCAGCGACACGATCGCGCGCGCCAGCGGCGCCCTTCTCGGCCAGCCGCTCCAGCCGTTGCCGCCGCCCCTGCTGCCCTTCGCGCCGCCGCCGCACATCGGCCGTGTCGTCGTGGAGGGCAACGGCACCTTCATCGGCGACGCGAGCGCCACCTTCAACGTCGGCACCGGCCAGGCCGTCGGCGCGACCGGCAATTTCACCGTCCAGTCGGGGGGCACCGGCGGCGCGCCCGGCAGTTCGTCGGTCAATGTCAACGGCGGCCAGTTCGGCGTCGGCGGCAATTTGTCGATCACCGCGACCGGCGCGCTCGACGCGACCTCGGGCGACAGCCAGGGCGGCACGGCGCGGCTGGACGTCAACAGCGGCGGCCTGGCAACGGTCACGGGCAGCGCGATCGTTTCGGCAAACGGCATCGCGGGCCCCGACACCGGCGGCAACGGCGGCGACGGCCGCGGCGGCACGGCGGAAGTCGCCGTGTCGGGCGCCGGCAGCATCCTGTCCGCCAATATCGTCCTTGCCACCGCGGTCGGACAGGGCGGCGGGGTGTCGATCAACCCGGTCACCGGCCTCCCGGTCATCGCCGATGTCGGCGGCAACGGCTTCGGCGGCACCGCGACGGTCACCGTCGAAGATGGCGGCAACCTGAGCGCGACGCAGGGGCTCGGCGCTTTCGCGGCGGGCCAGGGCCAGATCGGTCAGGAGCAGTCGGGGACCGGCCAGGGCGGAACAGCGCGGATCGTCGTCACCGGGACGGCATCGAACGTGCAGACGCTGGCGACCATCGTCAACGCCGGCGGCACCGGCGGCGGCAATATCTCCAGCCCGACGGTCGGCACCTTCACGACGCTCGACGCCGGCGACGGTCTGGGCGGTCAGGCGAGCATCGCGATCGACGCCGATGCCACCTCTACGATCAACTTCGGCGTGACGACCGTCAGCGCGACCGGCACCGGCGGTGGCGCGGCAGGCGACAGTTCGGCGAGCGGCAACGGCGAGGGCGGTTCGGCCAGCGTGACGGCCGCGGGCGGTGGTACGGCGCAGTTCGATGCGCTGACGCTCGATGCGTCGGGCCTCGGCGGCGGCAACGCTCCGGGGATCGACACGATCCGGTCGGGCGACGGCGTCGGCGGCGATGTCACTCTGTCGGCGACGGGCGGATCGACCCTGGACATCGGCAGCGCCCTGAACCTGACCGCGACCGGTATTGCAGCGACCAGCGCCAATATCGGCAGCGGCACGGGCGGCAATGTCACGGTTTCGGCGACCGGCGGCGGCACGATCGAGAGCGCCGCACAGATCACCGTCGACGTCTTCGGCGGCAGCACCGGCGCCGCGGTCGTCGCCGACAGCGCCGGCAGCGGTACCGGCGGCACGGTCGCCTTCACCGCCGACGGCGGCGAAATCCGCGGCGACGATTACGAGATCCGCGCTGCGGCCGGGGTCGTCAATGCGACGGGCGCGGCCGGCGCGGCGCAGGGCGGCTCGATCGCGTTCACCGCCACCAACGCAGGCGACATCACCGTCACCAACGACGGCACCCAGTTCTTCGACGTCAGCGCGCGGTCGGGCGCCAGTGCGGCCGGCAGCAATGCGACCGGCGGCTCGATCAGCTTCATCGCCAACGCGGGCCGGATCAACATGGGACTGGGGACCGGCATGGACGCCAGCGGCGTGTCGGGCGGAGCGATCACGCCCGGAACCGCCGTCCCCGTAGGCACCGGCGGCTCGATCCTGATCCGTGGCGTCGCCGAGGCGACCGACAGCAGCACGATCATCCTCGGCGATTTCGGCGCCTCCGCCGACGGCCTGACCCAGGTCGATGTCGAGGGCGGCGCGGGCGTGCCCGGTGCGACGTCGGGCGCGGGGCGCGGCGGCACCATCGTTATCGAGGTTCAGGGCGGCACGCTGTCGGCCCAGACCTTCAGCGCGAGCGCCAACGGCCAGGGCGGCAACGGTCCCGGCGCCGGCAGCACCGGAACCGGCGGTACCGCGACCTTCACCCAGACCGGCGGCGTCGTGAATATCGCCGACATGACGATCAGCGCCGACGGCTTCGGCGGGGTGTTGCCGGGCCAGTCGGGCACCGGCATCGGCGGCACCGCGACGATCAACCTCCTCGGCGGCACGATCGACGCCGCCGACATCATCGCGCAGGCCAATGGCGTCGGCGGCGAGGGTTCGCCGGGCAATGACGAGGATCCCGCCAATATCGTTCCGGGCGGCAACGGCGGCAACGGCGTCGGCGGCACCGCGACGATCACCATCGAAGGCACCGCCGTCGTCGACGCAAGCACGATCATCGCCAATGCCGCGGGCAACGGCGGCGTCGGCGGCGACTTCCTCAACACCTTCAGCTTCAGCGGCCTCCCCGGCACGCCCGGCAACGGCGGCGACGGCACCGGCGGCAATGCCGCGGTCAACGTCCGCGGCGGCGCGATCAACGCTGCGGGCATGATCGCCGACGCATCGGGCATCGGCGGCGACGGCGGCAACAGCTTCCTGTCGAGCAGCAGCGGCGGCGCGACCGGCGTCGGCACCGGCGGCACCGGCGGCACCGGGCGCGGCGGCACCGCGACGATCGCGCTCGCAGCCGCGGCGCCGGACGCCGGCGAGGTCAGCGCGGTCGCGCAGGGCTTTGGCGGCAACGGCGGTTTCCACAATGTCGGCGGCGACGGCGGCGACGGCTTCGGCGGTGTCGCCCAGGCCATCGTCACCGATTTCGAAGCCGGCGAACTCGCCGTCTCGCTCGATTCGACCGGTCAGGGCGGCGCGGGCGCCGACGGCAACGACGGGGCGGGCGGCAACGGCGGTAACGGCACCGGCGGCACGGCACGGATGCGCGCCGTCGGCGCGAACGGCAGCCTGACGGCGCTCGAGAGCAATTTCCTCAGCGAAGGCATCGGCGGCAACGGCGGCGCGGGTAGTCTCGGCTTCAGCTCCTTCGAGCCCGTCGCCCCGTCGGGCGGCAATGGCGGCAACGGCACCGGCGGCACGATCGAGCTGGCCGCGAACGATGGCGGGACGCTGTCGCTCGACCTCGATGCGGGCGACAGCATCCTGTTCAGCAGCACCGGACGCGGCGGCGCCGGCGGCGCCGGCGCGAACAGCGTGTTCAGCGCGACCGCGCAGGCCGGGAACGGCGGCAATGGCGGCGGCGGCAATGGCGGCACCGTCCGGCTGGTCGCCACCGGGGGCACGATCACCTCGAACGGCGAGAGCATCGACATCGAAGCCGGCGGCGTGTCGGGCGACGCGGGCATCGGCGGTCTCGGCCAGGGTGGCGGCGCCAGCGGCGCCAACGGCGCCGTTACCGGAACGCGCGGCGGCCTCGTCGCGATCGAGGCGCTGAACGGCGCGAGCGGCCGCGGCCAGATCCTGCTCGGCAACACCGGCATCGTCGCGAACGGCGACGCCGCGGGCCGCATCGAGCTGCGCGCCGAGGGCGGCCTCGACTTCGCCGGCCTCAGCGCCGAGGCGCTCGGAACCGCCCCGCCGACCAACAACGACACCGACACGGCGCCAGCGGGCATCTTCGTCGCGGTAAACGGCGGCACGATCACCAGCCAGGGCGGCGCCTCGCTGACCACCGACAGCTCGGTCGGCGTCTATGGACAGTCGAACGGCATCCTCGACGTCGACGGCGACCTGACGATCGACGCCGGCGACCAGGTCGATATCCGCCACGACGCGCGCGAGGGCGAGGCGCCGACGATCCGCGCCAGCGACAGCGTCACCATCACCGCGCTGAACAGCATCAGCGCCGCACCGGGCAGCACGATCGGCGCGGGCGATGCGCTGTCGCTGACGACAACGGGCGTGACGGGTTCGATCGGCGTCGACCGTCTCGACGCGGTCGGCGATATCGTCATCAGCAGCAATGGCGCGGTCAGCGTCGAACATGCCGAAGCCGACAATGACTTCACCGCGACAGCGGGCAGCTTCCGCACCGGACTCAACTCGATCATCACCGGCGGCGACATTACGATCACCTCGCCGGGCGCGGTCGATCTCGGCAATTCGACCGCGGGCGGCTTCGTCCAGGTGCAGGGCCAGTCGATCCTCTTCAACTCGGTCAACGCCGGGCTCGACGTCAACCTGACGGCCGATGGCGACGCGGCCGGTGCCGAAGGTATCCGCGGCGGATCGATCACCGCCGGCGACAATATCAACCTGTTCGGCAACAGCATCGCGCTGACCGGAACGGTGACGGGCGATGCGTCGCTCTTCGCGTTCGGGATCGGCGGCCCCGTCGCGATCAACCAGGCGAATGCCGCCGGCACCATCTCGATCTTCTCGGCCGGAGACATGACCGGAACCTATGTTGCGGGCGGCGATATCTTCCTGAATTCGAACGCGAATATCACGGCCTCGGCACAGGCGAACGGCGGCTATACCGACCCGAGCGGCATCCCGGCGGACGGCAATCTGTTCGTCGATGCGGTCGGCAACGTCGCGCTCACCGACAGCTCGGCGGGGCGGATGTTCGGCGTCAACAGCGGCGGGTCGACGACGATCACGGGCGGCACGGCGGGCGAAGACATGCTGGTGCGCGCGGGAACGACGGCGAGCCTGACCGGCACCGAAGCGGGCGACAATCTGACGGTTCTGGCCGCCGGGGACATCACCGCCGATGACGCCAGCGCGACCGGAACGGGCGCCGACACCCATACTCTCGGCTATTCGGTCGGGTCTTCGGGAGGCGTCTTCACGATCGGCGTCGGCGAAGGCTCCTCGTCGACCGACGGCGCCGACATCGTGCTGACCTCTTCCGCGGGCGCGATCGACGCAACGGCGCTGTCGGCGGGCGACGACATCCTGCTCACCGCCGCGAACAGCATCGCGGTCAACGGCGCCACGACGCTCGGCCTCGGCACGACGGACGGCGACAGCAGCGTGCGGACGCAGGGCGGCGCGACGACGCTCGGCAATGTCGACGCCTTCAGCGACGTCGTCGTCGATGCGGCCGGCGCCGCCACGCTCGACGGCGCAGTCGCGGCAGGCCGCGATGTCACGATCAACGCAGCCTCGGTCGATCTCGCCACCCTGTCGGGCCCGAGCGGCCCCACCGACACGCTGACCGCCGACGGCAATATCGTGGTCAACTCGGCCGCGGGCATCAGCGGCGGCGGGACGCAAGCGGGCGGCAGCG
Source organism: Sphingopyxis sp. (assembly GCA_013821905.1). Taxonomy (GTDB): domain Bacteria; phylum Pseudomonadota; class Alphaproteobacteria; order Sphingomonadales; family Sphingomonadaceae; genus Sphingopyxis. Next base: position 5,336 of record PNJO01000040.1, on the reverse strand, counting down.
CGGCACTAACCGCGGGAACGACGATCGACGTCACCCATGTCGGCGGCGGCACCGAGGCTCTGCTCGACGGCGCGACAGGCATTACGGCACAGCAGGTCACCTCGTCGGGGACGACCATCCTCAACAGCGACAATGGCAATATCCTGATCGGCAGCCTCGTTTCTAGCGAACCGATTACGGCAAGCGCCAACGCGATTCGCATCGAGGGCGGCGGCAACATGCACTTCGCGTCGCTGACCACCGACGTCGGCGACGCCTATGTCCGCGGCAACGGCGATTTTTCGGTCACGGGCGGCAATGTCGCCGGAACCGCCGATTTCGGTATCAGCGGCGAGTCGATGAACATCATCGATCTGACCGCCGCCAACGCCAACCTCGCAAACAGTGGCGGTTTCCTGACGCTCAACTCGGTCAGCGTCACGGGCAACCTCACTGCGTCGGCCCTCTCCAACCTCTCGGTCGCCGGGGTGGTGACGGGCCAGTCGATTTCGCTCGCGTCCGCCGACATCGGCATCGCCCCGACCGGCCGCGTCGGCACCGCGGGCGTCACGCAGCAGGTCTCGATCGCGAACAACGATGCCGACAACCAGACCTTCGTCGGCGGCACGGCCGGGCCGAACGGCCCCAACGGTTTCCACATCGATGCCGACGAGCTGACGCGCGTCTATGGCGCCGCGATCGAGATTTTCGCGCCCGAGGTTCAGGACGCCGGGGGCGGGTCGGTCGGCACCGCCGCACCGCCCGACGTTATCGTCGACAGCTTCACCATGGCGGGCGGTGCTGCCGGCTCCAACCTCGGTGCCAATGGCACGCTAACGATCCGCACCCCGGGGAAGATGCGCGTGATCGGCAATGTCCAGCTCACCGGGCTGACCGACAACAACGCGCTGAACCTGATCGGCGAGGATGCGCTGGAGGTCATTCTGGGCCAGGGGACGGTGCGCCTCGTCAACGGCAGCAACCCCGCCGGACGGCTCAATCTGTTTTCGGACGACGTGATCGTCGCGACGCCGGCGGCGATCGCCGCGGTCGGCGCGGCGACGACCATCGACGCGATCAACAGCCGGCTCGGCCAAAACGACGGCGTGACGCTCGACGAAGGGGCGCTGTTCGCGGGAGGCATCCGGGCCACCGTCAGCGGCGGATTCTATGTCCAGAACAGCGGCGCGGGCACCGATTTCGGCCAGCGCCGCGGCCTGACCTTCGGGGCGCTGGGGCTCGATGTCGCGACGCTGTCGCCCGGCGTGCGCATCGTCGTCAACGGGGTGCAACTGGGCTCGGCAGGGCAGGTGACCGGCCTCGACGTCATTCCGTCGCTTACCATCAACGGATCGGCGCCGACCGCGGGCACCTATGACCCGCGCTCGACCTTCAACGGCTGCTTCATCGCCAATGTCGCCAGTTGTTCCTTCGTGCCGTCGCCGGAGCCCGAATTCGAAGACAGTTTCCCGATCCAGGACGTGATCGAGGAAGAGGTCGAGAGCGAAGGCGACAAGGGCGACGGCAACAATCTGCCCCAGCCGCTGATCACGATGCGCGACCTCGATCCGCTGACCGGCGAGCCGCTGCTCGACGATCCGGTGACCGGCGCGGGCAACGACGATCTGTGGACACCGCCGACCGAGCAGCCCTGAACGGCCCCGGGGAAGCCGCGCGCCTTTCGGTTGACGGATTGCACCGGCGCAAGGCATGGGCGGCGGCATGACCGACGCCGCCACCTCCCCGCTCAAGCTGTTCAACAGCCTGACGCGCAGTCTGGAAGTTTTCCAGCCCGTCCATCCCGGCGAGGCGCGCGTCTATAGCTGCGGCCCCACGGTCTATAATTATCCCCATATCGGCAACATGCGCGCCTATGTCTTCGCCGACACGCTGGGCCGCACCCTGTCGTACAAGGGCTACAAGCTCACCCACGTCATCAATATCACCGATGTCGGTCATCTGACCGACGACGCCGATGCGGGCGAGGACAAGCTGGAAAAGGCCGCCGCCGAGAAGGCGCAATCGATCTGGGACATCGCGCGCCATTATACCGAGGCCTATTGGGCCGATGTAAAGGCGCTGAACATCCGTCAGCCCGCGCACTGGTCGATTGCGACCGACTATGTGCCGCAGATGATCGAGTTCGCCAAGGCGATCGCCGACAAGCATTGTTATGAGTTGGAGAGCGGCCTCTATTTCGACACCACGACGGTCGCCGACTACGGCCGCCTCGCGCGCCACGGCACCGACGAGGGCGAAAGCCGCATCGACCCCGTCGACGGCAAGCGCCACCCCGCCGACTTCGCCATCTGGCGCAAGACCCCGCCGGGCGAGACGCGCCAGATGGAGTGGGATTCGCCGTGGGGCCGCGGCGCGCCCGGCTGGCACCTCGAATGTTCGGTGATGTCCGAAGCGCTGCTCGGCTTCCCTTTCGACATCCACACCGGCGGGATCGACCATCGCGAAATCCATCACCCGAACGAGATCGCGCAGAACCAGGCGCACAGCTGCAGCGACGCGAGTGGCGCGCGTTTCTGGATGCACAATAATTTCCTCGTCGAACGTTCGGGCAAGATGTCGAAATCGAGCGGCGAGTTCCTGCGCGTGCAGCTGCTCATCGACAGGGGCTACCACCCCCTCGCCTATCGCCTGATGTGCCTGCAGGCGCATTATCGCAGCGAGCTCGAATTTTCGTGGGAAGGCCTGGGCGCGGCGCTCACGCGGCTGAAGCGGCTGGTGATGGCCGCGGCGCCCGTGCGCGACGCGGAGCCGGCCGAACCCGCCGACCGCCGCCTGACCGACCTGCTCGGCAAGTTCGACGCGGCGATGTCGGACGATCTCAACACGCCGGTCGCGCTCACCCTGCTCGAGGAAGCGGCGGCAATGAAGAAGATCGACGCCGGCCAGAAGCGCGCGACGCTTGCCGCGATGGATGCGGTGCTCGGTCTCGATCTGCTCACGATCGAGCGGTCGGACCTGCGCGTGCGCCCCAAGGCCGCAACGATCGCGGCGGAAGAAATCGAAGCGATCCTCGTCCGCCGCAAGGAGGCCCGCGCCGCCAAGGACTTCGCGACCTCCGACGAACTCCGCGACGCGCTCATCGCCGCCGGGGTCGAGGTGATGGACGGCGACCCGCTCGGCTGGGACTGGCGGCTCGACAATTAATCGCCGCCCCGGCTTGCCGGAGCAGACCGAGGGCGCCATGATCGGTTTCATAAGCGAACCGAAGAGAGGCCCCATGTCCAAAACCGTCACCGTCCTGTCGGGCCTGATCCGGCCGCTCGTCGAGAATCGCCTGCCCGACTGGGTCGAGCCGCGCTTCTTCGCGTCGAAGGAAGAGGCGCTCGAACTCGCGCCGCAGGCCGAGATCGGCTGGTTCGACATGTACGACAAGAAGGACATGGCCGCGGTCATCACCGCCGCGACGCAGCTCAAATGGCTGAATTCCATCTACGCCGGGGTCGACGGCATGCCGCTCGATCTGCTCGCCGGCCGCGGCACGGTCGTCACCAACGGCGCGGGGATCAACGCGATCACCATCGCCGAATATGTCGTGATGGGGATGCTCACCGTCGCCAAGGGCTACCGCGACGTCGTTCGTGCGCAGGAGCGCCGCGAATGGCTGATGGATTCGCCGGGCAAGATCGAGCTGTTCGGGTCGAAGGCGCTGCTGCTCGGCTATGGCGCGATCGGCAAGCTGATCGAGGAGCGATTGAAGGCCTTCGCGGTCGAGGTCACCGTCGTCCGCCGCTCGCCGGGTGAGAACATGCTGACGCCCGACCAGTGGCGCGCAAAGCTCGGCGAATTCGACTGGGTCATCCTTGCCGTCCCCGCGACCCCCGAAACCGACGGCATGATCGGCGCGGCGGAACTCGCGGCGATGAAGCCCACCGCGACGCTCATCAACATCGCGCGCGGCAGCGTCGTCGATCAGGATGCGCTCGTCGCGGCGCTCGATGCACGGCAGATCGCGTCGGCTTTCCTTGACGTCACGACGCCCGAGCCGCTGCCCGCCGACGATCCGCTGTGGAGCCTCGACAACGCGCATATCACCATGCACCTGTCGGGCCGCGCGCAGGACAAGATGTTCATTCGCGCGGCGCAGCGCTTCCTCGAAAATCTCGATCGCTGGAAAAAGGGTCAGGCCGTGGAGCCGCGGGTGGATTTGACGCTGGGTTACTGATCGCGGCCGCCTGTCACTTTTCCGCTCCCGACTGCGAATGGGAAGCAGCGCGCTTCCCACAATGCAGAGGATATTCATGGACAATTCGATCGCTCGCCGCTCGCTCCTGATTGGCGCTGCGGCCTCCTCCCTGGCCGCCTCCATTCCCGCTCGCGCCGCGCCGGCAACGATCCGCGCCATCGGCTTCGACGGCTTCCCGATCTTCGATCCCCGCAGCGTCGCCGCACGCGCCAAGTCGATCGTCGGAGACAAGGGCGAAATGCTGGCGGCGCAATGGGCGACGAAATTATTCGGCTACAGCTGGCTCGAAACCGCGGCGGGCCGCTATCAGGACTTTAGCGCCCTCGCCCACGCATCGCTGCGCCACGTCGCGGCGGCGCTTCAGATACCGCTCGGAGAGACCCAGCGCGCCGCCCTTGTCGCAGCCTATGGCGAGCTCGACATCTGGCCCGACGTGCGCCCCGCCCTCGAAAAACTGCGCGCCGCGGGCATCCGACTGGCGTTCGTTTCGAACCTGGGCGCCGACACTCTCATCGCGAATATGCAACGCAACGACATTGCGCAATATTTCGACCCCCCGCTCAGCACCGACCGGGTCCGCGCGTTCAAACCGTCGCCAAAAGCCTATGCGATGGCGATTGACGCATGGGGTTTGACACGGGCCGAGATCGGCTTCGCCGCGTTCGGAGGCTGGGATGCGGTCGGTGCAACGTGGTTCGGATATCGCACCGCATGGGTCAATCGCCTAGGCGTGCCGGCCGAGACGCTGGATGTCGCCCCGGCCATCACCTCACGGGGCATCGACGGCGTTCTTGCGCTCGCCGGGGTCGGACCCTAAGCCGGTCGCTCGGCCTTCAGCTCGCGCACCAGCGGTTGCAGCCGCTCGTCATATTTGGCGAGCATCGTGTGCGCCCCGGCATGGTCGTAGAAGCTGACCAGTTCGCGCCCGTTCCAGCGGTGGAGCGCATAGGCGGGATCCTCGGCGACGATCATCGGACGGTCGTCGGGATGATTCTCGTCGATCGGGCGGAGGTCGAGCGACACCTGCGGCGCGGTCGACGAGCAGATCGCGACGGTGCGCCCCTCCCACGCCACGGTCACCGAACGGTGGAGATGCCCGCAGATCAGCCCGCGCACCTGGCTGTGGCGGCGGACGACATCGGTAAAATTCGTC
>PNJO01000039.1 GCA_013821905.1 Sphingopyxis sp. | reverse complement strand
GCGACAGGTCGATGATCCGGCCCGGCGCGAACGGTCCGCGATCGTTGACCCGCACGACGATCCGCCGCCCGCTGTCGAGCGCGGTCACCTCGACATAGGTCGGCAGCGGCAGGGTCGTGTGCGCGGCGGTGATCCAGCCGGGGCGGAACTGTTCGCCGTTCGCGGTGCGGTTCCCCGACTCGTTCCCGTACCAGCTCGCATAGCCGAGCGCGTCATAGCCAGGAGCGGCGGCGGGCACATAGGTGGTGCCGCGCACAGCATAAGCCGGTCCGATCCGCACCGGCGTGTCGGCGACGGGCCGGAAACTGCCGCCGGCGCAAGCAGGGAGAGCCAGCGCAACAAGCGCCGCGCCGGCCGATCGGATGATCCGGGTATCGCGCATGGCGGGACCGTAGAGTTTGAGGATGGCGAGATAAAGCCCCGCTTGACTCCGGCGGGTCGCGATCCGATGTCGCGTCCGACACAATCCCCTCTAGCGAAAGGATGCCGACCATGACGATCCAGACTGGCGACAAGCTGCCCGAAACGACCTTTGTGAAGGTCACCGAAAGCGGGCCCGAACAGGTCAGCACCGCCGATTATTTCAAGGGCCGCAAGGTCGCGCTCTTCTCGGTCCCCGGCGCCTTCACCCCGACCTGCTCGGCAAAGCACCTGCCGGGCTTCATCGACAAGGCCGACGAGCTGAAAGCCAAGGGCGTCGACGAAATCGTCTGCACCGCGGTCAACGACGCCTTCGTCATGGGCGCGTGGGGCAAGAGCGCCGGCGCGGGCGACAGCGTCACCATGCTCGCCGACGGCAATGCTGCCTTCGCCGAAGCCGTGGGCCTGACGATGGACGGCACCGCCTTCGGCATGGGCAAGCGCGGCCAGCGCTTCTCGATGATCGTCAACGACGGCGTTGTCGAACAGCTCAACGTCGAAGCCCCCGGCGAATTCAAGGTGTCGAGCGCCGACCATATGCTCGAGCAGCTGTAAGGATATCGGGGGCGGCACGACGCCGGGCCGCCCCTCTTTCCTTTTGTCACATTTTCGTGCAACAGCGACGCGATGACAGCCAACTCATCGCAAGACCGCACCGATCCCACCGCCCTCGTTGAAGGGATCATCACCGAACTGCAGGACCGGTTCCGCACCTCGGTTTCCAATCTCAAATCCGCCATCGCCGCCTATGTCCGCGACCGCACGCTGCCGCCGGCCGACGCCGCCGCGACCGGGCTGTTCGACTATCCGGCGATCCGCCTGACCACGACGGGCGAGCAGCGCGAGGGGCAAAAGGGCCACAACCTCGCCTTCGGCCGCTTCGAACGCGCCGGCGAGTTCGTCACCACCGTGACGCGCCCCGACCTGTTCGCCGACTATCTGCGTGAACAGCTCATGCTTCTTGCGCGCCACTACGATATCACGCTCGAAGTCACGCGCACGGGCCAGCAGATTCCCTTCCCTTATGTACTCGACGCCAGCGACGGGTCGGACATGGGCGGGGTCACCCCGCTCGAACTCGCGCGCCACTTCCCGACCACGGAATTGGCCGACATCGGCGACGAGCTGGCCGACGGGCTGTTCGGACAGGATCCCGCCGAGGCACAGCCGCTCGCGCTATTCGACGCGCTGCGCACCGACTTCAGCCTCGCGCGCCTCCGCCACTATACCGGCACCGCCCCCGAGCATTTCCAGCGCTACATCCTGTTCACCAACTACCACCGCTATGTCGACGAATTCGTCGCCTGGGCGGGCGCACAGGTCGGCCAGGGCCGCTACACCGCGCTCGCGGGCGCCGCGGGACTTTATGTCGACCAGCCCGGCATCAACGCGAGCGCGCTCGTCGCCGACAGCGCGTGGCGGCGACACCAGATGCCCGCCTATCACCTCATCGCCCCCGACGGCGGCGGCATCACATTGGTCAACATCGGCGTCGGCCCGTCGAACGCCAAGACGATCTGCGACCATCTCGCGGTGCTGCGGCCCGAGGCGTGGTTGATGATCGGCCACTGTGGCGGGCTGCGCCCCAGCCAGCGCATCGGCGACTATGTGCTCGCCCACGCCTATCTCCGCGACGACCATATCCTCGACGCGGTGCTGCCGGTCGAAATCCCGATCCCGCCGATCGCCGAAGTGCAGGTCGCGCTCGCGACCGCCGCGGAAACGGTGTCGGGCACCAGCGGCGCCGACCTCAAGAAACGGATGCGCACGGGCACCGTCGTCACCACCGACGACCGCAACTGGGAACTGCGCTACACTGACAGCGCGCTCCGCTTCTCGCAGTCGCGCGCGATCGGCATCGACATGGAGAGCGCGACCATCGCCGCGCAGGGCTACCGCTTCCGCGTCCCCTATGGCACATTGCTCTGCGTCAGCGACAAGCCGCTCCACGGCGAACTCAAGCTGCCCGGCCAGGCGAACCGCTTCTACGAGGAAGCAATCGCCGCGCACCTCCAGATCGGCATCCGCGCGTGCGAGACGATGCGCGACGAAGGCGCCAAGCTGCATAGCCGCAAGCTCCGCGCCTTCAACGAGCCGCCGTTCCGCTGATCAAGGGCCCCGCGTCCCCGCGCACGCGGGGGCACGGGGGCTTTTGAATTCAAGCGGCGACATTCACCTTATAGCGTTCGGCCACATCGCGCTTCGACAGGTTCGGCCCCATCGCGAGCCGCGCCGCATAATAGTCCTTCCACTGCCCCTCGTCGGCGAGCGGCGGGATCGTGACCTCCTCGCCGCGGTCGAGCCCCAGCAGCGCCGCGTCGACCAGATCGCCCGCGCTCATCACCATCTCGGCGGGGAAAGCGTCGATATCCTTGCCCGATCGCTCCCATATCTCGGTGCGCGTCGCACCGGGCAGCACCGCCTGGACATGGACACCCTGCTCGCGGCCGCTCGTCGCAAGCGCATGGCTGAGGTTCAGCAGGAACGCCTTCGATCCGCTGTACACGCCTTCGAACATCTCGGGGGCGAGCGCGAGGACCGACGCAATGTTGACGATCGCACCCTTGCCGCGCGCGCCGAACGCCTTGCCCGCCGCGATCGCGAGCCGCGCCGCGGCGGTGATGTTCAGCGCGATAATCGTCTCGATCTCGGCGGCGCTGTTGTCCAGCGTTCCGCCGTTCAGCGACATGCCGGCATTGTTGACGAAAAGCGTGATCGCGGCATCGTCGATCAGACGCTGTTCGATGCGCGTCACATCGTCGCTTTTGGTCAGATCGGCCGCGATCACATCGACCGCGACGTCATATTCGGCGCGCAGCTTCGCGGCGAGTTCCTCCATCTGCGCACCGTTGCGCGCGACAAGGATCAGGTCGTGGCCGCGCTTGGCGAGCCGGTCGGCATAGACCGCGCCGAGGCCGGTCGAAGCGCCCGTGATCAGGGCCGTTCCAGTGGGGATAGTCATGTCTTTGCTCCTTGTGAGGCGGCCACGTGCGAACGACGGCGTCGCAGGTCGCTTGCAAAATGATAGTGACTATCCCATATGCATTCAATGACCGACGATAAAAATAATCCGGGCACCTGTCCGGTCGACCGTGGACTGATGCGCGTCGGCGACCGGTGGAGCATGCTGGTGCTGCGCGACATCGAGCGTGGCCTGACGCGCTATGAACAGCTGCGCGCCAGCCTCGGCATCGCGCCGAACATATTGGCGCGGCGCCTGTCGGCGCTGGTCGGGGCCGGGCTGATCGCAAAACGCCGCTACAGCCAGCGGCCGCCGCGCGACGAATATCTGCTCACCGACGCCGGGCGCGACTTCCTGCCGATCCTTGCCGCGATCGGCGCCTGGGGAAGCAAGCATAATGGCGGCGGCGCACTGACGCGCCAGATCGACATCGCGACCGGCGAGCCGGTCCGGCCGGTGGTAATCGACGCCAACAGCGGCGCACCGATCGGTACGCGCCCGCTGCGCTTCGACTATCCCGATCAGGCCTAGGTTCAGCCCCCCGGGGGGGGGGCAGCGCTATTTGTAGAAATCGGCGCGCAGGTTGATGCCGTGCTCGACCCAGATCTTGAGCGCGCAGAGCATCTGCGTCCAGCCGTGGCAATTGCCATAGCTGCCGTCGAGCGCCGCCTGCGTCTCGCGCCAGCCTTCCTCGGCGATCTCGACCAGCGTGCGGCCGTCGTCGAGCGGTTTGAAACTCATTGTCACGCGGGTGCGATAATCGGCATCCTGCATCGCCCCGTCGTCGACGCCGGGCGCCTGCCCCTCATAGGCCGCCCATTCGAGGACGATCTTCTCGTCGGGAACGACCTCGATCACATGGACGGGAAAGGCGCCGGGATAGTCGTGGAAGTCCCAGCTCACCGTCGCGCCGGTTTCGAGCCGCCCCTGCGCGCCGCCGGTGGTGAAATATTCCGAGAGCCGGGCGGGATCGGCCACCGCTTCGAACACTTCATGTGCCGGCTTCGCGATCCGCGCCGCGACCCTGAATTTCAGTTCCATGATCACTCTCCGCTTGAGTCGCACCCTTTTATGTTGTATTTATATAACATGTCAATTCACGACCAGTTCGACGCCACTTTCAAGGCACTCGCCTCGCCGGTCCGGCGGCAAATTCTCGACGACCTGAAGGACCAGCCGCTGACCACGGGCGCATTGTGCGGTCATTTCGCCGACATCGACCGCTGCACCGTGATGCAGCATCTGAAGGTGCTCGAGGATGCGGGGCTGGTGATCGCCGAGCGCCGCGGGCGCGAGCGCTGGAATCACCTCAACGCGATACCGATCCAGGACATTCACGACCGCTGGATCGGACCCCACGCCGCGGCGGCGACGGCGCGGCTGGCGCGGTTCAAACAGGCGGTCGAGAGCCGGCGATAGAAGCCGTCGGCTCATGCTCGCCGCAACGAGAGCGACGCATCGAAAGCGCCGGACAGCAAAGACACCATTGGCGAACGGCGGGTTCAGGCACTACATCCGCCGGCGATGAGCGACGCCAGACCCCAACTCGGCATCATCGGCGCGGGCCGCGTCGCACAGGCGCTGGCGCTGGCATTTGCCTCGCAACTGCCCGCGCCGCCGCTCCTGTTCAGCAAGGATCGGGTACGCTCGGACGCCGCCGCCCGGACGGTCGGCGCCGTCGCCGTACCGGACCTGGCGCAGCTGGCCGACCGGTGCGATATCGTCGCCATCGCCGTGTCCGACGACGCACTCGACGAGGTCGCTGCCAGCCTGACGCCGCTGCTGCGACCGACGGGCGGCGCCTTCATCTTTCATGTCAGCGGGAGAAGCGGTGCGGCCCCACTCGATCCGCTGCGCCGCGCGGACGCGCTCACCGCGGCGATCCATCCTGCTATGACCTTCACCGGCGATCCGGAGAATGAGGTCGCACGCATGACCGGCGCGCGCTTCGCGGTCACCGGATCAACGCCGGACGCGACCGAACGCGCCAAGGCCGTCGTCGGCCTGCTCGGCGGCATCGCCGTTGAAATCGCCGAGGATCGGCGCGCGCTCTATCATGCCGCGCTTTGTCACGCGTCGAACCATCTGGTCACGCTGATCGCCGGCGCGGCGCATGCATTGGAGAGCGCAGGCATCGACGATCCACCGGCGCTGCTCGCCCCGCTCGTCCGCGCCGCGCTCGAAAACAGCCTCGCGCACGGCTTTGCCGGCTTGTCAGGCCCCCTCCTCCGCGGCGATACGCAGACGATAGCCGGGCATCTCGAAACGCTTCGGGCGCATGACCCCGATCTCTTGCCAGCCTATCGCGCGATGGCGCAGGCAACCGTCGATGCGTTGAAACACGGCGAAATGGCAGCCTTCCCGCATCTCGCCGCACTGGACAGGCTGCTCGCTGTTCCCTAATCGTTCGCGCGTGACCGATACCCCCGCCTCGCTGCCCGACCCGACCCGTCCCGACCCGTCGGACCCGCCCTATCTGCAGGGTCTCAACGGCCCGCAGCGGCAGGCCGTGCTGACCACCGAAGGGCCGGTGCTGATGCTCGCGGGTGCCGGCACGGGCAAGACCGCTGCACTCACCGCACGCCTCGCGCATATCATCGCGACGCGGCGGGCGTGGCCGTCCGAAATCCTTGCGGTTACCTTCACCAACAAGGCGGCGCGCGAGATGCGCGAACGCATCGGCCGCATGATCGGCGACGCGGTTGAAGGGATGCCGTGGCTCGGCACTTTTCACAGCATCTGCGCGAAGATGCTGCGCCGCCATGCCGAACTCGTCGGGCTGCAGAGCAATTTCACCATTCTCGATACCGACGACCAGCTGCGTGTGCTGAAGCAACTCATCCAGGCTGAGGGGCTCGACGAGAAACGCTGGCCCGCGCGCCAGCTCGCGGGGCTGATCGACAAGTGGAAGAACCGCGGGCTGACGCCTGCCGACCTCGATGCCGCGGACAAGGAAGCCTATGCCGACGGCAAGGGCCAGCATTTCTATGCGCTTTATCAGGCGCGGCTGAAGACGCTGAATGCCTGCGACTTCGGCGACCTGCTGCTCCACATGCTGGTCATATTGAAGACGCACCGCGACGTGCTCGAACAATATCAGGGTCGCTTCAAATATATTCTCGTCGACGAATATCAGGACACCAACGCCAGCCAGTATCTCTGGCTCCGGCTGCTCGCGCAGGCGCGCAAGAATATCTGCTGCGTCGGCGACGACGACCAGTCGATCTATTCGTGGCGCGGCGCCGAGGTTGCGAACATCCTGCGCTTCGAAAAGGATTTTCCGGGCGCGACGGTGATCCGCCTCGAACAGAATTACCGCTCGACGCCGCAGATTCTCGCCGCGGCTTCGGCGCTGATCGCGCAGAACAGCGATCGCCTCGGCAAGACGCTGTGGACCGAACTCGACGCGGGCGACAAGGTCCGTGTCGTCGGCGTGTGGGACGGGCCCGAGGAAGCGCGCCGCATCGGCGAGGAGCTCGAAACGCTCCAGCACCGCCGCGTCTCGCTAGACCGCGCCGCGATCCTGGTCCGCGCGCAGTTCCAGACGCGCGAGTTCGAGGATCGCTTCATCGCCATCGGCATGCCCTACCGCATCGTCGGCGGGTTCCGCTTCTACGAACGCGCCGAAATCCGCGATGCGCTCGCCTATCTGCGCCTCGTCCAGTCATCGGCCGACGATCTCGCCTTCGAACGCATCGTCAATGTTCCAAAGCGCGGACTGGGCGACAAGGCGCTCGCGCGCATCCATCAGTTTGCACGCCACGAACGCGCTCCGCTCTTTCACGCCGCCTCGCGGATCACCGAGACCGACGAGCTCACGCCGCAGGCGCGCCGCCAGCTCGCCAATTTCATCGCGCAGATGCGAAGCTGGCAGGGCAAGGCGAACGAACTGTCGCACCCCGAGCTGACCCAGTTCATCCTCGACGAATCGGGCTATACCGCGATGCTCCAGGCCGATCGCAGCGTCGAAGCCGCGGGCCGCCTCGAAAATCTCTCCGAACTCGTCCGCGCGATGGAGGAATATGAATCGCTCGAGGCGTTCCTCGAACATGTCAGCCTCGTCATGGATCGCGACAATGACGATCAGGTCGAGACGGTGACGATCATGACGATCCACGCCGCCAAGGGCCTCGAATTCGACCATGTCTTCCTCGCCGGGTGGGAGGATGGCGTGTTCCCGTCGCAGCGATCGATGGACGAAGGCGGCACGCAGAGCCTCGAGGAAGAGCGCCGCCTTGCCTATGTCGCGATCACCCGCGCCCGCCAGCGCGCGAGCATCTATCATGCCGCGAACCGGCGTATCTACGGGCAGTGGATGAGCAGCATCCCCAGCCGCTTCATTGCCGAAATCCCGCCCGAGCATATCGACAGCGAGAACAGCTTCGGCGGCGGACAGAGCCTGTGGCGCGCCAACTGGTCGGCGCAGGGCGATCCCTTCGCCCATGTCGCCGAACGCAACCCCGCGCGCACCATGACGCGCGGCCCCGCATGGCAGCGCGCCGCGGCGCAATCCTCGACGATCACGCGCGCGCCCGCTCCGTCCGAACGCGGCCCCGCCGCCTCGGTCGGCGCCAAGCCGCGCGCCGACCTTGCGATCGGAATGCGCGTGTTCCACGAAAAATTCGGTTACGGCGAAATCGCCGACATCGACGGCAACAAGCTCGAGGTCGAGTTCGAGCAGGCCGGCAACAAACGGGTGCTCGACAGCTTCGTCCGGCTCGCCTGAAGCATATTGTCAACCAGATCAGTTATGATATGCCATCCCACGCGACCATCGAGTCGCGTTTTGGGAGAATCTTCAATGAAAATGAAGCTCTTAGTGGGCGCGATGGCGCTCGCCCTGGTCGGCTGCGGCGAAAAGCAGTCGCTCGACGAAGCCCCCGATACCTCCTCCCCCGCCGCCGAAGCCGCCGCAACGGCGGAGGAAGCCACGCCCGATGTCGGGCTCACGGCAGCCCCGGGCGTCGCCTTCGATTACAGCTATGCCTTCCGCCTCGACGACGACCGCATCGCCAAGGTCCAGAGCGAGCATGCCGAAGCATGCGAGACGCTGGGCACCGCCCGGTGCCGCATCGTCGACGTCACATATCAGATGGTGCGCGAAAATGAGGTCGAGGCGCAGACCCAGTTCCGGCTCGATCCCGGCATCGCGCGCAAATTCGGCGCCGACGCCCTCGCCAGCGTCGAAAAGGCCGAGGGGGTGCTTGCCGACGCGGCGATCAACGGCGAGGATGTCGGGACCCAGATCGAACAGTCGCAGCAACGCAGCGTCGGCGCGGCGGCCGAGATCGAACGACTCGAAGCGCGGTTGCGGCAGGGCGGGCTCGACAAGGCCGAACGCGCCGAGGTGCTGAAGCGGATCGCCAGCCTTCGCGGGCAACTCGAGACCGAACGCGACGGCCGCCGCACCGGCGAAGCCCGCATCGCCACGACCAGGGTCGTGTTCAACTATGTCGGCACCGGCGGCCTGCCGGGCATCGGCCACCAGAACCCCTTCGGCAACGCCTGGACGACGCTGCTCGGCAGCGGCGGCACCTTGTTGTCGGTCGTGCTGGTCGCCGGCGCGGCGATCCTGCCCTGGGCGCTGCTGATCGCGCTGATCGTCTTCCTGATCCGGCGTTTCCGCGGCGGACGCCCCACCGAACCGCCCGCACCGGCGGCATGAATGAATGGCCGGGGATGGACTGTGTCTGTCCCCGGTCGACACGCTCTGTGCGGAAGGAAAAGGGTCGCTGGTGGAGCCGAGGGGAATCGAACCCCTGACCTCTGCAGTGCGATTGCAGCGCTCTCCCATCTGAGCTACGGCCCCGCGACCGGCGGGGTCTTAACGACACTGCTTGACAGTGGCAACGGCTTTTCTGACGATTGTCGCCGTCATATGACGAAATATAGGAATGGGGGGATTCCGATGGCCAAGGCATGGCATCTGATCAGTCGGCCGACCGGGTTGCCGACGCTGGACAATTTCGCGCTGCGCGAGCTGCCCGATGCGCCGCTCGAAAACGACCAGCTGCGCGTACGCAACCTCTGGCTGTCGGTCGATCCCTATATGCGCGGGCGCATGAACGACGCGAAAAGCTATGCCGCGGGGTTCCAGCTCGATCAGCCGATGACCGGCGGCGCGATCGGCGAGATCGTCGAAAGCCGGATGGACGGTTTCGCGCCCGGCGACCTCATCCTGCACATGGGCGGCTGGCGCGACGGCGGCATCATCGGCCTCGACATGATGCCGAACAAATTGCCCGCGGAACTGCTCGCCGCCGGCCTGACGCCGCAGACCTTCCTCCACAATATGGGCCTCACCGGCGGCACCGCCTGGATCGGGCTGCTGCGCATCGCTGCGGCAAAGCCCGGTGACACCGTCTTCGTCTCCGCGGCGGCGGGCGCCGTCGGCTCCGCCGTCGTGCAAATCGCCAAGGCGCGCGAAATGACCGTGATCGGCTCGGCGGGCGGTGCCGAAAAATGCGCGTGGGTCGACGATCTCGGCGCCGACGCCGTGATCGACTACAAGGCTGGGCCGGTGCTGCCGCAGCTGGCCGCGGCACTGGAACGGCTCGGGAAGCCGGGCATCGATGTCTATTTCGACAATGTCGGCGGCGAGCACCTCGATGCAGCCTTCGCGACCGCCAATGATTTCGCCCGCTTTGCGATCTGCGGCATGATCGACGTCTATAACGACGGCAAGCCGCAGGAGATGAAATATCTGATCCGCACGATCCCCGCGCGAATCCGCATGGAAGGCTTCATCTACACCGACCAGTTCTTCGACTGCGTCGAGGAATTCTACGCCGATATGGGCGGCCTGATCTCGAGCGGCGCGGTCACGATCCGCGAGACGGTGAGCGAAGGCGTTGAATCGGCGCCCGATGCGTTTCTCGGCCTGTTTTCAGGCGCGAATATCGGAAAAATGCTCGTCCGGGTCTGACGCGCGGCCGCGCGTCAGCTGCCGAAACCGACCGACAGAAAGTCCGGCATCGGGCCGTTCCATCCGTCATCGGGGCCATCGTCGTCATCGCGCGACCGGGGCGCTGCCGGCGCGGGCTTGCGACCCTCGGGTTTCCTCGTCCGCTTTTCGCTTCCGCTACGTTCTTCGCTAGCCGGCTTCGCGCTCCGGCTGCGGCCGCCACGCGCGCTCTTGCGCGGCTCGCGTTCTTCCCGATCGCCCACGGGCCTTGTGGTTTCCCTTTCCGCGCCGCCCATGTCGTGGACCGGGATCTGGTAGCCGGTCAGCTTCTGGATATTGTCGATCGCTTCGTCGTCCGACGGCGTGATCAGCGTGAACGCTCTGCCCTTTGCACCCGCGCGGCCCGTGCGGCCGATGCGGTGGACATAGTCGTCGGGATGCCAGGGAGCGTCGAAGTTGAAGACGTGGCTCACGCCCTTGACGTCGAGCCCGCGCGCCGCGACGTCCGACGCGACGAGAATGTTGATCGTGCCGTTCTTGAAGCGGTCCAGCTCGGCGATGCGGCTCGACTGGTCCATGTCACCGTGGATTTCGCCCGCCTTGTAACCGTAGCGCTGCAGCGACTTCGCCAGTTCGCGCACCGTCGTCTTGCGGTTGCAGAAGATGATCGCGGTGCCGATGCTCTCGGCCTCGATCAGGCTGCGCAGCGTGTCGCGCTTGCCACGCTCCGACGTCTTGACGACGAACTGTTCGATATTCTCGTTCCGGCTTGCCGGGCGCGCGACTTCGATCGTCTTCGGGTTCGACAGGAATTTGTCGGCGAGCTTCTTGATCGGCGGCGGCATCGTCGCCGAGAACAGCAGCGTCTGCCGATTCGCGGGCAGTTTGGTGCAGATATTCTCGATGTCGGGGATGAAGCCCATGTCGAGCATGCGGTCGGCTTCGTCGATCACGAGCAGGTTGCAGCCGGTGAGCAATATCTTGCCGCGCTCGAACAGGTCCATCAACCGACCCGGGGTCGCGATCAGCACGTCGACGCCCTTTTCGAGCGCCTTCACCTGATCGCCCATCTGTACGCCGCCGATCAGCAACGCCATCGAGAGCTTGTGATATTTGCCGTATTTTTCGAAGTTCTCCGCGACCTGCGCGGCCAGCTCGCGGGTCGGTTCGAGGATCAGCGAGCGCGGCATGAGCGCACGGGTGCGGCCGTGCGCCAGGATGTCGATCATCGGCAGCACGAAAGACGCGGTCTTGCCCGTGCCCGTCTGGGCGATGCCGATCATGTCGCGCATCATCAGCACCGAAGGGATCGCGCCGGCCTGAATCGCAGTCGGCTCGTCGTAGCCGGACTCGGTCACGGCACGGAGAAGTTCGTCGGAAAGGCCGAGATCGGCAAATTTCATAGGGTCAACATGTCCGGAAAATATGACAGCGCGGCGTCCCACGCCAGCCAACGCTGCGCGGCCCCTAGGGGAAGCGGCGATGAAAAGTCAAGAAAAGAGCCGGTGGCGACCCGATATTAATCCTCTTCGCGCGGGACGGGCACCATCAGACGGAACTTGTCGACCTCGCACTTGGCGCCGGTCCGCGCGTGGATTTCGTCACGGCCCTCGCAAAGCCGGCCATCCTTGCTGTCCTTCATATAGAAGCCGGCGTAGAAATCGAGCGCCCGGCATCCGCGATTGAGCTGCGCGCGCAGCCGCTCCTTCTGGCGGGTGATCAGGTCGATGCTGTCGCGCTGTGCCGCCTGCATACCGACGATATTGCGCATGGCGACGCATTTCGGGCCTTTTTTTTCCTTCCAGACGATCGGCACCTGCTTGACGCGCTGAACCGGGGCGGGACTTGCGGCGAAATTGCGAAGCTGCGTACGCTGGGCGGGAACGCGGATGATCAACTGCTGCTCGATCACCACCTGCCATTGCGGCGTGTCGGGTGGCGAAGGCGGCGTCGGGATAGCCACCGCAACGAGCGGTTCGGGCGGCGCGGCGACCGGCGTATCGGCGGCGGGAGCCGCGGCCGCGAGCAACAGGGGCACAGCGGTCAGCACGACCGTGCTGCCGCTCCTGTGGCGCCCTGACGAAAAATGCTCATCACCTTGTCGCTCCCGCGTCGTTCGCGCTGGACGAAAAGATGCTATTCGTCCATCGCCCCCTCTAGCAGCCATGATTGAACACCAAATGAATTGCTGTCGACCCTCCGGACGACATTCTGCAGTTATTTTCTGCAGACGACAGGCATGACCGGCGCGCCCTCCCCCGCGGCGCTCGACGCGCTGGCCCGCTTGCTGGGGCCAAAGGGCTATACCGACGCGCGCGATGACATGGCGCCCTGGCTGACCGACTGGCGCGGAAAATATCATGGCGCGGCCACCGCGATGCTGTCGCCGGCGACCACGGCCGAAGTCGCCGAGGCTGTGCGAATTTGCGCCGCGCACCGCATCGCGCTGGTGCCGCAGGGCGGCAACAGCGGCATGGTCGGCGGCGCCACCCCCGATGCCTCGGGGACGCAGCTCATCCTCAGCACCCGCCGCCTGAACCATATTCGCGCCATCGACCGGGATACCCGCATCGCCGTCGCCGAAGCCGGCGTGATCCTGGAAAATTTCCACAACGCCGCGCTGGCGGAAGGGATGCGCTTCCCGCTGACGCTCGGCGGCAAGGGGTCGGCGACGATCGGCGGCCTCGTCTCGACCAATGCCGGCGGGACGCAGGTGCTTCGCCACGGGACGATGCGCGCGCTCGTCGCCGGAATCGAAGCCGTGCTGCCCGATGGCAGCATCTTCGACGGCCTCGCGCCGTTGAAAAAGGACAATCGCGGTTATGACCTGAAGCAGCTGCTGTGCGGCGCCGAAGGAACCCTTGGCATCGTCACCGCGGCCAGCCTGCATCTCGTCCCTGCTTCGGCGGCGCGCAGGACCGCATGGGTCGGCCTCGAATCGCCCGACGACGCCCTGCACCTGCTGCGCCGGCTCGATGCGGCAATCGGCCGCGAACTCGAAGGATTCGAGATCATCCCGCACGGCTGCCTCGACGCCGTGCTGCGCCACATCCCCCGGACGCGCGCGCCGCTCGCCGAGGCGCACCCCTGGTATGCACTGATCGAGCTTGCCGGCGACGACGAAGCGGCGCTCGATGCCGCCTTGCAGGCCGAACTTGCCGCAGCGCTCGACGACCGGCTGATCGGCGACGTCGCGATTGCCAAAAACGACCGCGAGAGCGAGGATTTCTGGCGCCTGCGCGATTCCATTTCGGAAGCCGAACGCGCCGAAGGCCCCGCGATCCAGCATGACGTCAGCGTCCCCGTCGATCTGATGCCGCGCTTCATCGCCGATAATCCGGGGCGGCTGGCTACCGCCTTTCCCGGGGTGCGGACGGTTTCCTTCGGCCATCTCGGCGACGGCAATATCCACCATCATGTCCAGCCGCCTGCCGACGGCGACGGTGCCGCCTGGCTCGCCCGGCACGGCGCGGACCTGAGCCGCCTCGTCTATTCGCACGTTATCGAGTTGGGTGGTTCGATTTCCGCCGAACATGGCATCGGCCAGATGAAGCGCGATATCTTCGCCGAACTCGACAGCCCGGCGCGGCTGACGGCGCTTCGCGGGATCAAATCGGGCCTCGACCCCCTCGGCCTGTTCAACCCGGGCAAGCTGATCGCCTGAAAGGGGCAGCCATCCGCACCCAAGCCCCTTGCGCGGCGCGACGCGGGTCAATAAGGCGCGCTGTTATTCTTTCGCCCCCGACATGGGGATTTTACCGGAGTTCGATCATGGCCACTGCGCCCGCCAACAATCTGCCGCTCTTTTACAAGGACCTCGTGCCGCTTTCGAGCATCGACCACGCCGATTTCCATGCCCGTTCGCTCGAGAAGGCCGATTTCCTTGTAAACCAGCACGCCGTGCCGCTGACGTCGGACGAATTCGTGTCGGCTTGCCGCTTTTATCCGATCGTTTTTTCGGCGGGCGAAAATCCTGTGCCGCTCGCGCTGATGGGCCTCAACGAAGGCGTGAACACCTTCGTCGATGACGAAGGCAAGCTGAAGAACCCGGTCTATGTCCCGGCCTATATCCGCCGCTATCCCTTCATGCTCGCGCGCCTCAGCCCCAATTCGGAAGAATTGTCGCTGTGCTTCGACCCCACCCCCGGTGCGCTCGGCAAGTTCGAAGAGGGCGACGCGTTGTTCGTCGACGGCAACCCGTCGGAAGCGGTGAACCAGGTGCTGCAGTTCTGCCAGCAGTTCGAGGAATCGGGCCAGCGCACCGGCTTCTTTGTCGACGAGCTAAAGAAGGCCGAGCTGCTGATGGACGGCGAAGTCGCCATCCAGCCCGAAGGCAGCGACAAGCCCTTCATCTATCGCGGCTTCCAGATGGTCGACGAAAACAAGCTGCGCGAGCTGCGCGGCGACGTGCTACGCAAGATGATGCAGAACGGCATGCTGCCGCTCATTTTCGCGCACCTCTTCTCGCTGCAGCTGATGCGCGAAGTGTTCGCCGAACAGGTCGCAAGCGGCAAGGTGCCGCTGGTCACCGAAGCACCGGCTGTCTGATAGAATCCACGATCAGGGCCGCCGCGGCGACGCGGCGGCCACCCGTCGCGGGTCAGAAATCGACCGCGATGCCCTTGAGCTCCCAATCGCCATAGCGGACGGGATTGCGTCCGCCCGGCTGGTCCTCGGCCTTGTCCTCGCGGATCGGTTCGGGCGCGGGCACCGGGCTGTCGGTCCATCTCGCGGGCGCCTTTACGTGCGCCGGACGTTTCGTGGCGCGCTTCGTGCCGCCGATCGTTTCGGATTTTTCGCTGTTGCTCATGGCATCGGCACCATAGGATCTTCCATCCCTCCCGCCAACCATCCGTATCGGACCCCGGCCCATGGCTGACAGACGCCCGCGCGGCAGACGCCGCACCGACGAGATCGATCCGCCAGGGACGGCGACGCGCCGTGCCGCGCTTCGCCTGCTCGATGCGGTGCTTCGTCGCGGCGATCCGCTCGACATCGCTGCCCATGCAGCGACGCAGGGCCTGCCGCCCGCCGACCGGGCCTTTGCCGTCGCAATCGTGTCCGAAGCCCTGCGCTGGATGAGCGACATCGACATGCTGATCGACGGCGCGACGACACAGGAATTGCCCGAGGACGTGAAGTCGCGCGCGGTGCTGCGGATCGCGCTGGCGCAGCTTCTGGTGCTCAAGACCTCGCCGCATGCCGTCGTCGCGACCGCGCTGCCGCTGGTCGCGGGTGGCCCGCGCCGGCTGGTGCACGCGATCCTGTCGCGCGCGCAGCAGGAGGAATGGCGACTTCCCGAAAGCGCGACCTTGCCCGAGCCCGTCGCCGAGCGCTGGGCCGCGCAATGGGGCGACGTCGTCGTTGCCGCCGCCCAGCAGACGTGGAGCGCGCCGCCGCCCGTCGACCTGAGCTTCGCTGCCGAACCCGCTGGCGAATGGGACGACGCGACGGCGCTTGCGCCGCTGCATCGGCGGCTTCCGCGCGGTCAGGCGGTCGAGACGATGCCCGGATTCAGCGATGGCGGCTGGTGGGTGCAGGATTTGGCCGCAAGCCTCCCCGCCCGGCTGCTCGGCGCGGGAGGCGGGCGACGCATTCTCGATCTTTGTGCCGCGCCGGGCGGCAAGACGATGCAACTCGCCGCCGCGGGCTGGGACGTCGTCGCCGTCGATGCCAGCGCGAAGCGGCTCGACCGGCTCGCGGCCAACCTGGCCCGCACCGGCCTCGCCGCCAAGGTCGTTCAGGGCGATATCCGCAAATGGGCGCCCGACGGTTCGGTCGATGCGATCCTGCTTGACGCGCCCTGCTCGGCGACCGGCATCTTTCGCCGCCATCCCGACGTGCTCCATCGCATCGAGCCGCGGCAGATTGCCGACATGGCCGCGTTGCAGGGCGAATTGCTGGCGCGCGCGGCCGAATGGCTCCGGCCCGGCGGCGCATTGGTCTATGCAACCTGCTCGCTCGAACGCGCCGAAGGCGAAGAGCAGATCGCGGCCTTTCTCGCCGGTCATCCCGGCTGGACGATCGAACCGGCACATGCCGACGAACTGCCCGCCGGGATCGCGCCCGACGAAAGCGGTTTCGTCCGGACGCTTCCCGGCCAACTCGCCGATGCGGGCGGTCTCGACGGCTTCTTCATCGCGCGACTGCGCGCACCGTCCGCCTGACCGCCCGCGCGGCTACCGGCGTCAGAAGACCGCCTTCGGCGCCCCTTCCTTCATCATCGCCGCCCGCACCATCGGGATCGGCGGGCCGCCATAGGACAGGAATTCGTCGTGGAACGCCTTCCACTTCGTCCGGTCACCCTTGGTCCAGTCCTCGCGCAGCTTGCGGATCATCAGCTTGCCCATCGTGTAGTTGAGATAGGCCGGATCATAGGTGCCGCGCGCCGCCTGTTGCCGCGCATTGCCTTCGTCCTGATAGCATTGTTCCTTGAACAGCTTTTCCGAGTCCGCAACGGTCATGCCCTTGGTGTGCAGCCCGATCGCCGACAGGTAGCGGCAATCGCGGAGCAGCGCGTTCGAGAGCTGGCCGATATGCGTTTCGGGGTCGCCTTCGCCCAGCCCCGCATCCCACATCATCTCCTCGGTATAATGCGCCCAGCCCTCGGCAAAGGCATAGCCGACGAAGAGCTTGCCGAAGATACTCCCGGCGCGGTTAGAGTGGAGGAAATTGAGGAAGTGGCCCGGCCACACCTCGTGCACCGAGGTGAAGAGCAGGTCCTTGCGGCCCGGCACGAAATCGGCCTGCGTCTGCTTGTCCCACGCCGGATCGGGCGGCGAGATATAATAGACCGACGGCAGGCCTTTCTCATAGGGGCCCGGAATGTCGATATAGGCGCTGTTCTGGCGGTTGTAGGGCGGCGATTCCTCGACCTGCGCCTGCTCGGTGCCGGGGATGGTCACCAGATCCTTCTCGACCAGAAAGGCGCGCAGCGTCGGCAGCTGGCGGCGTGCCTCGGCGACCGGTCCGTCGGCGGGCTTGTCGGCATTCATCTTCTTCATGCACTCGGCGATCGTCATCCCCGCGGCATAGGTCGCGCAGGCGGCCTTCAGCGCATCCTGGTTGCGCTTGAGATCGGCCTGGCCGATCCGCTCGAGCTCGTCGAGCGGCGTGTCGACGCCCTCGTTGGTCAGGATCATCTTCGCGAACCTGTCCGGACCCAGCGCATAGCCGTTGGCCGTCCCCGGCTGCGACCCGACATATTCGGCAAGGTCGGTCATCGCCGCGCCGGCTTTCGCGACTGCATCGTCGAACTGCTTCTGCAGCGCTTCGTCCTTGACCGACGCAAAGGCCGCCTTCGCGTCGCCCTTGTAATAGTCGGCGAAACCGCCAAAGCCCGCGGTGCCATATTTGACGAAGGTCGCGGGAAGCGGGAGCTTCAAATTCGCCTTGATCTGCGCCGCGGCGGCGGGAACCTTCGTCGCATAAGCGATGAACGCCTTCATCCGCTGCTCGGGCGTGCCATAAGGCCGCGCGATATAGACGTTGGGGTCGAGCGCACCGGTGTAGAAGGCGGGGTTCTTCGCCGCGAAATCGGTATCGCGCAGGAAGAAGAGCTGGCCTTCGGCGACGCGTACCAGATAGTCGCGCTCGAACTTCTCGGCTTCGGTCATCTCGCCGTCGAACGCCTTGGCGTCGGCGATCGTCTTTTCGAGGAATGCCGCCTGCTTCTCCAGTCCCTCGGGCGACCAGTCGGGCAATTGCCCGTCGAACTCATGCTTGCCCTGATAAATGGCAAAGGTCGGGTTGAGCGGGAAATAGCCCTTGAGGAAATTGTCGCGAAACTCGGTCCAGTTCTTTGCGCTCTGCGCCGTCGCCGACTTGTCGCCGGACGCGTCGCAGGCGGTGAGAACGAGCAGTGTCGCAGCCACGGCGGCTCCGCCAAAGCGGGCAAATTTGCGGGTCATTCGTTGATCTCCCTGTCTCCGGTGCGGAGCTTCTGCCAGCGCGGCGGGCCGATGGCATTCGATAATCGACGAACGGCAAAGCTATCCTATCTGGACAGCCGCCAAAAGCCGGCTAGGGCGAAGGGCGATGGCGACGATCCCTCCCCCCGAAGGCGAAGATCCGGTGATGCCGGAAGCGACGCCCCAAGCCCCCTCCCCGCTCAGCTATCCCGACTTCCGCTATTTCTGGGTCGCGCGCTTCACCGCCGTGATGGCGACGATCGCGATGGTCGTGGTGATCGGATATCAGCTCTATGACACCGCGCGCACCGACTATGGCATGTCGATCAAGGAAGCGTCGTTCCAGCTCGGGCTGCTCGGCCTCTTCCAGTTCGTGCCCCTGGCAATCCTGACCCCCGTCGCCGGATGGGCGGCCGACCGGTTCGAGCGGCGCAGCGTCGCGATCTTTTCGAACCTCATCGACCTGTTGATCGCGGCGACGCTTGGCTGGTTCACCTGGACCGACGGACTGACCCTGCCCCTGATCTTCGGACTCGCCGCGCTGCACGGCGTCGCGCGCGTCTTCTCGGGCCCGGCGATGAGCGCGATCGCGCCCAACATCGTGCCCGCCGCCGTGCTGCCGCGCGCGATCGCGATGAGCAGCATCGCGTGGCAATCGGCCTCGGTGATCGGCCCTGCCGCGGGCGGCCTCATCTACGCGGCACATCCGGGAGCGGTCTATGTCTTCTCTGCCATCCTGCTCGCGATCTCGGCGTTCACAATCAGCCGTGTCCGCCCGGTGCTGCCGCCGCCCGCCGCCGTGCGGCGCCACCCGCTGCGCGAGATGATCGACGGCCTGCAGTTCGTGTGGGTCGAGCGCTTCCTGCTCGGCACGATCACACTCGACCTGTTCGCCGTCCTGCTCGCGGGCGCGACCGCCATGTTCCCGGTCTTCGCGCGCGACATCCTGCATGCGGGTCCCGAAGGCGCGGGACTGATGCGCGCCGCCGTCGCCTTCGGGTCGGTCGGGGTTGCCGTGGGCCTCGCCATCCGTCCGATCGAGCGCAACGTCGGGGTGAAGATGCTGTGGGCGGTCGCCGCGTTCGGCGTCGGGACGGTCGCCTTCGGACTTTCGACGAACCTGCTTCTCTCGCTCGGCCTGCTCGTACTGATGGGTGCCGCCGACATGTTCTCGGTCTTCGTGCGCGGCACGCTGATCCAGCTCAACACCCCCGACCAGATGCGCGGTCGCGTCAGCGCGGCGTCGGGGCTCGCCATCTCGGCATCCAACGAACTGGGCGAGATGCGCGCCGGCGCGATGGCAGCCGCGCTTGGACCGGTCGGCGCGGTCGCGATCGGCGGCGCCGCGGCGGTCGGCGTGACCGCGCTGTGGGCCTGGATCTTTCCCGAACTGCGCCGCGCAAAGACCTTTACACCGCGTTCGGAACAGCCCGCCTGACGCATTTCCGCGGCGTGTCAAACGCGCCCTTTCGCCTCGTCGAAAATTCGTTTCCATTCACCACAAAGTGATTGTCAATTTATTTAGTTGAATTATCCAGATCGCACCCGTCACCGCGGTTCCCCTTGTTGCCTTCAATGGAGAAACCGTCATGCACAGCGCGACTATCCGTCATAAAATCCTGACGATTCCGGGCCTTCACAACAGCGGCCCGACCCACTGGCAAAGCCTGTGGGAGCATAAATTCCCCAACAGCGAGCGAATCGAGCTCGGCAGCTGGGACAATCCCGACAAGGACGGATGGGTGCGTCAGGTCGGCGCCGCGATCGAAGCCGAACGGGAGCCCGTGCTGGTCGCCGCGCACAGCCTGGGGTGCCATGCCTTTGCCCACTGGTTCGCCGCCGCCAGCGCGGTGACGCGGACGCGTATCGCCGGCGCGCTGCTCGTCGCGCCGCCCGACCTCGGCCGGCTGCGGCACGAACATGGCGTGGCGAGCTTTGCCGATTCGCCCTCCTTCACCTCGCGCGTGCCGATGGTCGTCGTCGCCAGCGACAATGATCCCTATGCCAAGACCGCGCACGTGTGGCGCCTCGCGCGGCAGTGGGATGCGCGCTTCGTCAACGCCGGTCCGTTCGGTCACATCAACGCCGATTCCGCCATCGGCGACTGGCCTTATGGACAGTATCTGATCGCCTCGTTACAACCCGCGCCGACGCCGGCACTGGCGGACGAAACGCTCTGGCTCCGCGCCGGAGACTGGCCCAATCGCGTCCGCTGCGACCCGCGGTTCGAATTCAAGGAAAGAGCCCACCGACCATGAAAGCCAATTCGATCCTCGATACCATCGGCAACACGCCGCACATCCGGCTGGCCAAGCTGTTCCCCGACGCCGAAGTCTGGGTGAAATCGGAACGCAGCAACCCCGGTGGATCGATCAAGGATCGGATCGGACTTGCGATGATCGAGGCGGCCGAACGCGATGGCAGCCTGAAGGAAGGCGGCACCATCGTCGAGCCGACGTCGGGCAACACCGGCATCGGCCTCGCGATGGCAGCCGCGGTCAAGGGCTACAAGCTCGTGCTCGTCATGCCCGAAAGCATGTCGCTCGAGCGCCGCCGGCTGATGCTCGCCTATGGCGCGACCTTCAACCTGACACCGCGCGAAAAGGGCATGAAGGGCGCGATCGAGCGCGCGATCGAACTGGTCGAAACGACGCCGGGCGCGTGGATGCCGCAGCAGTTCGAGAATGAAGCGAATATCGACGTCCACGTCCGCACCACGGGCCCCGAGATCCTCGCCGATTTCCGGGACACGCCGATCGACGTGCTGATCACCGGCGTCGGCACCGGCGGCCATATCACGGGCACCGCGGAGTTCCTGAAACAGCATTGGCCGAACCTGA
>PNJO01000038.1 GCA_013821905.1 Sphingopyxis sp. | reverse complement strand
CCCGATCGTGCCGCGCGAAGTCGAGACACGCCTCGACCAGGGTCTCGCTGTCGGGCCGCGGGATCAGCACCCCCGGGCCGACTTCGATCCGGATCGTCCAGAAATCGCGATAGCCGAGGATATAGGCCATCGGGGTATGCGCCATCCGCGTCGCGACCAAGTTCGCATAACGATCGGGCACTTCATAACGTCCCGGGTCGAGCAGCAGCGCCTGCCGCTCGATCCCCAGCGCATGCGCCATCAGCAATTCGGCATCGAGCCGCGGCGTATCGCTGGTCGCAGCGAGCAAGCTGGCCGCGGTGCGGATCGACTCCGCGACCCCCGCGAACGTCGGCGTCTCAGTCACCCAGCCCCGCCAGCCGCTGCGCCTGGTCCTCGGCGATCAGCGCGTCGATCAGTTCGTCCATCTGGCCCTCGATGATCTCGGGCAGGCGATGGAGCGTCAGGTTGATACGGTGGTCGGTCACGCGCCCCTGCGGGAAATTATAGGTGCGGATGCGTTCGGACCGGTCGCCCGAGCCGACCATCGACTTGCGCGCCGACGCCTCGGCGCTGTGGATCTTCTCGCGCTCGAGGTCATAAAGCCGCGCGCGCAGCACCTGCATCGCCTTGGCGCGGTTCTTGTGCTGGCTGCGCTGGTCCTGCTGGATGACGACGAGCCCGGTCGGGATGTGCGTGATGCGGATCGCCGAATCGGTCGTGTTGACGTGCTGGCCGCCCGCGCCCGACGCACGATAGATGTCGATCTTGAGGTCATTGTCGTTGATCGCGACGTCGACCTCCTCGGCCTCGGGCAGCACCGCGACGGTCGCCGCGCTGGTGTGGATGCGGCCCTGACTTTCGGTTGCGGGGACGCGCTGAACGCGGTGGACGCCGCTTTCGAACTTTAGCTTCGCAAACACGCCCTGCCCCGTCACCGACGCGACGACTTCCTTGTAACCGCCGACCTCGGCCTCGTTCGCCGAGATGATTTCGACCTTCCACCCCTGCCCATCGGCATAGCGGCTGTACATGCGCAAGAGGTCGCCCGCGAACAGCGCCGCCTCGTCGCCGCCGGTCCCGGCGCGAATTTCGAGCATCGCGGCGCGCGCGTCGGCGACATCCTTGGGCAGCAGCTGGAGCGCCAGATCATGCTCGGCGGCGGGCAACGCCGCCTCCACCGCCGCCATTTCCTCGGCGGCCATCGCCTTCATTTCGGGATCGGCGAGCATTTCCCCGAGCGCGACGAGCTCGCCGCGCAGCCTCACCACCTCG
This sequence comes from Sphingopyxis sp., assembly GCA_013821905.1. GTDB lineage: Bacteria > Pseudomonadota > Alphaproteobacteria > Sphingomonadales > Sphingomonadaceae > Sphingopyxis. The sequence goes on along the minus strand of PNJO01000038.1, from coordinate 20,011 downwards.
CGCGCGGCTTCGGCGACGGGTTCGAGTTCGGCGAACTCCTTCGACGCCGCGACGAAGTCGGCGGGCGCCATATCCCCCGTCGCCATCCGCGCCTGCAGCGCGGCATGACGTTCGATGATGGCGTCGATCTGCTTTTCGGAAACGGAGGTCATCTTGTCCAAAATGGTAAAAACTACGTCATGCTGAACTTGTTTCAGCATCCATGGCGCCGCATAGAGGCCAACGTGCCGTCGCGGCAACCCTGCACCTATATTCTCGCCAGCCAAAAGCAGGGCACGCTCTATATCGGCGTCACGTCTGACCTCACCGCACGCATCTGGCAGCACCGGTCGGGCACAGTGCCGGGCTTCACGACGCGATATCGGGTGTACCGGCTTGTCCACGCCGAGTTCTTCGACGACATGGCGGCCGCAATTGCGCGCGAAAAGCAACTGAAGCGCTGGCACCGGTCATGGAAGATCAACCTGATCGAGGCGGACAATCCCGACTGGAAGGATTTGGCGGTCGAGTGGGGAATTTCCGAACCCGTTCGGAAACCGTCATGCTGAACTTGTTTCAGCATCCACGGCGCGACGCCGAAAGGTTACCCCCATGGACCCTGAAACAAGTTCAGGGTGACGAGATTATTTTCCTTCGAAGTGGCGCTCAAAGATTAGGCTTGCTACTCGTTCGGTCAACGCCTTATCGCTGCTTCTGATTGGTGCCGCCGACGTCCCTGTGCCTCCCAGGCTCAAGATGCCTCTTGGATTTAGCTTCGATGCTTTGTCGAATCGCTTTCGAGGCGAACCCGTTGCAATCATCTCCGCGGACAAACCATCCTCGCGCAAAGTCTGCAGAATCGAAATTCCTAGGGGAACGACGGCATCATCCTCGATGACCACGATAACGTCGGTTACACTCCTTGCAACTTCCGGCAACAACATCGCCAGCCGCTCGATCCCCGCCGCCCAGCCGACCGCTGCGGTCGGCGGGCCGCCCAGCGCCTCGATCAACCCGTCGTAACGCCCGCCGCCGAGCACCGTGCCCTGCGCACCCAGCCGGTCGGTGACGAATTCGAACGCCGTATGGCGATAATAGTCGAGTCCGCGGACCAGCCGCGCGTTGCGTTCCCACGCGACACCCGCGGCGTCGAGACCCGCCGTCACCGAAGCGAAGAAATCCTGCGCCTCGGCGGTCAGATAGGCGTCGATATCGGGCGCGCTATCGGCGATCGGGCGATCCTGCGGATCCTTGCTGTCGAGAATGCGCAGCGGATTCTTGTCGAGCCGCGCGAGGCTGTCTTCGCTGAGGCCGGCGCGGTGTCCCGCGAAATGTTCGACCAGCGCCGCACGCCAGCCGTCGCGGCTTTCCGCATCGCCGAGCGTGTTGAGCGTCAGCGTCACGCCCTCGGCGATCCCCAGTTCCTTCAGCAGCTGGTCGGCGAAGACGAGCAGTTCGGCATCGGCGAGCGGGCTGTCGCTGCCGAGCACCTCGGCATCCAGTTGGTGGAACTGGCGATAGCGGCCCTTCTGCGGGCGTTCGTAGCGGAACAGCGGCCCGTGGGTCGCCACTTTCAGCGGCGCGAACTGCTGCCAGCCGTTGGTGATATAGGCGCGCGCGATCCCGGCGGTGAATTCGGGGCGCAGCGTGATCGATTCACCGCCTCGATCCTCGAACGAATACATTTCCTTCGACACGACGTCGGTCGTCTCGCCCAGCGAGCGCGCGAACACCGCGGTCGGCTCGATCACCGGCACCTCGACGCGCTTGTAGCCGTAGAGGCGGCGCACCCGTTCGAACGTCTCGACGACATGGGCGAAGCGGTCGGCGAAGTCGCCGAGCATGTCCTGCGTGCCGCGCACGGGTTGCGGGGCCTGGATCCTGGCGGATTTGTCCTTGCTCATGGCGGCGGCGTCTAATGGTTTTTCGTCGAAAGGCAAAGCGGGCTTGCGCGGGGCCCGCGCGCGGCTAGGTTCCGCCGATGGCCCGCACGATCGGCAACCGCATCACCCCGCCGCGCTTCGTCGCCTATGGCGCCGCGCTGGTCGCCGTCGCCGCCTTTGCGCTGACGCGCGGCGACGATAGGCTCCGCGACTTCCTGATCGGTTTCGACGTCGCGACCGCGGCGTTCCTGCTGTCGACGATCCCGCTGTTCCGCACGAGCGATCCGAAGCTGCTCCGCCAGCACGCGGTCGACAATGACGCCAACCGCGTCCTCCTGCTCGTCCTGTCCGTCGCGGTCAGCGCGGTGGTGCTCGGCGCGCTCGCGCTGCTCGTCATGGGCGCCGGCGCCTATTCGAAGCCGCTCGTCATTGTGACGCTCGCGCTCGCCTGGCTGTTCGCGAACCTCGTCTATGCGATCCATTATGCGCATCTCTATTACAGCCCCGACGGGACCGGCGACGGCCATCGCGGCGGGCTGTCGATCCCGAGCGCGAAGACGCCCGACTATTTCGACTTCCTGCATTTCGCGCTGATCCTCGGCATGACCTTCCAGACCGCCGACATCGACATCACGGGCCGCGCGATCCGCCGGGTATCGACCTGGCATTGCCTCGAAGCGTTCGTCTTCAACATCGGCATCCTCGCCTTTTCGATCAACATGATCGCGGGCGGCTGACGCGCCCGCGCTTCGTCGAAAGGCACCGCGCGCCGGCAGACGCTTCGCTGGACCTCGCGCGCATTTGGCGGCAGAGCAATTCCCCATGAAAAAAGCATCGTTCGTCGCATCCGCCCTGATCGCCTGCCTGCCCGCCGCCGTCCATGCCGAGGACGGCAACAGCCGGCCGCAGCCGGTGATCCAGCCGCTTACCATCCCGCTGCCCGCCGACCGGCCCTATCCGGGCACGATGCAGCTGAAGGTCGATGCGACCGATGTGGCGCGCGGCATCTTCCGGGTGCGCCAGACGATACCGGTCGCGAAGGCGGGCAAGCTCACCCTGCTCTATCCGCAATGGCTGCCCGGCAAGCACGCGCCGCGCGGCGCGATCGCCGAGGTCGCGGGGTTCAAGCCAAGCGCGGGCGGCAAGCCGCTGGCCTGGACGCGCCAGCCGACCGACGTCTATGCCTTCGACGTCGAGGTGCCCGCCGGCGTGAAGAGCATCGACGTCGCGTTCGAATTCCTGTCGCCGACGCGCACGAGCGAGGGCCGCGTCGTCGTGACGCCGGCGATGATGAATCTGCAGTGGGAACAGGTCAGCCTCTATCCCGCGGGCTATTTCACGCGCCAGATCCCGGTGCAGCTCGATGTGCTGCTGCCGCCCGGCTGGACCGGTGCTTCGGCGCTCGACGGGCTGAAGGTCACCGCCAACCGCTACAGCTATGCGCCGACCAATTACGAGGTGCTGGTCGACAGCCCGATGTTCGCGGGCGAGTTTTTCCGCAAATGGGAACTCGGACAGAATGTGACGCTGAACGTCGTCGCCGACGAGGCCAAATATCTGGAGGCGAAACCCGACCATATCGCGCGCCACGCGGCGCTGGTTGCCGAGGCGGTCGCGCTGTTCGGGACGCGCCATTTCGACCGCTATGAATTCCTGCTCGCGCTGACGAGCGAGCTCGGCGGCATCGGGCTCGAACATCACCGGTCGAGCGAGAACAGCCGCAACCAGGATTATTTCACCAAGTGGGACGAGAATGACAGCGAGCGCGGGCTGCTCCCGCACGAGCTGGTGCACAGCTGGAACGGCAAATATCGCCGTCCCGACAAGATGTGGACCCCCGATTACCGGACACCGATGCAGGACAATCTGCTTTGGGTCTATGAAGGCCAGACGAGCTATTGGGATCTTGTGCTCGCCGGCCGGTCGGGGATGCAGTCGAAGGACATGATCCTCGGCGAATGGGCGACCAATGCGGGTTTCTACAGCGTGCAGGCGGGGCGCGAATGGCGCTCGGTCGAGGATACGACGCACGACCCGATCATCGCGGCGCGCAAGGCGCGCGCCTTTCCCAGCGCGACGCGCACCGAGGATTATTACAACGAAGGCGGCCTGATGTGGCTCGAGGCCGATCTGCTGATTCGCCAGGCGACGGGCGACGCGAAAAGCCTCGACGATTTCGCGCGCGCCTTTTTCGGCGGGCGCGACGGCGACTGGGGGCAGTCGACCTATGATTTCGACGATGTCGTCGCGGCACTGAACGCGGTCCACCCCCATGACTGGGCGAAATTCCTGCGCGAACGGATGCAGGCATCGGGCCGTCCGGCGCCCGTCGGCGGGATCGAGGCCGCGGGTTACCGTCTCGTCTGGCGGCCGACGCCCAATGTCTATGATCGCGACCGGATGGCGCAGGCGAAGAATGCCGACCTCACCCATTCGCTCGGCATGATCGTCGATAAGGACGGCATCGCGGGCAGCATCCTCTGGGACGGGCCCGCCTTTCGCGCCGACATCGTCAATGGCACGAAGATCGTCGCGGTCGACGGCATCGCCTACAGCCGCGACGCGCTCGAAACCGCGGTGCGCAGCGCAGCCGACGGCAAGACCCCGGTGCGGCTGATCGTCGAGCGCGGCGGACGCTTCCGCAATATCGAGATCGACTATCATGGCGGGCTGCGCTGGCCGCATCTGGAAAAGGCCGGAGGCGGCCCCGACTGGTTCGACCGGCTGTTCGCCGCGAAGCGCGCGCTTTAACCGCGCGCCGTAATAGCTCGACTTTCGGCGCCTTCGGGCGCTAAAGGCGCGCGCGAATCCAAAAACCAAAAGGACTGCATTCTCCCATGCGCATCGACCTGATCCCCGCCGGCGACAGCCCGCCCGACAGCCTCAACGTGCTGATCGAAGTTCCGATCGGCGGCGAGCCGGTGAAATATGAATTCGACAAGGCGTCGGGCGCCTTGTTCGTCGACCGCTTCCTCCACACCCCGATGCGCTATCCCGCCAATTACGGCTTCGTGCCGCACACGCTGGGCGAGGACGGCGACCCGCTCGACGCTCTGGTCGTCGCGCGCTCGCCGATCGTCGCGGGTGCAGTGGTCAAATGCCGTCCGATCGGCGTGCTGCTGATGGAGGACGATGCCGGCGGCGACGAGAAACTGCTCTGCGTGCCGGTCAACAAGACCTTCCCCTATTACAAGGATGTCGCGAGCTACACCGACATGCCGCCGATCGTGCTGCAGCAGATCGAGCATTTCTTCACCCACTACAAGGATCTCGAACCCGGCAAATGGGCGAAGCTCAACGGCTGGGGCGACGTCGACGAGGCGAAGCGCATCATCGTCGAATGCATCGAGCGCGCGAAGAAGGTGGGCTTCTAAGAACCTCGTCATTGCGAGCGAAGCGGGCCGAAGGCGGCCGTAGTAGGCCAACCAATCCAGAGCGGTTTACGCACACTCTGGATTGCCGCGTCGCCTTCGGCTCCTCGCAATGACGCGATTCAGGATTGCGAAATCTCGTTGCCCAAGATCCGCACATCCTGCCGCGGATAGGGGATCGCAATCCCCGCTTCCCGGAAGCGGTCCCAGATTCCCAGAAACACCTCGCCCTGGATATTGCCGAGCCCCGCCTCGGGGTCCGAGATCCAGAAGCGCAACTCATGCTCGACCGCGCGTTCGCCGAAGGCGGTGATCCACACCGCGGGTTCGGGCTCGTTCAAGATGCGCGGATTGTCCGTCGCGGCCTCGACGATCAGCCGCTGCGCGAGGCGCAGGTCGCAGTCGTAACCGACCGGCACGCGCATTCGCACCCGCACTTCGGGGCTTGCATAGCTCCAGTTCTCGACCGGCTGCGTCATCAGCAATTCGTTCGGGATCAGATGCTTCTTGCCGTCGCGCGTGATGACATTCACCGCGCGCACGCCGATTTTCGCGACGCGCCCGACGTTCGGCACACCTCCGGGCAGCGTCGTTCCGCCCATCGCGCTGCCGTCGCCGACGACGACGATGTCGCCCGGCTTGATCGAGCGATCCATCAGCAGGATGATTCCCGCGATCAGATTGCCGACGGTCTTTTGCAGCCCGAACCCGATCGCGAGGCCGGCGGCGCCCGAAAAGACGGCCAGCGCGGTGAGGTCGATGCCGAGCAGGTCGATGCCGAAGAGCAGGGCAAAGACGAACAGCGCGATCGCGATCAGTTTCTCGGCGAGCAGGCGCTGCGTCTGGTCGATATGCGGGTTGCGGCGGAGCAGCCACTTGATCGCGCGCAGCACGATCCTGACCCCCAGATAGAGCAGCACCGCGACGACGATCGTCGAGAAAATGCCATAGAGCGACAGCCGGTACGAACCGACGTCGAGGCCGATCGCCTGCATCGTGTCGATCGTGCGCGCGATCCCGTCGCGAAGACCGCCCTGCAGATTCACGACGCCGCAAAGCCGCGTTCGAGGTCGGCGATCAGGTCGGCCGGATCCTCGAGCCCGATCGACAGGCGGATCAGCGGATCGGGGTCGCTCCACTGCGTCGCGGTGCGGATGTCGGCCGGATTGCTGGGCACGACCAGGCTTTCGTAGCCGCCCCAGCTGAAACCGATGCCGAAATGCGTCAGCGAATCGATGAAGCGGGTGCGCGCCGCCTCGTCCGCGCCCTTCAGCGTGAAGCCGAACAGCCCGCTGGCGCCCACAAAATCGCGCGCCCAGATCGCATGGCCGGAATCGCCCGGAAGCGCCGGATGCAGCACGCGGCCGACCCCGGCGTGCGCCGCAAGCCAGGTCGCGACCGTCAGCGCGTTTGTGCCCTGCCGCGCCATGCGCACGTCGAGCGTCCGGAGGCCGCGCAGCATCAGCGCGCAATCGTCGGGCGAGACCGCCTGCCCGAGCTGATAGGCCGCGCTGCGCAGCTTCGGCCACACCGCCTTCGTCGCGGTGAGCGAGCCCATCATCGCATCGCTGTGCCCGCCGACATATTTGGTCAGGCTCATCATCGTCACGTCGACGCCGTGCGCCAGCGCGGGAAAGAGGAGCGGCGTCGCCCAGGTGTTGTCGAGCATCGTCAGCACGCCGCGCGCGCGCGTTACCGCAGTGATCGCGGGGATATCCTGCACCTCGAAGGTCAGGCTACCCGGCGATTCGAGGAAGATCAGCTTCGTTTCGGGCCGGATCAGCCCGGCGATGTCGGCGCCGACCAAGGGGTCGTAATAGGTGGTTTCGACCCCGAGCCGCGCAAGCATCCCGTTGCAGAAGGCACGCGTCGGTTCATAGGCGCTGTCGACCATCAGCAGATGGTCGCCCGGCGACAGCAAGGCGAGCAGCCCCGCCGAATTGGCCGCGACGCCCGAAGGATAGAGCAGGGTGCCTTCCGCCCCGGGCTCCATCTGCGTCAGCGCATCGGCGAGCGCCCACACCGTCGGCGTCCCGCGCCGGCCATAATAAAGCTTGTCGTGCGTCGCGTGGCCGCGCGCCTTGAGGTCGGCGATATTGTCGTAGAGGATCGTCGAGGCGCGCCAAACGGGCGGGTTGACGATCCCGCCGCCGAGCCGCGGGTCGCCGGTCCACTCCGGGCGCCGCCCGCCCTGCACGAGTTTCGTCGCGGGGCGGAGGCTCTTGTCGTCGCTGTTGTCCATCGCCGCCTTGTTAGCGTGCCGGTCGCCAAAAGCCAGCAGCCGAGAAATATCTCGTCGCCCCCGCGAAGGCGGGGGCCGCTGTCGTCCTTTACTCGGCGCTTAAGGCTTAAACTTCCAGCGGCCCCCGCCTTCGCGGGGGCGACGTATTTGATTCAGGCCGCGCCGGTCGCCTTGGGCGTCGCGGGGTCGGCGCCCCATTCGGTCCAGCTGCCGTCATAGACCGCGACATCGTCCTTGCCGAGCAGATGCGCGCCGAAGGCAACGACGGTCGCGGTCATGCCGCTGCCGCAGGTGGTGACGAGCGGCTTGTCGAGATCGACCCCGGCGGCGTCGAACGCGGCCTTGAGTTCGTCGCCGCGCTTCCACGTGCCGTCGGCGTTGAACAGCTGTCCGTGCGGCAGGCTGCGCGAGCCGGGGATGTGACCGGGAGCGACGCCGGGGCGCGGGTCGCGTTCCTCGCCGGTGAAGCGCGCCGCGGGACGCGCGTCCACAATCTGTTCGGCGCCGCTGTCGAGATTCGCCTGAACCTGTTCCTTCGTGCGCACCGCCTTGGCATCGCGCCACACGGTGAAGTGGCGGTGGCGGAGCGTCTGCTTGCCCATTTCGAGCGCGCGGCCCTCGGCCTTCCACTTGGCGAGGCCGCCGTCGAGCAGCGCGACGTCGTGCGCACCGAACAGCTTGAGCAGCCACCAGGCACGCGCCGCGCTCTTCAGCGGACTGTCGTCATAGATCACGATGCGGCTGCCGTCGCCGAGACCCAGCGACTGCATGCGGCTGGCGAATTTTTCGGCGGGCGGCGCCATATTGTCGATCGCGCTGTTGGCATCGGCGAGCTCGGTCAAGTCCATGAACACCGCGCCGGGGATGTGGCCCGCCTCATATTCGGCGCGCGCGTCGCGCCCTTCGTCGGCGAGGAATTTCGTCGCATCGACGACCCGCAGGTCCGATGCCCCCAGTTCGCGTTCCAGCCAGTCGGTTGAGACCAAGGCGTCCATGTCATGCTCCTGTTGCGACCGGTCGGAACCTCTTTCGTCTGTCCCTTTTTCCGGCCATCCTGCTGCGGCTCTGTTCTTTTCTGGGGAAGGACGAGCCTATGCCCCCACCTGCGCTTTTTCAAGCGCGGTGAAGTCCTGCCTTAGCCGATGCTGCACCGCAACAGAAAACGCGCGGGAGCCCGAAGTTTCCGGCTTTTTCCGAACCCTATTGGGTGCGGCGGATCGCGGTGGCGCGCGCGCCGGGGCGGTCGATGGTCAGCGTCGGGCGGTCGAGCGGCAGCGGCGCGAGCTTGTCGCCGCCACCCGCCGGCGGCGCGCGGCCGATCAGGAAGCTCGCGGCATTCTGCCCGAAGGCTTCGCCGGGACCGTCCCAATGATAAGTGGTGTCGAACGCGATCACCGGCACGAGCATCGGCTTGCCGCCGATCATCAGCGGCTCGACCGCGGCGCGCGGCAGCGCGACCTCGGTGCTCAGCTGTTCGCCGGCGCCGGGCTGAAGCACCATGTCGTCGCGCATCACGCTGCCGCCCGCGCCGTCGAAGAAGCGCGCGAGCACGGGTTCGGGCATCGCCGACCCCTGGTTGAGCGCGATGCGCACCATCAGGCCCGTGGCGGCGAGCGGCCCGTCGTTGGTCAGCGTCAGCGTGAAGGCAACCTCGACGCGGTCGGCGAGGATGCGGATCGCGCGAATCTCGAGCGCCATCGTCACCAGCGCGCGCTGTTCGGGCGCGGGACGGGTGACGAGCGGCGAGGCTTCGCGCACCGGGGGAACGGGCGAGCGCACCGGCGCGATCGGCGGCGCGGGCGCAGGACGCGGCTGCGGCGCGGGCGGAGTCGCGGCGCGCGGCACCGGGCGCGGGGTCTCGGCTTTCGCCGGGGGCGCGGGCTCGGCCGGTGCGTCGCCGGCGAGCGCCGGGCGGCGGCGCCAGTACCAGATGCCGGCGCCGAGCGCAGCGAGACCGGCGAGCAGCCAGGCCCAGAGCGGCGTGCCGCCGCCGCCTGCGGCCGGCGCTGCGGGCACTGCGGCATCCTGCGCGGCGGGCGCGCCAACGGGAGCGGCGCCGACAGCAGGGGCATCCTCGGTCGGCGCGGCCGGAAACGGTGGCGAATCGCCGGGCGCGGGAGGCGACGAAGCGGGAAGCGTCGGGGACGCCGCCACGGCGCCGGGCGGCGCGGTGCGCTCGGCCGGGCGCGGCGCGGCGGTGCGCGGCGACGATGACGGCGCGGGCGTCGGCGTGGCGGGCGGCGGGGCCGGCTGCGTCTCCACGACGCGCGGTGCGGCGGGCTGCGGCGCCGGAGTCGGCTGGCCGCGGCGTTCGCCCGGCGCTACCGGCGGCAAGCCATTGTCCGACGGACCCTGGACGCCGGTCGGGCGATTGTCGTCGGCGGGAGGCAGGCGAAAGATCGACGAGGGTGCGGGAGCCGGTGCGGACGCGTCCTGCGCCGCGACGGGAACGGCGACGGGTGCAGCAAGGCCCAGCGCGACCATCGCCACCGGCAACGCCGCCCGCCACCGTCCTCGCCCGAATTTCCGCACCGTCATCGAATTGTCCGCGATCCCAAACTGTTCATATGCGCGCAGCACCGCTGAATTGGCGCTGAACCCGGCCGCGAAATCACCCCCGGCGGATGACATCGGCCGCGCGCGTCCCTAGATGGTTTCCATGTCCGATTCTACCCCTGCGCCGCTGGCGCCCAAACATCTCGGCCAATCGAGCGAACTGCCTGCCTCACCCGAGGCGGCGGTGCTCGACTATGTGCCCAATCCGCGCGCGGGCGATCTTTATCTCGTGCGCTTCGCGGCGCCCGAATTCACCTCGCTGTGCCCGGTGACCGGCCAGCCCGATTTCGCGCATCTCGTCATCGACTATGCGCCGGGCGAGACGATCGTGGAATCGAAGAGCCTGAAGCTGTTCCTCGGCAGCTTCCGCAACCACGCGGGTTTCCATGAGGATTGCACTGTCGGCATCGGCCGCCGCCTGTTCGACGAGATGCGGCCGAAATGGCTGCGCATTGGCGGTTACTGGTATCCGCGCGGCGGTATTCCGATCGACGTTTTCTGGCAGTCGGGAGCGCCGCCCGAGGGCCTGTGGCTCCCCGATCAGGGCGTCGCGCCCTATCGCGGCCGGGGCTAGGGTCGGGACAGCAGGCGATATTGCGATGAAATCGGTCGGGATTTCATCTTTCCGTCACGAATTGTTGACATTAGTGTCAACCATATGAGCTCCGCTGCGCTGCCCCATGACCACGACATCAAGGTCGGACCCGACGTCATCGACTTCATGGGGCACGTCAACAATGCCCATTATCTGAGCTGGGTGCAGGAAGCGGTGCTGGCGCACTGGCGCCATATCGCGCCGCCCGACGCGGTTGCGGCGCATCTCTGGGTCGCGCTGAAGCATGAGATCACCTACCGCCGCCCCGCCTTTCTCGACGACCAGGTCATCGCGACGGTGATCCTCGAAAAGGTCCAGGGCGCGCGCGCCTTTTACGAAACGATCATCAAGCGCGGCGAGGAAGTGCTCGCCGAGGTCAAGTCGAGCTGGTGCTGCATCGACGCCGAAACGCTGCGCCCGGCGCGGCTGGCGAGCGACGTGGTCGCACGCTTCTTTCCGGGCGAGAAAATCTAGGATCGTTCCGGCCGGTCGGCCTGCCCCGCAGGATGGCAGACCGCGATCCTCGCGACGCCCCTCGACCGCACCGGATTTTACGGACTGACCGGATCGTCGTCGCCATCGGCCACCAGCCAGATGCCGCCGGCGACGATCGCGAGCCCGAGCACGATAGCGATCCAACTCGCGCCTTCGAGCTCGTTCTGCCCTTCGGAACCGCTTGTCGCGCGAACGCCGTCGACCGCAACTGCGGCGGAGGCCGCCACCGGTGAAAGGATCATCGCCGACGCAGCGATCGAAATCGCAGCCTTTTTCAAGAACATCATGACAAACTCCTCCAGAAGGCCGCCGGGAAACGCGGCCGGAGGAGCGGTTGTTCCGTATAAAGCGACGAACCGTTGCCCGCCGGCCCTAAGCCGCCTCGAACCGGATCGGCAGGCGCTTCAGGCCGCCGACGAAAACCGACTCGACGCGGGCGGGTTCGCCCGCCAGTTCGAGCCTCTTCAGCCGCGGCAGCAGCTCCTCCATCAGTATCCGCATCTCCATGCGCGCGAGATGCTGGCCGAGGCAGACATGCGCGCCGAAGCCGAAGGCGATCTGCTGGTTCTTTTCGCGGTCGGGGTCGAAGGTGAAGGGATCGGCGAAAATCCCCTCGTCGCGGTTCGCCGAGACATAGTTGAGCATCAGCCAGTCGCCCGCGCGGATCGTCTGGCCGCCGACCTCGACATCCTCGCGTGCGCTGCGCATGAAATGCTGGACCGGGGTGGTCCAGCGGATCGCTTCCTCGATCAGCCCCGCCTTGTCGCTTTCCGCGTCGCGGAAGCGGGCGAACAGCGCCGGATTCTTCGCGAGCTCCATCATCGCGCCTGCGGTCGAGGCGCTTGTCGTGTCGTGCCCCGCCGTCGCGATGATCATATAATAGCCGGCGAGCTCGCGATCGGGGATCCGCTCGCCATTGACCATCGCGTTGGCGATCACCGTCGCGATATCCTCGCGCGGGTTGGCGCGGCGGTCGGCGGTCAGCTCGCGGAAATAATGTTCGAAATCGGCGATGACATAGTGGAGCATCGCGATCGCCTGCTCGGCGCTGGTGATCGCTTCCCGGCTGCGATTGAGCTCGGGGTCGGTGGGACCGAAAAGCTGCTGCGTCAGCATCAGCATGCGCGGCTCGTCCTCGGCCGGCACGCCCAATATGTCCATGATGACGCGCAGCGGATAATGCGCCGCGACGTCGCGCGCGAAATCGCATTCGCCGCCCGTCGCCAGCATATGGTCGACCGTGTCGCGCGCGATCTGGCGGATGCGGTCTTCGACGATCTTCAGATTTTTCGGCATGAACCAGCTCTGCGTCAGCAAGCGGTATTTCATATGGTCGGGGGCATCCATCTGGACCAGCGAGCGGACGAGATGGCCATCATTGTCCGGCGTCGCGGCGCGCGCCAGCGCCTCGCCGTCGCGGTTGGTGAGCACGGTCGGACGGAGGCCGTTCGCGAAACGCTGCGGGTCGCGGCTGATCGCCATGATGTCGGCGTGACGCGTCACGAGCCAGAAGGGATCGTGATCGTGATTCTCCGCAACCGCGAGCGGCGCATGGGCGCGCGCCCATGCAAGCTGTTCGTGCAGCGATTCCCACTGGCCGTATGCGACGGGGTCGACGACGGCGGCGGCTACCTCTCCGGGCAATATCGGTTTTGTCATTGGCGGCGAAGCTGCCGCAACTCGCCCCGCGAGTCGAGTGGCAAAGTGCAACCGATCAGACGGCGGTCGCCGGATCGGGCAGCGCCGCCTGCCATTCGGCGCGCGCACGGCGGATCATTGCTTTCAGCGCTTCGGCCTGCCCGGCCCAGCTTTCGGCGCACGCCGCGGTCCACGCGGCCCCCGCCGCCGCGCCCAGCGCGGCAACCGTCATGTCGATGAAGGCGTCATATTCGGCGATCGGCAGCGGGCCATAAGCGCGGTGCGTGTGGACGAGTTCGGTGACGAGCGGCCACACCCAGCCCTCGCCCTTCGCGAGGCCGAGCATCATCGCCAGCGTCTCGTCGGTCATCCGCCGCGACGAGGCATCGACGACCATGAAGCTCGCGCGGCGCCCGGGATAGGCGGCGAAGAAGCGCTCGAACAGCGCGTGGCGGATGTCGATGCCGGCATCGGCGACGGCGGCAAAGCTCGCCTCCATCGCCGCGACATCGTTCAACGCCGTCATCTTTCTATCATCGTCATCCCGGCGAAAGCCGGGAACTCGCCGATGCATGGGGTATCCGCGGCGAGACCCCGGCCTGCGCCGGGGTGACGGAAAAGAAGTGGACGCCGGCGCTCATTTGAACAGGCTGCCGAGGATACCGCGCATCAGCTGGCCGCCGAACTTGCCCGCGACCTGCCGGCCGAGGCTGGTCGCCGCCGAACGCGCCGCCGATTGCACCATCTTGTCGGTGAAGCTCGGCTTCGCGGCCTCGCGCGCGGCGGCCTTTTCCTGCCGCAGCCGCTCCTTCTCCTCGGCGACCTTGCGCTTCGCCTCTTCCTTGGCGGCGATGGCGGCCGCCTTGTCGGCCTCTTCCTGCGCCTTGGCCTCGACCGCGGCGGCCTGCGCCTGCTCGGCCTTGGCGGCGAGCAGCTCCTCGGCGCTCTCGCGGTCCACCGGTGCGTCATATTTGCCCTCGACCGGCGAGATCGATTGGATGATCGCGCGCTCCTTGGCGTCGAGCGGTCCGGCGCGCGAGCAGGGCGGCTTGATCAGGGTGCGCTCGACCGGCGACGGCGCGCCGTCGGCCATCAGCAGCGAGACGAGCGCCTCGCCGACCTTGAGCTCGGTGATCTCGCGCGCGACATCGACCTTCGGATTGGGGCGGAAGGTGTCGGCGGCGGCCTTGACCGCCTTCTGGTCGCGCGGGGTGAAGGCGCGCAGCGCGTGCTGGACGCGGTTGCCGAGCTGGCCCGCGACATCCTCGGGAATGTCGATCGGATTTTGCGTGACGAAATAGACGCCGACGCCCTTCGAGCGGATCAGGCGCACGACCTGTTCGATCTTCTCGGCCAGCGCGGGCGGCGCGTCGTCGAACAGCAGATGCGCCTCGTCGAAGAAGAAGACGAGCTTCGGCTTGTCGGGGTCGCCGACCTCGGGCAGCGTCTCGAACATCTCCGAAAGCAGCCAGAGCAGAAAGGTCGCATAAAGCTTCGGGCTCGCCATCAGCTTGTCGGCGGCGAGGATGTTGACGTAACCGCGGCCGTTCTCGTCGGTGCGGATCATGTCCTGGATGTCGAGCGCGGGTTCGCCGAAGAAATGATCGCCGCCCTGGCTTTCGAGCGTCAGCAACTGGCGCTGGATCGTGCCCACGGTCGCCTTCGACACATTGCCATATTTGACCGTGAGCTCGTCGGCGTTCTGCGCGCACCAAGCGAGCATCGCCTGCAGGTCGCCGAGGTCGAGGAGAAGCAGATTCTGTTCGTCGGCGACGCGGAAGGCAATCGCGAGCACGCCCTCCTGCACCTCGTTGAGACCCATCAGCCGCGCGAGCAGCAGCGGCCCCATTTCGGAGATCGTCGTGCGAATCGGATGCCCCTGTTCGCCGAACAGGTCCCAGAAGATCACCGGATTGTCGCGATAGGCCCATTCGCTGTCGCCGATCTCGGCGGCGCGCGCGGCGAAAATCTCGTGCATCTTCGATGTCGGGCTACCCGCCATCGCCATGCCGGCGAGGTCGCCCTTCACGTCGGCGACGAACACCGGCACGCCGACCGCCGAGAAACCCTCGGCCAGCCCCTGCAGCGTCACCGTCTTGCCCGTGCCGGTCGCGCCGGCGATCAGCCCGTGCCGGTTCGCCCGCTTCAGCACCAGCGACTGGCGCGGACCATCGGCCGCGCCGCCGCCGCCAAGGCCGATATAGATTTCGCTTGCCGTGCTGCCGTCGCTCACCCACTGTCCTCCATCTGATTACCGGACATTGAGGTTAGAGCGGCGGCGAAGGTCAGGCAATCGGCAAACGGGTGGATGGCGGAGCCGGGCCGACCGGCGGCTTTCGACCGGAGGCAGCCATCTCCCCTCCCGCTTGCGGGAGGGGTCAGGGGAGGGCCTGTGACGGTGCAAAGACCCTCCCCGCTGCGACTAGCCAGCAAGCTGGCAAGTCTCGCTGCCCCTCCCGCAAGCGGGAGGGGATGACTGAAATCCACCCCAAGGCCGACACCAGCAGCCCTTCACCCCATGACGAAGGCGTTCAGCTTGTTCCCGTCGGGGTCGCGGAAATAGCCCGCGTAGAAACCCTCGCCGCGCGGTCCGGGAGGGCCTTCGCAGGTGCCGCCGTGGGCGAGCGCGATATCGTAGAGGCGGTGGACCTGATCCTTGTCCTTCGCCTCGAGCGCGACCATCACGCCGTTGCCGACCGTTGCCTCGTTGCCGTCGAAGGGCTTGGTCAGCCCGATCCCCGCGCCGCCGCCCGGCTTGCCCCACGCGATAAAGCTTTCATATTCCATCATCCGCGGCGTCTCGAGCTCGGCGGCGATCGCGTCGTAAAAGACCGCCGCCCTGGCAAGATCCTTCGTTCCCAGCGTTACATAGCCGATCATCGTTCATCTCCCGACTCGTGGTTACGGGAACATATTAGGAACATGGCGCGCGCCGCGCAAACGAAAAGGGCGCCGGACCCTGCGGTCGCGGCGCCCCTCGTTGATGGTCCGAAGACCGATGCTTATTTGACGCGCACCGCGATGAAGGCCGAAGGGCCGCCGCGCCGCAGGATTTCGAGCAGCACCGCGTCGCGGCCCGCCTTCTTCGCGTCGGCAACCGCCTTCGCGAGCGCTTCCGGTGTCGTGACCGGCGTGCGATTGGCGCTGAGGATCACATCGCCGCGGCGCAGACCCTTGCGGCCCGCATCGCTGTTCGCCGAGGCGGCACCGATGACGAGACCCTTTGTGTTCGCATCAACGCCGACCGCGCGTGCGATATCGGGGGTGACGATCTGCACCGCGAGGCCCAGCTCCTCCTGGATCGCCTTGTCGGCGGCGCCCGTCGGATCCTCGGGAACCGCCTGTTCTTCTTCGGGGTCGAAGTTGTTGCCGGCGAGCTGTTCTTCGGGCGGACGGGTGCCGACGACGGCATAGAGCGTCATCGTCTTGCCGTCGCGGATCACCTCGAGCGGAATGCGCGTGCCGGGCTTGGTGTTCGACACGATATAGGAAAGCGTCTGCTGCGGCGTGACGTCCTTGCCGTTGACCCTGGTCACGACGTCGCCGCGCTTGAGTCCCGCCTTCGCCGCCGCCTGGTTGTCCTCGACGCGCTGGACGAACTCGCCGCGGTCCTTGGGCAGGCCGAGCGCTGCCGCCAGATCCTCGTCGACCGGCGCGATGCCGATGCCGAGATAGCCGCGCTGGACCTTTTCGCCCGCGCGCAGCGCGTCGATCACGGGGATCGCGGCGTCGGCGGGAATCGCAAAATTGACGCCGATGTTCGCGCCGACGGGCGAGATGAGCATATTGTTGATGCCGACGACATTGCCGCTGAGGTCGAACAGCGGCCCCCCCGAGTTGCCGCGGTTGATCGCGGTATCGGTCTGGATGTAGCGGTCGTAGGCCGTTCCCGTGCCGATATTGCGCTGGACCGCCGAGATGATGCCCGCGGTGACCGTCGAGCCGAGGCCGAGCGGGTTGCCGATCGCGATCACCCAGTCGCCGACGCGCGCCGTGCTGCTGTCGGCGAATTTCACGAAGGGCAGACCCGTCGCGTCGATCTTGAGCAGGGCAAGGTCCGATGCGGTGTCGCGGCCGACGATCGTGGCGCGATATTCCTTCTGGTTGGTCAGCGTCACCGTGACCTGGTTGACCGCCTCGCCGCGCGGGCCGCCCGAGATGACGTGGTTGTTGGTGACGATATAGCCGTCCGACGAGATCAGGAAGCCCGAACCGCCGCCCTGCTGTTCCTGCGTGATCGGTTCGCGCGTGCCGGCGAAGGGATTGAGCCGGACGCCGAGCGTGACTTCCTGCTTGGTCGAGATGTTGACCACGGCGGGCTGAAGCTGTTCGACGAGATCGGCGAAGCTTTCGGGTGCGCCCGAACGGGGCACGACCTTGGCGATTTCGCTTTTCTCATTCTGTGCAACCTGGGCGCCGACGGGCGACTGGGTGACCAGCGCGAGTGCCGTGCCACCGGCCAGCAGGGCCGAAGTGATGCCATAAACATAACGCACGATCGCAAATCCTCTTCTGTACTCGAAAAACGCTTCACACCCCGGCGGCGGTTATCTGCGGCGCGCAGGCTGAACGCCATTTGAACATGAACGGCGCGTGCACGGTCCGTTCATATGGCGCTTCAACCGGCGACACGCGGATCAGTTGCCCCGGAAACGCCGCAGATAGTCATTGTCGGGCGACAGGATGATCGAGGTGCCGCCCTGGTTGTTCTGGCCCAGGAAGGTCGACTCATAGCTCCGCATCGCGCGGTAGAAGTCATAGAATTCGGGGTCCTTGCCAAAGCTTTCGGCATAGATGCGCGCCGCTTCGCCATCGGCGTTGCCGCGGATGATCTGCGCTTCCTTCTGCCCTTCGGCGCGGATCGCGGTCGCGACCTGCTGGCGCGCGGTGCGCATGCGGTTGAACGCGAGCTGCAGCGTCTCGCCCTCGGGCAGGTCGGCACGCTTGATGCGGACATCGATGATCTCCGCACCATATTTGTTCGCCTCACGATTGAGCGCGATCTGGATATTGTCCATCACCGCGCCGCGTTCGGGCGACAGCAGGGTCGCGAACGGCCGCTTGCCGAGCTCGTTGCGCAGCGACGAGCCGAGGATCGTCGCAAGCTGCTGTTGCAGCCGCTCCTCGGTGCGGATCGCGGTGTACATGCGCACCGGATTGGTGATGCGGAAGCGCGCGAAGGCGTCGACCTGCAAACGCTGCTGGTCGGTCGAAAGCACCTGCTGGCGCTCCATGTTGATGCCGAGCACGCGCTTGTCGATATATTGGATGCTGTCGGTGAAGGGCACGCGCAGCACGAGGCCTGCGCCCGACCTGCCGAAATCCTCATTGGGCTTGTAGCGGTTCACCGTGCTTTCGATCTGTCCGAAGCGCAGGATCAGCGCCTGCTTGTCCTCGGGGACGATCGCCAGCGTCTGTTGCAGCACGACGAGCAGCGCGACGACCGCGACGAGCAGGCGGAGCGGATGACGAAACAGCGTATCGAACATCACTGGCCTCCCTTCGTGGCGGCTTCGGGCGCGGAGGGCGCAACGCGGCGCTGGACTTCGTTGAGCGGCAGATAGGGGGTCACCCCGCGTGCCTCGACGATCGTCTTGTCGACGTTCGACAGCACGCGCTCCATCGTCTCGTAATAGAGGCGTCGGCGCGTCACTTGCGGCGACAGCTTGTACTGCTCGTAGATCTTGTCGAACGCCGCGGTTTCGCCGCGCGCACCCTCGAGAACCTGCGCCTCGTAGGCGCGGGCTTCGTTGATCGCCGATTCGCGCTGCTGTTGCGCCGCGGTCACCGCCTTGAACGCCTCGTCGACCTCGCTCGGCGGGTCGGCCTGACGAATCGCGATGCCCTGGATCGCGACGCCGGCGCGATATTCGTTGAGCAGGTCCTGCATGCGCGCCTGCACCTGCCGCTCGATCTCGACGCGGCCCGGACCGATCGCCTGGACGAGGTCGAAATTCGCGACGGTCGCGCGCATCGAGCTTTCGGCAACCTCGCGGATCGTGCCCTCGGGGTCGGCGAGCTGGAAGAAGAAAAGTTCGGGGTCGCGCACCGACCAGCGGACCTCGTAAGCGAGATCGACGAGGCTCTGGTCGCGCGTCAGCACGAAATTCTCGTCGGTCGCGTTGGGCGAGCCGACCGCCATCGTGCGAATCGCGCGCACGTCCTCGGTGCGCATGCGTTCGATCGGCGCGGGCCACGTCAGCTTCCAGCCCGGCCCGACGGTGCGCGAATAGCTGCCGAGGTGCGTGACCACGCCTTCCTTTTCGGGAGGCACGACGTGGAAGGAGGAAAAGAGCACCCAGATCGCGACGACGCCAAGGATCGCCCATTTCCAGACCTTCGCCGAATCCGCGAAGTTGAAACCGCCGCCGCCGCCGCCCGAGCCGCCGCCGCCAAAGCCGCCGCGTCCCTTGCGCAGCAGTTCGTCGAGCGCCGAAGGGCCGCGCGGCTTGCGTCCGCGCTGGATATCGACGGGATCGGGCGTGACCCAGGGGTTGCGCGGTCCCGGCTTCTTGCCGTCGCCGTCGCCGTCGCCGCCCTTGGGACCGCTGCCCCACGGGCTGTTCGCCATCAGGCTGATCTGGTGGAAAAATTGCCGCAATCCCCCGGGGGTGCGGCTTCCCATGCTGCCTTCATTCTCGTTGTTCATGCTGCTTTTATAGGGGCGACGAGCGCGATTAACAGGGGGGCAAGCGAAAATGGCTGGCAATTGGCCCGTGCCGGCCTATCTGCGCAGGGCATGACCGATATCTCCCGCTTGGCCGATCGCGCCGCCGCGCTGACCGAGGGCCGCACCTCGGGCCTCCGCCTCCTCGACGACAAGGGCACGCTCGCGATCGTCCTCGACGTTACCGGGCTTGCGGCCGAAGAACGCCAGCCGCTCGAGGACAGGCTCCGCGCCGGGCTGCTCGCCGAGGAGGGCGTCGCCGAGGTGCGCGTCGCGATGACCGCCGAGAAAAAGGCGATGACGATCATCGCCGTCGGCAGCGGCAAGGGCGGGGTCGGCAAATCGACGCTCGCGGCGAACCTCGCGGTCGCGCTCCGGCGGCTGGGGGTGAAGGTCGGGCTGGTCGATGCCGACATTTACGGCCCGTCGCAGCCGCGCCTGATGGACAGCGAGAATGTGAAGCCGGAGGCGCGCGGATCAAAGCTCGCACCGGTAGCGAGCGCCTATGGCGTGCCGATGCTGTCGACGGGGCAGATCGCCCAGCCCGGACAGGCGATCGCGTGGCGCGGACCGATGGCGGGGCGC
>PNJO01000037.1 GCA_013821905.1 Sphingopyxis sp. | reverse complement strand
CGACGCGCTGCGCCTGTCGCGTGGTATGAGCTACAAGAATGCGATGGCGGGGCTGCCGATGGGCGGCGGCAAGGGCGTCGTGCTCGCTGACGAGGGCGCGGCGAAGACCCCCGAACTGCTCGCGGCGTTCGGCCGCGCGGTCGAATCGCTCGGCGGCGCTTATGTGACCGCTGAGGATGTCGGCATGTCGGACGCCGACATGGTCGCAATCTCGAAGCACACCAAGCATGTCAGCGGGCTGCCCGTGGCGAGCGGCGAAGCCGGTGGCGACCCCGGTCCGCTGACCGCGCTCGGCGTCTATCTGGGCATCAGGGCGGCGATCAAGCAGGGACTCGGCACCGACGACGCCAAGGGCGTGCGCGTCGCGATTCAGGGCGTGGGCAGCGTCGGCGGCGGCGTCGCGCGGCGGCTCGCGGCCGACGGCGCGATCCTGACGCTGGCCGACGTGAACCTCGCGCGCGCCAAGGCGCTTGCCGACGAACTGGGCGCCGACCTCGCCGATTCGGCGGCGATCATGGAGATCGAGGCCGATGTGCTGAGCCCCAATGCGCTCGGTGCGATCCTGACCGAACAGAGCATCGAGAAGCTGCGGGTGCCGATCGTCGCCGGCGGCGCGAACAACCAGCTTGCCACCGCGGCCGATGGCCAGCGCATCCACGATCGCGGCATCGTCTATGCCCCCGACTATGTCATCAACGCGGGCGGCATCATCAACGTCGCGCTCGAATATCTGGGGCAGGGCAGCCGCGAGGAAGTCGAAAGCCGTATCCACCAGATCCCCGGCCGCCTCGCCGCCATCTGGGCCGAGAGCAAGGCGAGCGGGACGCCGTCTTCGGCTGTCGCCGACCGCATGGCGCAGAAGCTGATCGGGCGGGGGTAACGCCGGCTTGTTCCCCGGCGAAAGCCGGGGTCCATGCCCGTGAGCGCCGAGTTTGCCTTCGGCCGCTATGGGCCCCGGCTTTCGCCGGGGAGCGGGAAGAGGGCTGGTGCGGGCGATGATTTCCGCTAAGCCTCCTTCCCGATGAAACGGCATTTCTATCTGGTCGCGGGCTGGGCGTCGCTGGGCCTTGGCGCGATCGGCGCTTTCCTGCCGCTGCTACCGACCGTGCCCTTCGTCATCCTGGCCGCTTTCTGTTTCGCGCGCTCGTCGCCGCGGCTCGAGAGCTGGCTGCTGACCCATCCGCATTTTGGCCATCACATCGTCGCGTGGCGCGAGAAGGGCGCGATCAGCCGCAAGGGCAAGATCGCCGCGACCGCCGCTTTCGCGCTCAGCATCGTTCTGGCCGCGATCTTTTCGCCCTGGCCGTGGGTGATGGTGCCGGTCGTCGCCGCAGTGGTGACCGGCAGCTGGATCTGGACGCGGCCCGAGGGGAGAGGCGAATTTTGACCTCGCGCAATGCGGGGCGCCGCGACGGCAGCCACAGCGCGAGGGTTGACGGCGCGAACGGGGAAGGCGACAGACGCGCCGCCGGGTCGCGCCGGGCACAATTCACTGGACCGATAAATCGGCCTCACCTAAAGACGACGCGAACCGATGCACGCCTACGCCAATCCGACCCGCTTTCTGGCCATCGCCAAACCGCTGACGCCGTGGCTGCTCGGCGTCGGGCTGTTGCTGGTGCTCGGCGGCGCCTGGGCGGGGCTGGCGCTGGTTCCGGGCGACTATAAACAGGGCGAGACCGCGCGCATCCTCTATGTGCATGTACCGTCGGCCTGGCTCGGCATGGGTGGCTGGACGAGCCTGGCGGTCGCCGGGCTGGCGCAGCTCGTGTGGCGGCATCCGCTCGCGGGCATCGCGGCGCGCGCGATCGCTGTGCCGGGCATGCTGTTCACCGCGCTCTGCCTTGCGACCGGTTCGATCTGGGGCAAGCCGACCTGGGGCACCTGGTGGGAATGGGATGGGCGGATGACCTCGATGCTCGTCCTGCTGTTCCTCTATGCCGGCTTCATCGCGCTGACGACCGGCGACGACGGGCAAAGACAGGGCGGTTCGTTGTCGCGCGGGGCGGCGATCTATGCGCTGGTCGGCGCGATCAATATTCCGATCATCAACCGCAGCGTCGTGTGGTGGAACAGCCTGCATCAGGGGCCGAGCATCACGCTGGGCGGATCGAGCATCGACAACGCGCTGCTGTGGCCGCTGGGGTTGACCCTGCTCGGCTTTTCGTTGTTGTTTGGCGCCATCGTGCTGATGCGGATGCGGCGGATCATCGCCGACAACCGCGTCGCGGCGCGGCTGCGGCGACTGGCCGACGACGAGGGGACGGGCGCGTGACGGGGGTCATCAGTGGAGGCGGCCAATGGGCCTATGTCGCGGCAGCCTATGGGCTGACCGTCCTGTTGACGGGTTCCGTCCTGTGGCATAGCTGGCGCGCGATGGCGAAGGCCGAGCGACGCAGCGACGCGCTGCGGAAGGGCCGGAAATGAAGGCGAAGCATCAGCGGCTGATATTGGCGCTGGTGGCGCTCGTCGGCGTCGCGGGCGCGGGCGTGCTCGGCGCGAGCGCGCTGCGCGACGAGGCGGCCTATTTCCGTACGCCCGCCGAAGTGAAGGCAGGCAAGACCGAGGTCGGCGAGGCGATGCGGCTGGGCGGCATGGTCGCCAAGGGCAGCATCGAGCGGCAGAGCGACGGGGTGACGATCCGCTTCGTCGCGACCGACGGCAAGGCGTCGGTGCCGGTGCAGTTCACCGGTATCGTACCGGACCTGTTCGCCGAAGAATCGGGCATGGTCGCCGACGGCCGGATGCGCGCCGACGGGACCTTTGTCGCCGACCGCATTCTGGCGAAGCATGACGAGCGCTATATGCCGCCGCAGATGGGCGAGATGCCGAAGAATATGAAGGCGCCGAAAGATGTGAAGGCGACGGCGTGGCCATGATCCCATTTCGGCATCGCTCGGATGAACCGGGCTTAATCCTGTGATCGCCGAACTCGGCCTGGCCCTGCTCTGGATGGCGGCGGCGCTTGCCTGTCTGTCGCTGGTTGCGGGCATCGTCTTCCTGCGCGGCGGGCCCAAGGATCTCGCGGCGCTGGTGCGGCCGGCAAGTGTCGCGCAGGGGGTGCTGACCACGGCAGCGTTCGGCCTGCTGATCGCGCTGTTCGTGCGGTCGGATATGTCGGTCGAACTGGTCGCGCGCAACAGCAACAGCTTGAAACCGATGATCTTCAAGATCGCGGGCACCTGGGGCAATCACGAAGGATCGATGCTGTTGTGGCTGATGATCCTGTCGCTGTCGGGGGCGTTGATCGCGATCTTCGAGAAACGGCTGCGTGAGGATACGCTGGTCGCGACGCTCGCGGCACAGGCGGCGCTCGGCCTTGGCTTCTTCGGCTTCCTGCTCTTTTCGTCGAACCCGTTCAAACGCCTGCCGGTTGCGCCGCCCGACGGACAGGGATTGAATCCGCTGCTGCAGGACATCGGGCTCGCCTTCCACCCGCCGACGCTCTACGTCGGCTATGTTGGCTTGTCGGTCGCGTTCAGCTTTGCCGTCGGGGCGCTGATCACGCGCGAGATCGGTCCGGCCTTCGCGCGCGCGATGCGGCCGTGGGTGCTGGGGAGCTGGATTTTCCTGACGCTGGGGATCACGGCGGGCAGCTATTGGGCGTACTACGAGCTCGGCTGGGGTGGCTGGTGGTTCTGGGACCCGGTCGAGAATGTCTCGCTCGTGCCGTGGCTCGCCGGGGCGGCACTGCTCCACTCGGTCGCGGTGACGGCGACGCGCAACGCGCTGCGCGCCTGGACGGTGATGCTCGCGGTGATCGGTTTTTCGATGTCGATGGTCGGCACTTTCATCGTGCGGTCTGGGCTGCTGACAAGCGTGCACAGTTTTGCGGTCGATCCCGAGCGGGGGGCCTTCCTGCTGGTGCTGATGGCCGTCTATATCGGCGGAGCGCTGACCTTGTTCGCGCTGCGCGCGGGGACGGTTGCCGAAGGCAAGAAATTCGCGCTGCTGAGCCGCGAGGGCTCGCTGGTGATCAACAATCTGCTGCTGACGACGATCCTTGCGCTCGTTCTGCTCGGCACGCTCTATCCGATCGTCGCCGAGGCGATGGGCGAGAAGATTTCGGTGGGGCCACCCTATTACAACAAGGTTGCGGGCCCGCTGGCGTTGGTGCTCTGCCTCGTCATGGTCGCGGGACCGTTGCTCGCATGGCGCAAGGACGACGGCCGCAAGCTCTGGTCGCGGCTGCCGCTCGCCGTGTTCGCGGGTGCGCTTGTGCTGGTGCTGCTCGCGATTTTCGGTGGCAAGATCGGCCTGTTGCCGCTGCTCGGCATGACAGTAGCGGGGGTGGTCGCGGTCGCGAGCCTCGCGCCGCTGTGGGGCCGCAACCTGCGCCGCACCCCGCTGCCCACATGGGGCATGGTGGTCGCGCATTTCGGGGTCGCCGTCGCGCTCGCGGGGATGGGGGCGGAGAGCGCCTTCATCAAGGAAAGGCTGGTCGCCGCCGCGCCGGGCGAGGTCGTGAAGGTCGGCGATTTTTCGGTGAAGTTCGTCGATGTGAAGCCGACGGCCGGGCCGAACTATACGGCGCTGCGCGGCACGCTGGTCGCAACGACGGCGGGCGGTGCGTCCTTTACCATGCACCCTGAATCGCGGATGTTTCCCGGGCTGCTCGGCACCGCGCCGACCGAGACCAACGAGGCGGCGTTGCTGACGCGGCCGGGCGGGCAGCTTTATGTGGTGCTCGGTCAGCCGGTGACGAGCGACGACGGGCGCGCCGATCGCTATCAGCTGCGCCTGTGGTGGAAGCCGCTGGTGTGGTGGATATGGCTCGGCGGCGGGCTGATCGCGCTGGGGGCGGCGCTGTCGCTGCTCGGCCGCGCGCAGCTTTTGGCAATGTGGCGCGTGCGGCGCGCGCGCAAGGCAGAGGAACGTTTCGCGCCATGAAGAATCGCTGGGTCCTTTTCGTGCCTTTGGCGATCATGGGGCTGTTGTTCGGCGCCTTCATCTATCGGCTGATGACGCCGCCCGAGACGCTGATCCAGTCGCAATGGATCGACAAGCCGATGCCGCTGTTCGACCTGCCGCCCGCGACCGCGGGGGTCGCGGGACTGAAGAGCAGCCAGCTTGCCGACGGCCGGCCTCGGCTGGTGAATGTCTTTGCGAGCTGGTGCATCCCCTGCCGCGCCGAGGCGCCGCAGCTCGAGGCGCTGAAGCGCGCGGGCGTGCCGATCGACGGCATCGCAATCCGCGATCGGCCCGAGGATGTTGCGGCTTTCCTGAACGAATATGGCAATCCGTTCGACCGCGTCGGGTCGGACATGCAGAGCGGCGTCCAGATCGCGCTCGGCTCGTCGGGCGTCCCCGAAACCTTCCTGGTCGACGGCAAGGGCATCATCCGCGAACAGATCCAGGGCGTGATCCTGGCCGAGCAGGTGCCCGAGATCGTCGCCAAGCTGGAGGCGATGAAGTGAGCCTGCGCCTCGCCGCCTTTGCCCTGTTCGGCGTGATCGCGGCGCCGCTGGCGGCGCAGGATCGCCTGCCGCCGGCGCCCTACGCCTATCAGCAGCTGGGCGACCCGGCGAAGGAAGCGCAGGCCAAGGCGCTGATGGACACGCTGCGCTGCCTCGTCTGCCAGGGGCAATCGATCGCCGACAGCGACGCGCCGCTCGCCGGCGACATGCGGCACGAGGTGCGCACGAAAATCGCGGCGGGCGAAAGCCCCGACGCGATCCGCAAATGGCTCGTCGCGCGCTATGGCAATTGGGTGAGCTATGACCCGCCGTTCGACGCCGCGACCGCGTTGCTCTGGCTGGGGCCGCTGGCCTTTCTCGCGCTGGGCGGCTGGCTGGCGTTCGGCCGGTTCCGCCGCGGCGACGACGAGAGCGGGGACGCGGCATGATCTGGCTGTGGGTCATGCTCGCCGCGGCGCTGACGATCGCAGGGATTTTCTGGCTCGGGCGGCTGCCCACCGGCGCGCGTCCGCTTGCGGCGGCGGCGATCATGCTGGGGCTTGCAGGCTATGCGCTGCAGGGCAGTCCGTCGCTGGCCGGCAAGCCGGTCGCGCGGGCGGCCGAGCCCGAAGGGTTCGGCGAGGCGATCACCGATCGTCAGCAAGGTATGGCCGACCGTTTTGGCCCCGCGGCGCAATGGATCGCGATGTCTGACGGCCTGGCGCGCACCGGCAAGACCGAGCTTGCGGCGCGGACGCTCGAAAAGGGGCTGGAGAAGTATCCCGACAATGTCGACCTGTGGGTCGGGCTCGGCAATGCGCTCGTCGCGCATGGCGGCGGGGTCATGTCGCCCGCCGCGGCGCTGGCCTTCGAGGAGGCCGCGAAGCGTGATCCGACGCATCCGGGGCCGCCTTTCTTCGCCGGGCTGGCGATGGCACAGACCGGGGACCTCAAGGGCGCAGAGGCGGTGTGGAGCCAGCTTCTCGCGCGTAGTCCCGAAGGCGCGCCGTGGCGCGCGGACCTTGAAATGCGGCTCGGCCAGCTGCGCGCCGCGATGGGCCCGCCACCGCCGCCCGCCGAGGCGGCGGTTCCTTAGAGTGCGTCCCGATTTGGAACCTATTCCTGAAGCTCCGGCTCGTCTAAAGGCCCGAAATGACTGCTGAGTCGCCAGAGACGGCAAGTAGCGCGGGGAGCGCTGCGACTGCCGCCGCCGAAACGGCCCATTACGGCCACGGACATCATAGCGACGGCAAGCTGAAGCTTGCCGTCGGGGCTATCGGCGTCGTTTTCGGCGACATTGGTACCAGCCCGCTCTACGCGTTCCGTGAGACCTTTTCCGGCCATCATCCGATCGAGCCCGACCGGCTGCACGTCTATGGTGTGCTCAGCCTCGTCTTCTGGTCGATGATGCTCGTTGTGACGTTCAAATATGTCATGACGATCATGAAGGCCGACAACAAGGGCGAAGGGGGCAGCCTGGCGCTGCTCGCGCTGATCAGCCGCCAGTCGGAAGGCAAGCGCTGGACCTGGCCGATCGTGCTGCTCGGCGTGTTCGCGACCGCGCTTTTCTATGGCGACTCGATGATCACGCCCGCGATGTCGGTGTTGTCGGCGACCGAGGGGCTCGAATATGTGAACCCCGGTTTCGGACCCTATATCGTGCCGATCGCGCTTGCGATCCTGATCGGACTGTTCGCGATCCAGGCGCGCGGGACGGCGAAGGTCGGGGCGTTGTTCGGGCCGATCATGCTCGCCTATTTCCTGATGCTGGCGACGCTGGGCATCATCCACATCGCCGACAATCCGTGGATCATCGTCGAAACGCTGAACCCGGTGAACGCGCTGCGCTTCTTCTACATCGACGGCTTTACCGCCTTCATCGCGCTCGGCGCGGTGGTGTTGGCAGTGACGGGCGCCGAGGCGCTTTATGCCGATATGGGGCATTTCGGGCGCGGGCCGATCGGCCTGTCGTGGCTGGCCTTTGTGTTGCCGGCACTGATGCTCAACTATATGGGGCAGGGCGCGATGGTGCTCGCCGCCGACGTCGGACCGCGCGCCGAACTCATCTCCGATCCCTTTTTCCAGATGATGCCCGACGCCTGGCGCGTCCCGGTCGTCCTCCTCGCGCTCGCGGCGACGATCATCGCGAGCCAGGCGGTGATTTCGGGCGCCTTCTCGCTGACCCAGCAGGCGATCCAGCTGGGATTCATGCCGCGCCTGCGCGTCGAGCATACGAGCGCGTCGGCGCAGGGGCAGATCTATATCCCGATGGTCAACTGGGGGCTGATGGTGATGGTCATCATCCTCGTCCTGTTCTTCGGATCGTCGAGCAATCTTGCCGCCGCCTATGGCATCGCGGTGACGGGCGCGATGTTCATCGATACCTGCCTGCTGTCGGTGGTGCTCTTCACGCTGTGGAAGTGGCCGGCCTGGAAGGCGCTGCCGGTACTTGCGGTCTTCTTCATCGTCGACGTCGCCTATTTCGGCGCCAACCTGATCAAGGTGCCCGACGGCGGCTGGGTGCCGCTGGCGATCGGCCTGACCATCTTCACGCTGCTGACGACCTGGTCGCGCGGGCGCAAGCTGATGCAGCAGGAAATGGCCGAGGGCGCGATGCCGATCCCGGTGTTCGTGAAATCGGCGGCGAACAGCGCGACGCGCGTTCCGGGCACCGCGGTGTTCATGACGTCGAGCAGCGACGGCGTGCCGCACGCGCTGCTCCACAACCTCAAGCACAACAAGGTGCTGCACACGCGGATCATCCTGCTGACGATCAAGATCGCCGACGTGCCGTTCGTGCCCGAGGAGAAATTCTGCCTGCTCGAGGATCTGGGGCAGGGTTTCCACCGCCTCGTGCTCAACTATGGCTTTATGCAGCCGATCGATGTGCCCGAGGCGCTGACGCGCGTGACGAGCTGCGGCGGCGAGTTCAAGATGATCGAGACAAGTTTCTTCCTGTCGCGCCAGACGCTGATCGCGGCGAGCAAGCCGGGCATGCCGATCTGGCGCGAAAAGCTGTTCGCGTGGATGCTGCGCAATTCGGAAAGCGCGATGGAATATTTCCGCCTGCCGACCAATCGCGTCGTGGAATTGGGAAGCCAGGTGGCGATCTAGCGTTCGCGCTCGGACGTTAACTTTCGGACATGTCCGAATAAGCGTTTGAACATTGCGACAAGTCTTGCGATGCTGTGGGCGGCAGACAAAGGTCGACCAGCCCATGAATGTCGTCAGTGCCGATGCCCGGATCCTTCCGGTTCCTCCCGAACCCTTTGCCCTGATCGTCGGGCCGGCGCTCCAGCACGCCGATGCGGGCGCGCTGGAACAGGCGATCCGGCGCATGGGATTGCGGCCTGAACGGCTGGCCGAAGACGCTGGCGATGTTGGGAGTAGGGCGCCGCGATTCCGGTTGAGTTTCGGATCCTTTTCGGTGACGGCAGGTCCGGCGGGGGACGCGGCACTCGATATGGCCGACCCTGCCGATCCGTCGACGAGCCTGCTCGCCGCGAGCCTGCCGCAGGACTGGCGCGCGGGCGGGCGGTGCTGGATATTCCTGCCCGAGCCGAACGCAGGAGACGCCGGGGCCGATGACCGCCCCGAACGGCTGCGCGAATTTTTCAAGATGCTGGTGCTGGCGATCGACCTGTTCGACGCGAGCCACATCTTCTGGTCGCCGGCGAAACTCTGGTCCGACGCGCCGCAATTTCGGGCCTCGGTTGCCGAAATGCTGGTCAGCGGCATGCCGCCGGTGCTGCATCTGGTAGCGTTCCGGCATCGCGATACGGCCGAGGGCGACAGGGTCACCACGCGCGGTCTCGCATTGTTCGCGGGACAGGAACTCGAGGGAAGGCTGCCGCGCGGATGGACGGTGGCGGAGATGGTGAAGCGGCTCGCCCGGCTCGCGCTCGACATCATGCTCAATGGCCCGATCGGCCGGACCGAACGCGTGCGGGGGCTCGACGCCGGCGAGTGGGTCACGCTGTCGCCGCAGACGGGCGTGAGCGGACGGTCGCTGGTGCTGGTCGAGTTCGGCGGGGGGCATTGAGGCGGCGCGGGTGGCAGGGGGCGCCGCCGCCGCGCACGGGGTTCCAGCGCCACCATCTGGTCCCGATCGCGCTGCTGCAGCGGCCGCAAATGGCGACGATGTTCGAGCATTTGCGCGACGAGGGCTTCATGCTCCAGCATTTCGCGCGCAACGGGCTGGTGTTGCCGGCCTGTGAGGACGCCGCGTTGCAATCGGGACATGCGCTCCATCGCGGCCCGCATCATGGCTATAGCGATGTGGTCGCGGAGCGCGTCGAACGGGTGAGGGCGCATTTTGCGGTGCAGGCGCCGGTCGACATCCGCCTCGCGCGGCGCACCGCCGTTATGCGGCTTGGCCTGTTGCAGGACGTGACGCGGCGCGCGCTGACCGACCGGCACGGCGGCAGCTTCTGGCTGAACCGCCGTGATCCGATGCGGCTCTTCGCCGACCGGCCGTATCTGGACGACGCGATCGACCGCTTGTTCGGAATGATTAGAGCCTGACCTTTGCCTCAAGTTCGCGGCGGGCCGCGAGATATTGCGCTTCGAGCTCGGCGACGAATTCGGCGACCGGGCGCACTGCGGTGACCGAACCGATGCCCTGTCCCGAGCCCCATATGTCCTTCCACGCCTTCACCTTGGTGTTGCCGCCCGAGCCGAAGTTCATCGTCTTGAGGTCGCCCTCGGGAAGATTGTCGGGGTCCATACCCGCGGCGACGATCGACTGGCGGAGATAATTGCCGTGCACGCCCGTGAAGAGGTTCGAATAGACGATGTCGCCCGCGCGCCCCTCGACGATCCCGTTCTTGTAGCGGTCCTCGGCATTGGCCTCGGCGGTCGCGATGAAGGCGCTGCCGATATAGGCAAGATCGGCGCCGCACGCCTGCGCGGCGAGGATCGAGCGGCCGTGGCCGATCGCGCCCGACAATGCGATCGGGCCGTCGAACCATTCGCGGATTTCCTGCACCAGCGCGAACGGCGACTGGCGGCCGGCATGGCCGCCCGCACCCGCCGCAACGGGGATCAGCCCGTCGGCGCCCTTTTCCACCGCCTTGCGCGCGAAGCGGTCGTCGATGATGTCGTGGAGCGTGATGCCGCCCCAGCCGTGGACGGCCTGGTTGAGCTCCTCACGCGCGCCGAGCGAGGTGATGGTGATCGGCACCTTCCATTTCTCGCAGGTCGCGATGTCCTGTTCGAGCCGGTCGTTCGACTTGTGAACGATCTGGTTGACCGCGAAGGGCGCCGAGAGGCGGTCGGGATTGGCGCGGTCCCAAGCCGCAAGCTCCTCGGTGATCCGGTGCAGCCATTCGTCGAGCAGTGACTGCGGGCGCGCGTTCAAGGCAGGGAAACTGCCGACGATGCCCGCCTTGCACTGCGCGATGACGAGATCGGGCCCCGACACGATGAACAGCGGCGAGCCGATGACGGGCAGGCGCAGGCGGTCGAAGATCGGGGGAAGGGCCATGAATCACTCTCTCCAGTTGCGGTTTGAAACTGACCTTAACGTAAGCGGAAGGTCGCGCAAGGGGGATTGAGCATGGCTCAGGCCGCGAGCAGCTTGCCCCTTGCGACGCGCGTGTCCTGCACCGGCGGAAGGCCGAACATGCGGCGATATTCGCGGGTGAACTGCGGCACGCTTTCATAGCCGACGGTGAAGGCCGCGCTGCTGGCGTTCGCACCCTCCGCGAGCATCAGGCGCCGCGCCTCGATCAGGCGCAGATGCTTCTGGAACTGGAGCGGCGAGAGCGAGGTCACTGCCTTGAAGTGCTGGTGAAAGGAGGAGGGTGACATGCCCGCCGCCGCGACGAGCCGTTCGACCGGAATCGGCCGCGCATAGTCGCTCCGCAGGATCGCAACCGCGCGTGCGATGCGCGGGACATGGCCGTCGGGCCAGCCGAGCCGGCGGATCGCCGCACCGTGGTGCCCCGCGAGCAGCCAGTAATGCAGCTCGCGGACGAGTTGCGCCTGCAACAGCGGGACCGAAGCGGGACGATCGAGCAGGCGGATAAGGCGTGCGGCAGCGTCGGCGACCTCGGCGTCGGTCGTGTCGATGCGGACGGGCGCGTCGTCGCTCGCTTGGGCCGCCTTCATCTCGGCCGAAAGGTCGGCGATGATCGCGGGATCGAGTTCGAGGACGAAGGAGTAATAGGGCGCAACAATGCTGGCGCGGGTGATCTGGCTGACGGTCGGGACATCAGCGGTGATCAGCAGCGATTCCCCCGCACCGAAGGCGAAGCCCTGCGTGCCCATCGTCACATGCTTCGCGCCCTGTACGACGAGCGCGACGAGCGGGCGTGAGATGGCATAGGCGATGTCGCTCGGCGCGAGTGCGCGGATCGTCGACAGGCCGGGAATCGGTGTCGGCGCGATGCCGTCGGGCCCGACATGCGCGTCGGTGTAGCGGCGGACGACGTGGAGCAGATCGGTCATGCGCCCACTTTACCCTATCGGGCGACCTGCTGCACGCGATTTGGAGAATCAGGCAAGAATTGAAAAGAGAGGGGCAACACAGGGACGGGTTTGGCGGGCACAACAATGGGGCAATCAAGCCAAGGAGTGAAGACCATGACCAAGATCAGCCTCGTTACCGGTGCCAGCCGCGGTCTCGGCCGCAATATGGCGCTCAGCATCGCCCGTCGCGGCGGCGATGTCATCCTGACCTACCACAGCAATGCCGAAGCCGCCGACGCCGTCGTCGCCGAAATTCGCGCGATGGGCCGCAAGGCCGCCGCGCTGCAACTCGACACCGGCCGCGTCGCCGAATTCGCGCCCTTCGCGGAGAATCTGGCAAAGCTGCTGCGCGCCGACTGGGGCCGCGACAGTTTCGACCATCTGGTGAACAACGCCGGTCACGGCGATTTCGCGATGATCGCCGACACGACCGAGGAGCAGTTCGACCGCCTCGTCGATGTGCATTTCAAGGGCGTGTTCTTCCTGACCCAGCAAATGCTCCCGCTCCTCGCCGACGGCGGCCGGATCGTGAACCTGTCGTCGGGCCTGACGCGCGTGTCGGCCGAGGGCTGGTCGGCTTATTCGGCGGTGAAGGGCGCGGTCGAAATCCTGAGCCTCTATATGGCAAAGGAGTTCGGCAAGCGCGGCATCGCGGTCAACACGGTGGCGCCGGGCGCTATCGAGACCGACTTCTTCGGCGGCGCGGTGCGCGACACGCCCGAGTTCAACCAGTTCTTCGCCAGCATGACCGCGCTGGGCCGGGTCGGCGTCGCCGACGATATCGGGCCGATGGTCGCGAGCCTGCTGTCGGAGGACAATCGCTGGGTCACCGCGCAGCGGATCGAAGTGTCGGGCGGTCAGGGTATCTGATCGTATCGCACCTGCGACACCATTAAGGGGCGCCGGGTCACACCGGCGCCCCTAGTCGTTCCAGTCGACGCGGTAGAGGTCGATGCGGCGGTCGGCGAGGTTGCGGACGGCGCCATTGGCTCGCGCTTGCCGCAGGTCGGCGAGCGAAAGGTCGGCGATTGCCATGCCCTCGCTGTTCGGCGTGACCCCGGCAGCGATGCCGTCGCGCGCAAAGGGCATGTCCGAGGGGGTCAGGATCGCGCTTTCGGCGTGGTGGATGTCCATGTTGAAGACGTTGGGCAGGTTTCCGGTGACCCCCGCGGTCACGACATAGCATTGGTTCTCGACCGCCCGCGCGGCGCAGCAATAGCGGACGCGCAGATGCCCGCGGCGGTCGTCGGTGCAATAGGGGACGAAGAGGATTTCGGCGCCCTGATCGATTAGGCGGCGGGAGAGCTCGGGAAACTCGCTGTCGTAACAGATCATGACGCCGATCGGGCCGCAGTCGGTCTCGATCACGTCGGCGTCGCGCGCGGTTCCGCCCTCGATGCCCCAGGCGTCGCGTTCGGACGGCGTGGGGTGCAGCTTGTCGCGGTGGTGGATGATGCCGTTGCGGAGGAAGATATGCGCGCGGTTGCGCATCGCGCCGGTTTCGATGCGGACGGGATGCGAACCGCCGACTATGTTGATGCGATAGCGGACGGCGAGATCGGCCATGAAGGCGACGAAACGCGGGGTGAGCGCGTCGATGCGTTCCATCGCGGCGACGGCGGGCAGGCGCTCGCCGGCCGACAGCAGCTGCATCGGGAACAGCTCGGGAAAGGTGATGAAGTCGCAGCCATAGTCGGCGGCCGAGAGGATGAAATATTCGACCTGGCGTTCGAGATCTTCGGGCGCCGCAATGCCGCGCAGACCATATTGCACGGCGGCGAGGCGGACGCGGTCGGGGCGGAAGGCGGTGGCGGCGGGCGTGGTCATGGCGCTTTCTATGCTGCGCTCGCCGGTGCTGTCCATCTTGATCGCGGCTGCGTGAGCAGACATGATATGCTGATGCGGTCGAGGTTCCACATTATCGGCGACGAGGCGCAGCCGCTCTGTATCCTCGACGATTTTGCACCCGATCCCGACGCGCTGCGTGCCGCGGCCGGAGCGGCGGCTTTCGGGCCGGCGCCCCACCATTATCCGGGCGTACGCGCTGCGCTGCCGCCCGCCTATCTGGAAACGCAGCTGCCGCTGATTGCCGCTGCGGCGGCGCAGGCGTTCGGGCGGCGCGGGCCGGTAACGGTGATCGACGCGAGCTTTTCGATCGTATCGACCCCCGCCGAGGCGCTGCAGGTCGCGCAGCGGCTGCCGCATGTCGATGCGTTCACGGCGGACCGCATCGCGCTCGTCCATTATCTGGCGCCCGGCGATGGTGATGGCACGGCCTTTTTTCGCCACCGGGCAACGGGGTTCGAGACGATCGACGAGGCGCGGCGCGAACTCTATTTTCGGCATCTCGATACCGAGCTGCGCCACCGCGGGCAGCCGCCGGCGGCCTATGTCGCGGGCGATACGCCCCTGTTCGAATGTCTGCGGGTGGTTCCGGCGCGCTATAACCGGGCGCTGCTCTATCGCAGCAGCAATCTGCACAGCGGGGCGATTTCGCCCGATGCGAAGCTGTCGCCGGATCCGCAAAATGGCCGTTTGACGGTGACGGCGTTTCTGTCGGTGGAGTGAGCGCCGGCGAAGGAGCTCCGCTCAGGCGCTTTTCGCCGCTGCGATTCGATCCTTCTGGGCGCGCAGTAACTCGGTCTGGAGCAGCTTGTCGGCCATCGCCTGCCATGCCGCGGCGGCGCGGAGGTTGCGATCGCGGACCTGGGTCAGCGTCGATGCCTCGGCCTCGGCCGTGCATTTTTCGGCCTGCGTGCGGTAGAATTCGATCGTGGCCGACATGGCTGCTTCCTTCGGGTTCAGGTCAATCGACCATATCGGCGATCAGTCGCCGGAGTTCGCGGCGCGACAGCGTCGGGCGACGGCGGCGCGGCGGATTTTCCGTCATTGTCTTACCGGCCAGAGACAGGGCGGACAGAGCAGGGAAAATCGAATTATTATTGAACATAGTCATCATCTTTATCTTTGATTTAAGTGAAAGAAATTCGGTTGGAGGTTGACGGGAAAGCGCCCTCGAGGGACGCGGCGGCATCGCCGGATGGCAGGCGGATGCGCGACTGCGACACCCGACCCGCCATGCGGGATGATCGAGGGTCAGGCCTGCTGGAGGTTGACCGCCGAAACCTTGCCGTTGCGGCCGGTTTCGAGTTCGTAGGAGACGCGCTGTTCTTTCTGGAGCGTGTCCATCCCGGCAGCCTGGACCGCGGTGATGTGGACGAAGCTGTCGCCCGAGCCGTCTTCATTCTCGATGAAGCCATAGCCCTTGTCGGCGTTGAAGAATTTTACGGTGCCGATCGGCATGGGGTGTTTCCTTTCACGAGAAACGGGAATCCAGCAGCAGAAGCGCTGCTGAAGCTGGTAGCGTGTGAAGGGAAGATAGTGCCCAGAGGGCCGTCAAATTCCGTCGCAGGCGACGTTAGCGAAGGCAATATGGGTCTTTTTGGCCGAAAAGTCAAGGTTGACCCCAGGCATGCGGCAGGGGCGAGCCGCCGGTCGGCCGCTCGCCCCTGTCGTTCGTCGGCAGGCGATCAGAAACGTTCGCCGACCATCTCCTCACTCTTCGCCCACAATGCCTTCGCATTGTCGGGGTCGAGCGCATAGGCGCGGACGCCGGCCCGCAGCCCGTCGCCCTCGACCAGTTCGGCAACGTGGCAATCCTCGAGGTAGCGCCCGCCGACCTCGGCCGGATCGGCGACCGCCGCCGCCCAGACCGAAGTAGCGGCGCCCTGCGGGATCGACTTGAATTCGAACTCCTCGCCGCCCGTCGCGCGCGCGGTGGCGTTGATCTGTTCGAGCAGGGCTTCGAGCGCGCCGTCGTCGAGGTGGCGCGCCAGCTCGGTGTGGATGCCGCCCGGATGGAGCGCGGTCGCGCGCACGCCGCGATGCTTGTGGCGGCGGTCGAATTCGACCGCGAAGAGGATGTTCGCGGTCTTCGCACGGCCATAGGCGATCCACGGATCATAATCGCCCGCATCGAAATTCGGATCGGCAAGGTTGACGTCGGAGAAGCGGTGCCCTGACGAGGCGAGGCTGACGAGCCGGCCGCCGTCCTTGATCAGCGAAGCGATGCGATTGACGAAGGTGAAGTGGCCGAGGTGGTTGGTGCCGAACTGCGTTTCGAAGCCGTCGGCGGTCTTGCCGAAGGGCGCGGCCATCACGCCGGCATTGGTGATGACGACGTCGAACGGACGGCCGTCGGCGACGAGCGCATCGGTGGCGGCGCGGACGCTGGCGAGCGAGGCGAGGTCAAGCTTGATGATCTCGAAGCTGCCGCCGCTCTTCGCCGCGGCGTCGCGCACTTCGCCGGTCGCGCTCTCGGCCTTGGCGAGGTCGCGGGCGGCGCCGACGACATCGGCGCCGTGGGCGACGAGCGCGCGGGCAGTCTCGACGCCGAGCCCGGCCGAGACGCCGGTGACGAGAAAGCGCTTGCCCGAGAGGTCGATGCCCGAAAGCACGTCGTCGGTGGTCGATTTCGCGTTGAACTGGGTCATGGAATACTCCTTGGATGGGGCAGGGCGGAGGGGCGGGCCCTGCTGCGACCAAGATAGGCGGTGCGTCCGCCGCGGCGCTGCCCGATCATGGCATGTGCTTGCCTGATCCTATCAAACGATTGCCGGCTGCTGCGGGGTGCCTTGCACGCGCGCGCGCGGCATCCGATGTGGGGGAGATGCAGGACAGACTCGATGCAATGTGCGCGCAGGTGATGCCGCACGCGGTTTCGCCCTATTATGAGACGCCGGTTCCCCGGCTGGTCGTCGCGACGCAATGCGCGCCGACGAGCGGGGTCGCGACGGTTTACGAACCCGTGACCTGCCTGATCCTGCAAGGGACGAAGCAGGTCGTGATCGGCGACCGGGTGCTGCGATATGATGCGTCGAGCTATTTCGTCGCCTCGCTCGACCTGCCCGCGGTCGGGCGGGTGGTCGAGGCGACCCCCGACAAGCCCTATATCGCCGCGGCGCTGCGCATCGACCGGAGCGCGCTCGCCGACCTGATCGCCGGCATGGATCCGGGGGCGATCGGCAACGCGCCGCGCGGCGACCTGGCGGGCTTTGCCGTCGCGTCGGTGACGGAAGAACTGGTCGAGGCCTGGGCGGGCCTGCTGTCGCTGCTCGACCGGCCGGGCGATATCGCAATGCTCGCCCCGATGCGCGAGCGCGAGATCCTCTATCGCCTGCTGCAGGGGCCGCTCGGCGCGCAGTTGTGTGCGGTCGCGCAGGAGGACAGCCGGCTGTCGCGGGTGCGGCG
Organism: Sphingopyxis sp.; assembly: GCA_013821905.1. Taxonomy (GTDB): domain Bacteria; phylum Pseudomonadota; class Alphaproteobacteria; order Sphingomonadales; family Sphingomonadaceae; genus Sphingopyxis. The sequence continues at coordinate 4,542 of PNJO01000037.1, read as the reverse complement.
CGCGATCCTGTGGATGCACGACCATTATGAGAAGATGCTGCCGACCGCGACGCTTGCCGAGATTGCGGGGATGAGCGTCGCCTCCTTCCACCGTCATTTCAAGGCCGCGACCGCGATGAGCCCGCTGCAGTTTCAGAAGACGCTGCGCCTCCACGCGGCCCGCCGCCTGCTCGCCGGCGGCGCCGAGGCGAGCCGCGCGGCCTATTCGGTCGGTTACGAAAGCGCGTCGCAGTTCAGCCGCGAATATAGCCGCGCCTTCGGCCTGCCGCCGTCGCGCGATGCCGAACGGCTGCGCGGGGCGGTCCAGATGGGGGTTGGCGCGGTCTAGCATTCGATCGGCCGCACGGCGCGGGGCCGACGGTCCGGCCCGACGGCGACGAAGATGAATATCGCCTGCGTCACCTTGTGCGCTTCCTCCGCGTGCCGGTCGCGCGCCCAGGTTTCGACCTCGACGTGCATCGAGGTGCGGCCGACCTTGACCAGCCGGCCGAACACCGACACCTCGTCGCCGACGAAGACGGGGCGGTGGAAGGACATGCCTTCCACCGAGATCGTCACCGCGCGGCCGCGCGCATGGAGCGACGCGACCGACGAGGCGGCAAGGTCCATCTGGGCCATCAGCCAGCCGCCGAATATGTCGCCATAGACATTGGCATTGGCGGGCATCGCGGTGACCCGGACGGCGGGCTGGCCCGCCGGCATGGCTTCGTGGGCCGCATCATTTGGCAAGATAGGCCTCCTTCACCAGCGCGCGGGCGCGCATCGACTTCGCCGCGGCGACCATCGCGACGAGCGCGGGGCGCACCTCGTCCCACTTGCGCGTCTTGAGTCCGCAGTCGGGGTTCACCCAGATCTGCGCCGCGGGGACATGCTTCGCGGCGAGCGTCAGCAGGTCGGTCATCTCGCGCTCCGCCGGGATGCGGGGGCTGTGGATGTCATAGACGCCGGGGCCGACCTCGTTCGGATAGGCGTAGGAGGCGAAGGCATCGAGCAGCTCCATCTGCGACCGCGCGGTCTCGATCGAGATGACGTCGGCATCCATCGCGCCGATCGCGCGGATGATGTCGTTGAACTCCGAATAGCACATATGGGTGTGGATCTGCGTTTCGTCGCGGACGCCCGAAGAGGCGATGCGGAAGCTTTCGACCGCCCAGTCCAGATAATGCTGCCATTCGGAGCGGCGCAGCGGCAGGCCTTCGCGCAGCGCGGCCTCGTCGATCTGGATGACCGCGGCGCCGGCGGCTTCGAGATCCTGCACTTCGTCGCGGATCGCGAGCGCGATCTGGCGGCAGCTTGCCGCGCGCGGCTGGTCGTCGCGGACGAAGGACCAGTTGAGGATGGTGACGGGGCCGGTGAGCATGCCCTTCATCGGGCGGTCGGTCTGGTCCTGGGCGTAACGCCACCAGTCGACGGTCATCGGTGCGGGGCGCGAAACGTCGCCGTAGAGGATCGGCGGACGGACACAGCGCGAACCATAGCTTTGCACCCAGCCGGCGCGGGTGAAGGCGAAGCCGGCGAGCTGTTCGCCGAAATATTGCACCATGTCGTTGCGCTCGAACTCGCCGTGGACGAGGACGTCGAGGCCGATTTCCTCCTGCCATTTGACCGCGGCGCGCGTTTCGACGCGGAGATACTGCGCATAGGCCGCGTCGTCGATCTCGCCCTTGAGATGCGCGGCGCGTGCCTTGCGGACCTCGGGGGTCTGCGGGAAGCTGCCGATGGTGGTGGTGGGGTAGGCCGGAAGGTTCAGGCGCCGTTGCTGGGCTTCGCGGCGGGCGGCGAAGGGCGCGGCGCGGTGCGTGTCGTGCTCGTCGATGGCGGCGATGCGCTGGGCAACCTGCGCATCGTGGATTTTCGGTGACGTCTGGCGCGCGACCGCGGCGATGCGCGAGGCGGAGAAGGCGGCGAAGCTGGCGTCCTCGCCGTCGTTCAGCGCCCTGGCGAGCGCGGCGAGTTCCTCGACCTTTTGCGCCGCGAAGCTCAGCCACTGTGCGATTTCGGGGTCGAGGCCGGTTTCGAGCGCGAGGTCGACGGGGACGTGGAGGAGCGAGCAGGAGGGCGCGAGGATGAGGTCGCGTTTCGCCGCCAGGTCCTTGAGGCGCCAGTAGAGGTCGGGAAGGTTGGCGCGCCAGATGTTGCGGCCGTCGATCACGCCGAGCGAAAGCAGGACGTGCGGCTGGAGCCTTGCCAGCGCGGGTTCGAGCTGGTCGGGGGCGCGGACGAGGTCGAGGTGGAGGCCGTGGACGGGGAGGTCGGCGACGAGATCGAGATTGTCGCCGAGGCCGCCGAAATAGGTGGTCAGCATCAGCTTCGGTCCGCGGGTGGCGAGGCGGGCATAGGCGCGCTCGAACGCGGTGCGCTGCGCGTCGGTGAGGTCGAGGACGAGGCAGGGTTCGTCGATCTGGACCCAGTCGGCGCCGAGCGCGGCGAGGCGGGCGAGGATATCGGCATAGGTGTCGAGGAGCTGCGGCAACAGGGCGAGCGGTTCGACCGCCTTGCCCTTGGCGAGCATCAGCCAGGAGACCGGGCCGAGCAGGACGGGGCGGGTCGCATAGCCGAGCGCCTTCGCTTCCTCATATTCGTCGAAGATCTTGGTCGAGGCGATGCGGAACGTCTGGCCCGCGGCGAGTTCGGGAACGAGGAAATGATAGTTGGTGTCGAACCATTTGGTCATTTCCATCGCGGTCGTGTCGTGGGCATGGCCGCAGCTGGCGGGGGCCTGCGCGCCGCGGGCCATGGCGAAATAGAGGTCGGGATCGACGGTCTCGCCCGCCCAGTCGTAGCGGGCCGGAACCGCGCCGATCAGCGCGCTGAGGTCGAGGACATGGTCGTAGAGCGAGAAGTCGTTCGAGGGCAGGATGTCGGCGCCGAGCGCTTTCTGGCGGCCCCAACCCACGGCGCGGAGCCCCGCGGCGGCGGTCTGGAGGTCGGCGAGGGTCGACTTGCCCGCCCAATAGGATTCGAGCGCGAACTTGAGCTCGCGGCGAAGGCCGATGCGGGGGAAGCCGAGGGTGGCGACAGCGACAGTCATGGTTTCAGCACCTTGCGTTGGGCAAGGGGCGGCGGACGGACGCGACGGCACGGGGACCCGCACCCCAGGACAAGACGGGGCGCAGCCATGCGAGCGGCCAGCCCGGACACCCCGCCGGAGGACGTATCTGACGAGGCAGGTCTCCTGGCTCGCGGGTCCGTGCTGCGGTCGGGCCTTCCCGGTTCCTTGCCGAACCAGTGACACTTGGTGACCGCCGCTCGCCGCTCACAGTTGCGGGGGCAGCGCCGGATTCGCCCCGTTCGGGACCCACCGGCTTCCCGTCTTAGCTTCGCGGCCGCCGGGCGACCGCGAAGAACCTCGACAGCCTTCAGGATAGGCCGGCCGCGTCGCTTGTCAACAGCGATATAAAGAATTCTTTATATGAAGTTCAGCCGCTGGCGCTTTTGCGCGCTTCGCGGTGGCCGGGTGCGGGGGTGGCGGCGGAGTCGTTGCCAGAGTCGTCGGTGGTGTCGTTGGCGGCGTCGGGCAGCGCGAAAAAGGCGCGGCGCGCGGCCTCGCCGGCCTTGCGCAGCGGGGCATGGATTTTCGCCAGCGCGGCTTCCCAGGCGATTTTCTCGTCCCCGTCGAGCGTGCGTTCATAATCCTCATGGCCGAACCGGCCTTCCTCGATGCCGAGGAAGCCGTCGGGCGGGGGGAAGTTGGTGCGCAGCTCGCCGGTGACGTCGTCGTGCCACACCGTCATCGCGGCGGCCGCTTCCTCCGGGCTCGGTTCGGCCTCGGCCGCTTCGTCGGAATCGGCGGAAATCTGCGCAACTTCATTCGCGATTGCACTGCCGCGCCAGAGGGTGGTGAGCGGGTTGGCGCGGTTGTCGCGGCCGGCGAGCCAGAGGGCGAGGGCGGCATTATGCCCCTCGGCATCCTTGTTGTCGGCGTCCATGTCGAACAGCGACAGGAAGCCCGGCCAGTCGCCGGCGACGATCTGTGCGAGCATTTCCTCGCCCGCCTGCGCCCGCGTTTCGACCATGCGGTCGAGCCGCGCGAGCATCGCGAGGCCGAGGCGCGATTCGATGCGGCGGCGTTTATAGAGGCTGCGGTCCTCCTCGCGATAGACGGTGGTCATCTCGTCATGCCCCCAGATCGCGCGGTCGAGCAGCTCGTCGGCGAGCCGCCCGCGCGCGATCAGCACCGCCGCCGCCCAGCCGAGCTTGAACGCCGCGCCCTGCGGCTTGTGCCGAAGGTCGTAGGTGGCGCGCGGCGACATACCGACCGAGGTGCTGGCGATCTTCACCGACCCGGTGGTCGCGAGGCTCTCCAGAAATGCGCGCTGGAGTTTGGGTGTCCAGTGATAGCTGCCGGGGGCGGGGATGTCGGCGGGATTGGGCGTGGCGTCGTCCATCGATTCGTCCTTTCGGTTGGGTGAAACCGACAGAATGAACCATATGGGTGAAATGTAGGAAAGGGATTTTCTCTACGGAAGAATGTCCAGTCCGGATTGTTGTTCCCCTTGCGTTCCGGCTTACAGCGCGCTATGCGAGTAGCGCTGACTTGCT